>CALMFG010000119.1 GCA_937863465.1 uncultured Clostridia bacterium
TTTTTTAATAATGAATTCGCAGGACAGAGTCAATCTGGAAGTGGATTTCTTCGGTGGCGAGCCAACCTTAAACTTTGATGTGATTAAGCAGACCGTCGCATACGCGCGGGGCAGGGAAGCCGAGACCGGAAAGAAATTTCGGTTTACTGTGACCACCAACGGTTACTTCGTCACCGATGAGATGATTGACTTTTTCAACGCCGAGATGAAGAACATCGTCATTAGCATGGACGGACGAAAAGAGATACATGACAGCATTCGACTAACCGCGGGCAACGGCCCAAGCTACGACCGTGTGCTGGAAACCGCAAAAAAAATCGTCGAAAAACGCGGGGGTAAGGAATACTATATCCGCGGAACCTATACAAAAAAGAACCTTGATTTCAGCCAGGATGTCCTTGCGATGTATGACGCGGGGTTCAAGGAAGTGTCGATTGAACCGGTGGTGACCAGCGGAGAACTTTCGCTGACCGAAGCGGATTTACCCAGGATATTTGAGGAATACGAAGCACTGGCGGCATTTTTGGAAGAGAACCGCAAGAAACGCGGACTTCATTTTTTCCACTTCAACATCGACCTTTCGGGCGGCCCATGCCTCAATAAACGCCTGCGCGGATGCGGAGCGGGCGTGGAGTACTTTGCGGTGAATCCGGACGGCAACCTGTATCCGTGCCATCAGTTTGCGGGGGATAAGGACTTTATCATCGGAAACGTAGACGTCGGCGTCACCAATTTGGCGCTTCAAAAGAAATTCAGGGACGCACATATCTATACCAAAGAGGACTGCGCAGACTGCGCGGTGAAATATTACTGCAGCGGCGGATGCATCGCTAACGCGTATCACGCTAACGGGGATTTCAACAAACCGAATCATCTGGAATGCGAGATGATGCGAAAACGCGTGGAACTGGGCATAGCGCTGTCGGTGATGGAGGAAGAAAATGATTGAAGAATTTGACGGCATGGCGCCGGATTTCAAAGGACAAAAATATGTGCACTACACGGCCTGCGTCATCGGCGACGTGCTGTGTCAGCCGCATGTCAGCATATGGCCAAACGCGGTGGTACGCGGCGACGAAAACAAGATTGTGATTGGTGCCTACACCAACATCCAGGACGGAAGCGTTCTGCATGTCGATACGGATAAACGGCTGGTGATTGGGGATTATGTCACAATCGGGCACAACGTCAACCTGCACGCCTGCCTGATCGGCGATTATTCGCTTATCGGTATCGGGGCTATCGTGCTGGACGGCGCGATTATCGGCAACAACTGTCTGATTGCGGCCGGGTCGCTTGTGCCGCCCAAGAAGGTAATACCGGACAACTCATTATACTTGAAAGGTGAAATCATTCCAAGAACGTTGGAACAGCAGGAAGAGCACAAAAAACACGCCGAGCATTACTGGCAATTGGCGCAAAAGTACATTAAAACTTCAAGTTTTCTTTAAACAAAAAAGCTGTCCGATGAGGACAGCTTAATTTTTTTATTCAGGGATTCATGAAACCGTTTCGATGGTGTCGTGCTTCAATGTCGGTTTCTTTTTAGTGACCTTCTGCCGTTTCATGGCTTCGGGGTCGTTTAGGAGCAACGGTACTTCGGCTTTTAAGACCGAAGACTTTGTGATAATGCACTTGTTGATGTCGTCGCGGGAGGGGATATCAAACATCATATCCTTCAGCGTCGCTTCGATGATGGAGCGAAGTCCGCGCGCGCCTGTGTTGCGTTCAATCGCCTGCTTGGCGATTTCGGTCAAAGCGTCTGGCTCAAATTCCAGCTCTACGCCGTCCATCTCCATCAGCTTGGCATACTGGCGAATCAGCGAGTTTTTGGGCTCGGTCAGGATGCGAATCAGCGCGTCTTCGTCCAGATTCTGCAGGGTGGCGATGACCGGCACACGGCCGACAAACTCCGGGATGAGCCCATATTTCAGCAAATCCTCGGGCAAAATTTGTTCGAACAGTTCGCCGATATTTTTGCTGGATTTGGACTGCACGGTTGCGCCGAATCCCATCGCTTTTTTGCCGATGCGCTTTTCGATGATTTTATCCAAACCATTAAAGGCACCGCCGCAGATGAACAGAATGTGGCTGGTATCGATCTGGATAAATTCCTGATGCGGGTGCTTGCGTCCGCCCTGCGGGGGAACAGAAGCCACCGTACCTTCGATGATTTTTAAAAGCGCCTGCTGAACGCCTTCGCCCGACACATCACGTGTGATGGAGGGATTGTCGCTCTTTCTGGCGATTTTATCAATCTCATCGATATAGATGATGCCGCGTTCGGCTTTTTTCACGTCAAAGTCGGCGGCCTGAATCAGCTTTAACAGAATGTTCTCAACGTCTTCACCCACATAACCGGCTTCGGTCAGGGTGGTGGCGTCGGCCATGGCAAAAGGCACATTCAAGATACGCGCCAAAGTCTGCGCCAGCAGGGTCTTGCCGCTGCCGGTGGGGCCGAGCATCACGATGTTACTCTTCTGGAGCTCGACATCATCGGTGGAAACTTCGGAATTAATGCGCTTGTAGTGGTTATAGACCGCCACGGCCAAGGTCTTTTTGGCCTCGTTCTGGCCGATGACGTAGTCGTTTAACACGTCCATAATCTGCTGCGGCTTTGGAATGTCCGCGAGGTCGATATCGGTCAGTTCCTGGAAGTCTTCATCGATGATTTCGGCGCAGAGGTCAATGCACTCGTTGCAGATGTAAACGCCAGGGCCAGCGATGATACGCCGAACCTGTTCCTGCGGTTTTCCGCAAAACGAGCATTTGATATGCTTCTTTTCGTCATAATATTTTGACATATGGTTTACCCGTCACCTATCCGCGTGCAGGAATAATTTCGTCCACGATGCCGTAAGCCAAGGCTTCTTCGGCGGTCATGTAGTAATCCCTTTCCACGTCCTTTGTGATCTTTTCCAGACTCTGTCCGGTTCTTTCGGATAAAATCCGATTCATTTTCTCTTTGGTTCTCATGATATGGTCGGCTACGATTTGAATATCCGTTGCCTGGCCTTGCGCACCGCCCGAGGGCTGGTGAATCATGACTTCGGAATTCGGCAGAAGCTTACGCTTGCCTTTTGCGCCTGCCGCCAGCAAAAACGCGCCCATGGAGGCCGCAATGCCGACGCAGATGGTGGAAACATCGCTCTTGATATACTGCATGGTATCAAAGATGGCCATGCCGGCGGTCACCGACCCGCCCGGGCTGTTGATGTAAAGGAAAATATCCTTATCCGGGTCTTCGGCTTCCAGAAAAATCAGCTGAGCAACGATTAGATTCGCTTCAATATCATCAATTGGGCCGCCGAGGAATATAATCCTGTCTTTTAAGAGGCGGGAGAATATATCATAAGAGCGTTCGCCCTGATTGGTTTGCTCAACGACCATTGGTACTAAACTCATAAATGTCAACTCCTCATCAAAGTAAATTTACATCATCTTAACGTCCCAAAGACTAATAGTCAAGGAAAGTCAAACAGGATTTACCGTTTGTTAACGCTTTATTCGTCTTTCTTTTTGGCGCCGAAATCGGCGTTCGCAATCAGCATGTCGATAACCTTATCGTAAGCGATTTTGGTCCCGATGCTTTCCAGCTGCTGCGGCTGCAGGGCCTTTTTATAATCTTCCAGTGTTTTGTTGACGCGCTTCGCGGTCTTTTCCAGCTCGGCATCGATCTCGGCATCGGTCGCCGTGATGCCTTCCTTTTCCAGAACCGCATCCAGAACCAGCTGGGTTTTCACGGTGTTTTCGGCCGACTCTTTATACTGGGCTTTCATGTCGTCCAGCGTCATGCCGGTGTATTGCAGATAGCCGTCAATGTTCAAGCCCTGATACATCAGCTGATACTCAAACTGCTTGATATGATAATCAATCTGGTTGTCAATCATGACATCCGGGATTTCCACTTTGCACTTTTCGACCAGCGCGGATATCACATTGTTTTCGGTTTCGTTCTTGGCTTCCTGAACCGCTTTGACCATCATCTGCGCTTTGAGGTCTTTTTTGTATTCATCAAGCGTTTCGAACTCCGAAACATCCTTGGCAAATTCGTCGTCCAGCTTGGGCAGCTGTTTTTCCTGAATCTTATTCATCTTGCAGGCGAAAACCGCTTCCTTGCCCGCCAGATTTTCGGCCTGATATTCGGAAGGGAAGGTGACGACGACGTCTTTTTCTTCGCCAATCTTCATACCGACCAGCTGAGGCTCGAAGCCTTCGATAAAGGTGTTGGAACCTAAGTCCAGCACATAGTTGTCGGCGGTTCCGCCGTCAAACTTCACGCCGTCCACCGAACCTGAAAAGTCGATGGTCACACGGTCGCCGTCTTTAGATTCGCGCTCCACTTCAATCCAGCGCGCACTGTGCTCGGCGATGTGCTCCAGCTCGGCGGTGACGTCCTTGTCGGTCACTTTCGGCTCAATCTTTTTGGCTTTCAGTTTGGTGTAGTCGCCCAGCTTCACTTCGGGCTTCACCCAGAATTCTGCGGTGAAGACCAAACCGTCTTCTTTGCCGATTTTTTCAATCGACAGGTCGGGGTTGGAAACAGGGAAAAGGCTGTGCTCTTCCACAGCGGCACGGTAGGCTTCCGGGAAAGCGATGTCCACCGCGTCCTCATAGAAAACGCCTTTGCCATACTGGGTTTCGATGATATGTCTCGGCGCCTTGCCGGGTCTGAATCCGTCGATTCTGATATCCTTTTTGTTTTTTAAATAGGCTTTCTGGATGGCTTCCTCAAAAGCCTCCGGGCTGACCTCGATGGTTAATTTCTTCTTATTGACTGCAACTTCCTCTAGCTTGCTCAAAAAAACTTCCTCCAATGATTATTTCACGGGAAAACCCCGTATATTGACCCATAAACTCATTAATATTACCACAGGAACAGAGGAATCGCAAGCGCAAAGCTACAATATATAGGCGAAAAAAGCTAGTTTGAATATATAATACCCTATTTGCGGGGATTCTAACCAACTTGCATTGTACAGGTGTTTTTGTTAATATTGTTTTAAGAAAAAATTTTATATGACGAAAAACGAAGGAACAGAGTGAAAAAAGAAGATAGCAGCAATGTGAATTGGACCGGCTGGCAGAAGTTCTATGCAAAAGTGTTGAAAAGAGCGTTGGATCTCATTTTTGGCATTTTATTTTTTGTCATTCTGTCTCCGCTTTCGCTGGTGGTGCTGGTCATCATTCGGCTGGACAGCAAAGGGAAAGCCGTCTTTGTGCAGGAACGGCTGGGGCAAAACGGCAAACCGTTTGCCATGTATAAATTCCGTTCGATGGTGGTGGACGCCGAAAAGAAGGGTACGGGGGTCTATTCCTACAAGGATGACCCGCGCGTCACCAAAATTGGGCGGTTTATCCGAAAAACCAGCATCGATGAGATTCCGCAGCTGGTCAACATCATCAAGGGCGATATGAGCTTTATCGGCCCGCGCCCCACACTGACCTATCATCCATGGCCTTTCGCGGATTACAGCGATTTTCAAAGACAGCGGTTTTTAGTCAAGCCGGGCATCACCGGTCTGGCGCAGACCGAGGGGCGAAAAGCGATTGAATGGACGAAACGCATCGAATTTGACGTGCAGTATATTCAGGAAATTGGCTTAATGAAAGACCTCTGGCTGGTGATTCTGACGGGTCTGCAGATAGTGCGGCCTAAAAACAACGAAAATGTATCGGATACGGCGAAATAGAAAGCCTTGGTATGAATCTAAAACTGTTGTACATCACAAATGACGAAAAAGTAGCCAAAATCGCCGAGAACGCGGGTGTCGACCGCATCTTTGTGGACTTGGAAACCATTGGCAAAGCCGAGCGCCAGTTTGGCCGCGATACGGTCAAATCTGTTCACGCGATTTCGGATATCGCTAGAATTAAGGCGGTTTTAGCGCATGCTGAACTTCTGGTGCGCGTTAACCCAATCTACGATGGAAGCAAAGCCGAGATAAACGCGGTCATCGATGCTGGCGCGGATATTGTGATGCTGCCCATGATTACGACCCTGGCGCAAGTGAAAACTTTCGCCGAACTGGTGGACGATCGGTGGTGCCGGATGTGCATGCTGATTGAGACCGCCGAGAGTGTCGAGATGATCTCCGATATCATTGAAATTGCGCCCGAAGCCGAATACTTCATCGGTCTTAATGACCTGCACCTGGCTTACGGACAGACATTCATGTTTGAGCCTCTGGCCGACGGCACGGTTGCGCGCATTATTGAGCATATGAAAAGTGGTGGCGTGACCGAATTCGGCTTTGGTGGCGTAGCGCGTGTGGGAGAAGAGGCTGTGCTTTCGGCCGAAAAAATCATCACCGAGCATCACCGGCTGGGTTCAAAAATGGTGATTTTATCGCGTTCATTCTGCAACGCGCTGGAGATAAAAGACTTAGACGAGATAAGAGAAAAAATGGTCAGCGGTGTTGAAAACATCCGCGCGTTTGAAAAAACGCTTTCGGACTATACGCCGGCCCAGTACGAAGAGAACAGACGGGCAGTGGTACAGGCAGTGGAAAGCATCAAAAGCCGCCTGAAATCTTATTGAATTTAAGGAGAAAAACGATTGAACATTGTTTACAGCGCCGACCATTCATTTTTCAGCGGCGATCAGTTTGAAAGACTCAAAAAACTTGAGGATATCGAGGGCATCAAAGTATTCGTGCATGTGGGGGACGGTGGTCCGCCGCTCCTGCCGATCGGCACTATCGATTATCTCATCAATATCGCGCTGCTAAAAGTTCACGATCTGGACGAATTTACGAACCTGAAGCAGATTCAGCTGTTCAGCGCAGGTATGGATATGCTGGATATGCCGCGCATCACAGCCAAGGGCATCACGGTGAAAAACGCCAGCGATGTCTACAGCGTGCCGATTGCCGAATTTGTTCTGATGCGGATTTTGGAAATCCACAAATCATCGCGGTACTTTGAGACCATTCGGGACGAGAAAAGCACGCACAAAAAGCGTGATCTGGTCGAGCTCTTCGGAAAAACCTGCGCCATCTACGGCTACGGCAGTATCGGCCGTGAGATTGCCATGCGCCTGAAATGCTTTGGCGTCAAGACCGTCGGGATATCCCGAAGCGGTAAAACGGACGACTATCTGGACAGGGGATTGACTGTGGCCGAGAGCGGCAAACATATCGGGGAATTTGACATTGTGGTTTCCTGCCTGCCGCAAAGCGAAGATTCGGAAAAATTTTTCAACAAAGAGTATTTTGAGGCGATGAAACAGGGCGCGAGTTTTGTCAACATCTCGCGCGGCGGGGTAGTGGACGAAACGGCGCTGATTGATGCCGTTAAGGCTGGCAAGTTTTTGGGTGTGGCGCTGGATGTATTTGAAAAAGAGCCGCTGCCCCAGACCAGCGAATTATGGGGGCTGGATAATGTCTATTTGTCTCCGCATAATTCCTTTGCTTCCACCATCATGTATGACAGGCTTTTCGACCGCATATATGAAAACTTACTAGCGTTTATTGAGGAAAACAAATAGCGCAGAAATGAAGCGCGCAAAAGCAAAAAAAAGATAATCATTGATGAATGAGCTAATCACTGTAAAGGTTTAAAAAATGAAAAAAGCTGAACTGAATGTGCCTGTACTGATGGTTTTTTTTATCCGGCCCGAGCCGTTCCGGCAGGTTTTTGACGCGGTCAGAAAAGCGCGGCCCGCGAAGCTTTTTTTATTTCAGGACGGCGCGCGTGAAAAGAACCCCACTGACGAAGCGAACAGACAAGCCTGCCGAAAAATTCTGGATGATATAGACTGGGAATGCGATGTACAAACCTTTTACCCGGATGTCAACTACGGCGTGGATTCATGCGTCTATGCGGCGATGAAATGGGCGTTTGAATCCGTTGATCGTCTGATTATTCTGGAAGATGATATTGTTGCTTCCCCATCTTTCTTTAAGTATTGTGAAGTGCTTTTGGAAGAATACAAAAATGATCGGGAAATTGCCATGATTGGCGGGATGAACCACCTCGGCACATATCAGCCCGAGAAAAGCAGTTATTTATTTGCGCAGAGCTGTGCGATATGGGGCTGGGCGACGTGGAAGCGTTTTTTTGACACATGGGATCGAACGCTGAATTTTCTGGATGACCCGGACAAATTAGAAATAGCGAGAAGACAATTGACAAAAGAAAGGTTCCGCCGGCAGATCAGTAAAGCGCGGCAGGTAAGAAAAGAAGCGCTGGAAGATGAACGCAAAGCGTCATTTGAGGCATGCTCCATTTTTTCTGCCATCCTGAACGAACAGTATGCCATCGTGCCCGCTAAAAACCTGATTACCAATATCGGAATCGGCGCGGACACGTTTCACGCGGCAGACAGCCTGAAAAAGCTGTCCAGTGCGACGCAAAAGCTGTTTTTTATGGAGCGGTACGAGTTGGATTTTCCGCTGACACCGCCAAAGGACCATACGCAGGATGGTGAATATAATCGTAGAATTGACTGGATATTATCGCCGCCGTGGGCGCTGGGATTCTTAAGGCGGATGGAGAGCAGAATAAGGAGAATTTTCTTTCGTTGAGCAAAACAGGTGATTTTAAACGCGTGCTGACCATCAGCAATGTGCCGGTCACGCCATATTCCGCGCAGGGCGCATCCCGCGGCTCATGGTTTCGGGATTGGGACAAAGACAAACTGGCCATGATGTCCTTCGCAAAAGCGGACGCGGACAACGATTTTGCGGGCCATCTGTTTGATGTGTCCCTGGATGAGCGCGTCGGCGGAAAACTGGTCAAAAAATTTTTTAAACCCGCTGAATATAAGAGTAAACCCGAAATCGGCCAGACACTGGACAGCAAATATGCCAAAAAGAAACGCGGGCTCAAGGAACGCATCAAAACCCTTTTGGGGCTGTTGATGTTTCCGAAGTACTCGGCGAGACTAGAAGCTTTCATAGCGGATTATAAACCCGAAATCATCTTCTCCACTGTGGCCGACTGCTATGGCGCGCGATTGGCGCCATTCCTGGCCAAAAAGGCGAATATCCCATATATCATTCAGCAGGAAGATAACTGGCTGGTCAGCGAAACCGAGGGCAGTCTTTTAAAACCGTTGATTGTGGCCGTACGGAAGACCTGTCTAAAGCATTCGCTGAAAGGCGCGGCCAGACGGTATGTCATTTGCCCGGGCATGAAGGATTATTTTGAAGCGGTGTTTAATCTTCCTTTTGAAAATCTGCTCTGCGCCGACGAGCCTGAGCGATTTTTGCCGCCCGAAAAGCATGACCCGCAAAAAAAGACAGTGTTTCTTTATATGGGCAACTCGCGGCCGGGCCGAAGCGGGGAATTCGTCAAAATTGCGCAAAGCATCAAAAACAATCAAATTAACAATCCTGAATTTCAGATATATTCCACCAACGCATACAAAGAGGATGTGGAGGTACTGAATGCTTTTGGTTTCGTCAAGTTCTTTGAGACGCCGCATCATGATGACGTGCCTATGGTGTTAAGCCGGGCGCACGTGCTGGTTCTCCCCGAATCATTCGAGGAAAAGGACATTGAATACACGCGGCTGGCCTTAAGCTCCAAGGCGCAGATTTTCATGATGGCAAAAGTTCCGATTCTGGTTTTTGCCGACAAACGGACGGGGCTGATGGATTACGCGCTAAAAACGGGCTTTGGGTTCACCGTCACCGAGGACAGCCAGGATGCGCTAGACCAGGCGGTTTATTCCATCGTCTTTGATACGGCTTTGCGCGAAAAACTGATTGAACAGGCCTACCAAACCGCGCTTGAAAATCATGATGCTAAAAAAATAAGAGGCGCCTTAAAGAGCGCCTTATCTGAAATTTGTAATTCTTTTATTCAGGCTTAAGCCCGCGGGTCATCAAATCGTTTACCGAATGCTTAAAGTTTTTGCCGCCGTAGATGACGAGGTACAGTTCCTCGATAATCGGCATCTTGACGCAGTACTCGCGGCTTAGGCGATAGAATGACTTGATGGCGGGGATGCCCTCCACAGTCATGCCCTGTGCCTTTATCGCGTCTTCCACCGAAACCCCTTTTCCGATGAGTTCGCCTGTGTTGCGGTTGCGGCTGTATTTTGAGATGCAGGTGACAATGGCGTCGCCCATTCCGGCAAGACCAATCATCGTTCCGCTGTCAATGCCCATTTTGTCGCCCAGCTTCATCATCTCGGAAACCGAACGGATGATGTAGGCCGCTTTGGCGTTGTCGCCAAAGCCCTGACCGTCCAGAATGCCAGCCCCGATGGCCATGGCGTTCTTCATGGCGCCGCAGAGCTCGGCACCCTTCAGGTCGGTATGCGTATACACGCGGAAATAATCGGTGGAGAAGAGCTTCTGCGCTTCAATCGCCGCTTCCTCGCAGTAGGAAACACAGGTGACCACCGTGATATCTTTTTTTATGACACCCTCGGCGTGCGACGGGCCGGTTAACAGAACATAAGACTTGACCATCTCAACCGGGATGGTTTCATAGACCACCTCCGAGATGCGCATCAGTGAATTTGGTTCCAGACCCTTGGTGGCGCAAATGAACGATTTCGGCTTTTTGATAAGTACCGCACATTGTTTTAAGACTTCCAGTACGGCGTGAGAGGGGAGAGCGATGAGGATTTTACTGGAAAAGTCCATCGCTTCGGCGATATCCATCGTACTCTGCGGCTGGTCTTCAAAGACAAAATCGGCCAGATGCACAGATTGTTTTTGAGCGATTCGACTGACCTGCTCGGGGTTTCTGCCCCACAGCATCACTTTATGGCCGTTGCTCATCAAAACGGATGCGAGTGCGCAGCCCCATGAGCCTGTGCCCAGTATCGTTATTTTAGACATGATATGCCTCCAAATCCTAAAAACTCTTTTTCCAGAATAAAAGTATAGTGTAGTTGTGGCGGCGTTGTCAAATAAATAACGCTTGAGAAGTCCCCCCGTTTTTAATATAATGTTAGGCGTGCTGACACCCGAAGAAAAAAAGAATAGCGTCCGTTTCGGCCCTTCGGGAAACTCGGAGAGCTTTTATGCGATAGGGTACAAACACTCTTTTGAGGCTTTTGCATGGTTGAATGGGCTGGGTCTTTCGGCTTATGAGTATTCCTTCAGCCATGGCGTGAACATGAAACCCGAAACCGCCGAAACGATTGGACGGGAAGCTTCAAAATACAACATCGCGGTATCCTGCCACGCGCCGTATTACATCAATCTGGCCACCGAGGAAACCGAGAAGAAACAGAAAAACATCGATTATCTGGTGGACAGTGCCCGATTATTAAAGATGATGGGCGGGAAACGTGTGGTGTTCCATCCCGGATCCTTCGCCAAAACCACGCAAGTCAAAGCTTATGAAAACATTGAAAAAGCGCTCGCGGAAATTGTCGCGATATTTCGGCAGGAAGGCCTCGGCGATATGATGCTTTGCCCCGAAACATTGGGTAAAAAGCGCCAGAGCGGGTCGCTGGACGAGATTATCGCGTTATGTGATATTGACGATATGATATACCCGACCATCGACTTCGGACATCTGCATGCCAGAGGGCAGGGCGCTATTGTCTGCGAACAGGATTATGCGGACATTCTGGACGCCATGGAAAAAGGGCTGTCGCCCGAAAAGTACCAGAATTTCCACAGCCATTTCAGCCATATTGAATATACCGACGCGGGTGAAAAACAACACCGCACCTTTGCGGACTTTGGATTCGGGCCGGATTTTGCGCCGTTGGCAAAGCAGGTGAAACAACGCGGCCTGACGCCCACCTTTATCTGTGAATCCCGCGGAACGATGGCCGAAGACGCGCTGGTGATGAAGAGAATCTATGAAAACGAATAGTGATATCGATAACAGAATAATTAAGCTTAAGACGAAACTTGTCGAAAAGAAGCTGGACGCGGCCCTGATTTCCAGCGACGTCAACGTATTCTATTTTTCCGGGTTTACGGGAGATTCCACCGAAATCTTAATCACCGAAACGGCGAACTATCTGTTCACGGATTTTCGCTATACCGAACAGGTAGAAAAAGAGGCGATTGGGTTTACCATCATCGAAACCAAAGGCTTGGATAGATTTTCAGCGATAGACGAAGCAGCAAAACGGCATGGCGTCAAACGGCTGGGAATTGAAAAGGAGTCGGTCACGCTGAACTTTTTTGAGCGATGCGGACGGGAACTCTCGTGCGCTGATTACAAGGATATTTCTTTTGATATCAGTCTGCTTCGGTCGGTGAAATCACCGAATGAACTGGCTTTAATGACCCAAGCGGCGGACATCAGCGATCGCGTGTTTGAAGCTTTGATGCAAAAAGTTAAGCCGGGCGTCACAGAAACCGAACTCAACGCCGAAATGACCTATCTGTTCAATCTGGCGGGATGCGGGCTGTCGTTTACACCGATTATCGCTTCGGGCGAAAATTCGGCGCTGCCGCATGCGCCGATGACGAATCGAAAGCTTCAAAACGGCGATTTTCTGACGATTGATTTCGGGTGTACTTATAACCAGTATTGCACCGACTGTACGCGGACAATCGGCATCGGCGGGCTTGCCAAGGAACAGGAAAAAGTATATGATATAGTCAAATTCGCGCAAGAAGAAGCTTTTTTCGCTGTTAAACCCGGCGTTTTATGCGGCGATCTCGACGCACTCGCGCGGGGGATTATCTCCGACGCCGGATACGCAGAATGCTTCGGGCATGGTCTGGGACACGGCGTGGGTCTTGATATCCACGAGTTCCCAAGAGTGGGTATGGGCGATAAAACCGTTCTGGAACCTGGGATGGTCATCACGATTGAACCGGGCATCTATTTAAAGAATCGCTTCGGCGTTCGCATTGAAGATATGTGTCGGGTGACCGAAAACGGCGCAGAAAGCTTTAATTGTATTGACAAGACGTTGAAAATTATATAAGCTTAAAAATATTTTTAAGGAGCAGAACATTCATGGTAACAGCAGGAGAGTTTAAAAAGGGTATGACGATTGAAATTGACGGCGCCGTTTGGGTGATTGTCGATTTCCAGCACGTTAAACCCGGAAAAGGCGCGGCGTTTGTCAGAAGCAAGATTAAAAACGTCGTCACCGGCAGTGTTTTGGAAAAAACGTACAACCCGACTGAAAAGTTCCCCAAAGCACATGTTGAAAAGAAAGATATGCAGTACCTTTACAGCGACGGTGAGCTGTACTACTTTATGGATAACGACACGTTTGAGCAGTTTCCGCTGGCTCAGGATCTGGTGGCCGACGCGCTGCCGTTCATGAAAGAGAACATGAACGTTTCCATTAAGTTCTTCAAAGGCCAGGCCTTTATCGTTGAACCGCCAAACTTTGTTGAACTGGAGATTACCGATACCGAACCCGGCTTCAAGGGCGATACCGCGACATCCGGCAACAAACCCGCCATTCTGGAGACCGGTGCCAAAATCATGGTTCCGCTGTTCATTTCGACCGGCGATGTCATCCGTGTGGACACCCGCTCGGGCGAATACATGGAGCGTGTCAACAAGTAAGCAAAATACCGACTATGAAGCATTCGTTAAAACGGATGCTTTTTTATTGTCATTTATCCGCGCGTTTAATATAATGCTAACTGATGAGAAAGCCCTATGAATATGATATCAATAAAAAAGAGCGGCACGCCTGGATGATTGTCATCGGGAGCATTCTTTTGATTGCGACGATCTTTTTGATATACCGAATTTTTGTCTACGAGCCGCCGGTTGAGATATTTGTGGCGCCCACCACCGATGAAAATCCGGCGTGGGTGGTTGAAGATATTGCCAAGCCGCTGGATGCGCCGGTCACCAACACCAAGGAAGAGCGAACGGCCATCAATTACTATAATATTCTGGCAGAGTTTCGTGTGGAGACCGCTTTGCGATATCAACCCAAAGACGGGAAAACCTACTGCAATATCTACGCGTGGGATGTCGCGAATGCGATGGACATCATCCTGCCGCATTATCTCACTCAGGATTTAAAAAGTGCGGATGCGGGGAGCTATTATTACACGGCGTCGGCCAATGTGTATGCCTGCTTTCTGGAAACCCGCGGGCTGGAGTATGGCTGGAAACCGGTAGAAGCCAAAGAAGCGCAGGAACGCGCCAACTTAGGATATATGACCATCGGTGTATGGAAGAATACAAACGCGGCGGTGGACGACAACGGCGTCAGCGCGCATTATCCGTCGGGACACATCGTATTGATTCGCCCGCAGCCGACCGGGTCAATCTATCAAAAATCCAAAGGCCCGTATATTGCGCAGGCCGGGTCATATAACACAATGAATGCCAATATCAAAGACGTATTCAACATCCTGCAGCGCCAGAAAGTGGTGTATTACACCCATGATTAGCGGTCAAAATAATGGTTTACATTCGGGTTACCGTATGTTAATATATTTTGGTTAATTAAACCGTATACGATGTGATTCGAAACTCCGACGAATCGACGTTGTTTACGGCGTTTAAAAATTTTTGGAGGAAAACAAAATGGAAAAAGAAAAGAAAACCGGTATTATCGGTGACTACGCGTTGCATGAAGGCGACACGGGTTCACCGGAAGTGCAGATTGCGCTGTTGACCGAGCGCATCAACCACTTAAACGAGCACCTGCAGACCAACAAAAAGGATCATCATTCCAGACGCGGGCTCTTGAAGATGGTTGGTAAAAGACGGGGCTTGCTTAATTATCTGAAGAGCAAGGACATCGAAAGATACAGAGCGATTATCGAGAAGCTGGGATTAAGAAAATAATTTTTTTGGGCGGGGAGAGCTGATTTTTCCGCCCTATTTAATTAATTGCCCATAAATAGAGAAAAAGATTTGGGCGGGCTTGCTTTATGGTGAGGAAAAAGCAGGTTGGTATGAGGACGAGGAGGAAATAAATGATTAACAACAATGTGTTTGAAACAGAATTCGGGGGTCGTAAGCTGATTGTCGAATCGGGAAAATACGCGATGCAGACCAACGGTACATGTATTGTCAAGTGCGGCGATACACAGGTGATGGTCAATGTGACATCCAGCAAGGAGCCCAGAGAGGGCGCAGACTTTTTCCCGCTTAGTGTGGAGTTTGAAGAAAAAATGTATTCGGTCGGAAAAATCCCCGGCGGATTTTTGAAGAAAGAAGGCCGTCCGAGCGAGCAGGCCATTCTTTCCTGCCGTCTGATTGACCGTCCGCTTCGGCCTTTGTTCCCCAAGGGCTTTTACAACGATGTGCAGGTAGTCGCCACCGTTTTGTCGGTGGAGCACGACATCCCGCCGGTGGTCTATGCCATGATCGGATCATCGGTTGCCTTAAGCATCTCGGATCTGCCTTTCATGGGACCAACAGGTACGGTGGCGGTCGGTATGGTGGACGGCGAGTACATCATCAACCCCAATCTGGAACAGCGTGAAGCTTCTAGTTTGGAACTGACGGTCTCGGGTACAAAAGACGCGGTGATGATGGTGGAAGCGGGCGCCAGCGAAGTGTCGGAAGAGCAGATGCTGAACGCGATTTTACTGGCACATGAAGAGATTAAAAAAGTGGTTGCGTTTATTGAGGACATTCAAGCAAAAATCGGCAAACCCAAAGTGGAACCGATTATCTATAAACCCAATGCAGAAGTAGACGCCAAGGTCCGCGAATTTGCGCAGGACAAAGTGGTCTGGAGTATGGACACCTTTGACCGTATTGAGCGCGAAGCACGTCAGGATCAGGTTAAAAAAGAGACGATTGAACGGTTCGCTGAAGAATATCCGGGCAGTGCCGTGGATGTGGATAACGTGCTGTATGCCATGACCAAGAAGGTTATGCGCGAAAAGATTCTGAACGACGGTGTCCGTCCGGACGGCAGAAAAACCGATGAAATCCGGCCCATCTGGTGCGAAGTCGGCGTTCTGCCCAGAACGCATGGTTCGGCGGTATTCACGCGCGGTCTGACTCAGGCCATGACCATCACCACATTGGCTCCGCTGACCGAAGGACAAAAGATTGACGGCATCAGCGAGATGGTGTTTAAACGCTATATGCACGCATACAACTTCCCGCCGTATTCCACGGGCGAAGCCAAGATGATGCGTTCAGCTTCCCGCCGCGAAATTGGACACGGCGCGCTATCCGAGCGTTCCATTGCGCCAATTCTGCCCAGCGAAGAAGATTTTCCGTACGCCATCCGTACCGTGGCCGAGATTCTGTCGTCCAACGGTTCCACATCACAGGCGTCGGTTTGCTCGTCCACGCTTTCACTGATGGACGCGGGCGTACCGATTAAAGCGCCGGTCGCGGGTATTGCGATGGGCCTCATCAAAGACGAGGAAGCAGGCAAGCTTTCCGTGCTTTCGGACATTCAGGGTTTGGAAGACTTCCTCGGCGACATGGACTTTAAGGTCGCGGGTACCGCCAACGGTATCACCGCGATTCAGATGGATATCAAAATCAAGGGCATCGGCGAAGCGATTTTAAAGCAGGCGCTGGAACAGGCTCGCCTTGGCAGACTGTTTATCCTTGGCAAGATGCTGGAAGTGCTGGATAAGCCGCGCGCCGAAATCAGCGCATACGCGCCTAAGATCATCCAGTTCTCGATTGACCCGGAGAAAATCCGTGAGGTCATTGGAACCGGCGGCAAGACCATCAACAAGATTATCGACGAAACCGGCGTTAAGATTGATATCGAAGACGACGGACGTGTGTTTATCGCTACACCCGATTCCGAAGCCGCAGCAAAAGCCAGAAAAATCATCGAAGCGATTGTGAAGGATATCGAAGTGGGCGACGCATTTGAAGGCAAAGTGGTCCGTATCATGGACTTTGGCGCATTCATCGAGCTGGCGCCCGGCAAGGACGGTCTTTTACACATCTCCAAGCTGGCCAACGAGCATGTCAAGAAGGTGGAGGACGTTGTCAACATCGGCGATACCGTTCCCGTCAAGGTTCAGGAAATCGACCGTCAGGGCCGCGTGAATCTGGTGAGAACCGATTTGCCGCCGAGACCGCCGCGTGAACAAAAAGAAGGCGAAGAAGCGCCGAGAAGCCATGACCACGACAATAACCGCACAACCGGCTACAAACCGAGACCGAGAACGCAGAAGAAGTTCGATAAGCCGAGAAGCTAAAGAAAACAAAAAAATAAGGCTGGATAAACCCAGCCTTTTGTTTTGCTTAAAATTAGCGGATGCGCTTGATGATGAACAGGGTAGGGTATAGCCCGCCCGCTTCAAAGAGGATTTCGTCCACCAGCTCGAACTTCATATCACCCTTGATGAGGTTTTTTAAGAAAACCTTTTGATTGGTGTAGAGAAAAGCATATCCGCCGATCTTCAGGAGGGTTTTTAATTGCTGAATGAATCCGGCATATAGTTTTTCGTTCTCTTTGGTGTCCGAAACGCGCCGCCCGAACGGCATATTTGAAATCACCTCATCAAATTCCTGATTGAGTTCAGCTTCTAAAATATCGCTGACCAAAAAGGCGATGGGGATGTCTTCGTTTAGGAAATTGGTTTTGGCCATATAGACAGCGTCTTTTTTGATATCCACGCCGACCAACTCCTCGCAAGGCATAATCGCGTCCCGTTCATACAAAAGCGTGCCTGTGCCGCAGAACGGGTCTAAAACGGTCGCGTCTTCGGTAAGGTAGGGCAGTATGGCGCGCATCATATTGGCCGCGATGACCGGATTAATCGAAGCAGGCAGTGTTTTTTTGCGATAAGCGAAACGTGTGTCCAGACTGGGTACGCAGGCGAAAGCCAGAACCGTACTCTTCTGAAAAATCAGACGAAGTTCAAACTGATAGTTGGATGGGCTGGACGAAAGCGCGGTTTTTTCGGAAGCGGCGACTAAAGCGTTCATCGTCTCTGTCTTTTCAGCCGGATTTAAATACCTTAAGTCAAAGCGGAATTGGGTGGCTTTCGGGCCAAAGACTTCGCGGATACGGGAAAAAACATCCGCGATATAGCTGTGCAGAGCATCCCGTTGATAGGATCCAAGGTCGATCAGCGCCTCAAAAAAACAGCGGAAAGCAAAGACATCAGAATAGTTTTCGGTATGAATCTCTAAAGCGTCAGAAATTTTTGTTGAAACCGCAAAAGACATACCAGACTCGGTCAGCTCATTTTTCAGCGCTTCGGGCGTTTCGGCGGGATAGGTCAGAAGAACAGTATTGCCTTTTAAAGCAACGTCCAGGATGGGCTCGGCTTTTCTCAGGCTGGATAAAGCCTTTTTCTGCGCCGCCACTTCTTTCACAAGGTGCTTTTCCTCGGCGGATTTAGGCTGGTACGCGGACAAAAACTCATAGGCTTCTTTGGCATAATCCGTGTACCCCAAGGCCAGAATCAGCGATTCCAGTACAAATTCGGTGTTTTCTTTTTCAATGGCGCGAATGAGTACGCCCGCATAGCGCTTGTTGTTGGCTTCGCCGAGCAGCTTGGCCGCGCTTTTGCGCAGTTTTGGGTCGTCCGAGCTTAAGAGATTTTCGGATACAGCGGGGGAAAGGATATCGAAAATTTTGTTTTTAAATTTCTCTTTGTTGGCCGCGTCACAAAGTACAGCGAGCGCCGAGCGTTTGAGCTCTTTTTCGGAAGCCTCGTCTTTTAAGCATTCAAAAAGCGCCGGAATGATATTCTTCTGATCCAGAATCAAATCCAAACGCGGTTTTCTTTCGGCGGGAGTCCGTGCGGCGTAGCCGCTGATGAGGGATAAATTATTCGGCATTATTTTTTAATCACCGACTTGATGGCGGCAATGATGCGTTCGCTGGCCTGGCTGGCGTGCGCTTTTTCCATCTCGGTTTTATAATTCTGCCGGTTAATATAGAGTTGGTTAATATGCGAAATCAGCGTATCGGGGGTCAAATCTTCCTGATAGAGAACATCCGACCATCCGTGCGCAAAGAAGTGTTCGGCGTTTAAAATTTGGTCGCCACGGCTGGCTGAGCGCGGCAGGGGAATGAGCAGAGCCGGAAGATTCAATGCCAGAAGCTCGAAGATGGCGTTGGCGCCCGCGCGCGAAAGCACGATATCCGACAGCGCAAACAGATGTTTTAGGTCCTCTTCGACGAAACCAAAGGCCTTGTAGCCTTTGAGTTGATCAAATTCGGGCTTAAGGTTATTCTGTCCGCGAAGATGGACGATGTTGAAGGTATTAAGCAGGGCGGTCAGCGCCTCATCCACCGCGTCATTGACAGCGACCGCACCCTGAGAGCCGCACATGATCAAGAGCACGGGCTTATCGTCCTTAAAGCCGCACAGAGCCTTGCCCGCTTCCTTGCTGCCGGAAAACAGCTCTTTTCGAACCGGCGTACCCGTGTAAACCGCTTCTTTTTTCTTGATATGCGCCAATGTGGGCTCAAACGAGACGCAGACCTTGTCGCACCGCGGAATTGCAACCTTGTTGGCGAGGCCGGGTGTGATGTCGGATTCGTGCAAAACCGCCGGAATACCCAGCAGTTTGGCCGCAAAAACGACGGGAACGGTCACATAGCCGCCCTTGGAAAAAACCACCTTGGGTTTCAGTTTAATCAGGATTTTGATTGATTGGAAAAAGCCGTAGACCACTTTGATGGGGTCCTTGATGTTCTGCCAGGAGAGATAGCGCCGAAGTTTTCCGGCTTTGATGGTATGATAATTGGTCGGCTTAAGGTAAGGATCCACCAGCCAGTGCTCCATGCCGTCATAAGTGCCGATATAGTGAATTTCGAAGTCTTTTTTTAAATCCGGTATCAGCGCGATATTCGGCATCACATGCCCCGCTGTTCCACCACCGGTCAAAACAATATTATGCTTCATAATCTTCCCCTGTATGCGTTAACCCAGTTATTTTACCACAATTCGCAATAAAAAGCTTGAATGAATCGCGGCAGGATGGGCAGTGTTTCTAGATGCAAACGTAGCAATTATAGCATACTTAAGCGTGTTTGAAACCCAAAATATTGTGTTTTTAAAGGCTAAAGGTTGAATTCGCACCAGAAATTATATAGAATAATTTGATAAAAGGTTTTTAAACATCAACTTAATAGGAGAAGAGATTTGGAAGAGCAGAGAAAAACATTAAGACAAATGGTTCTGGCGGGAATATTCGCGGCACTGATTTTTGTCATCACTTATTTTATTAAAATACCGCTCCCCGCGGTGACGCGCGGCGCGTATATCAATCTCGGCGATACCGCGATTTATATTGTGGCTTCGCTGATCAATCCTCTGTACGCGATGTTTGCGGCGGGTATCGGTTCAGCGATGGCTGATGTGGCCTACGGCGGCGGCATCTACATTCCGGCAACACTGGTCATCAAGGGCTTAATGGGTTGGGTCGCGGCCATCATTGCGCGTCAGGGTAAGTTCGGCGCGTACATCATCTCTTGCGTGGTGGCGGGCATCATCATGTTGGCGGGATACGGCCTGTTTGAAACCGCTGTCTTTGGCCTAAAAACCGCATTAGCTTCGTCTGTCTACAACCTCATCCAGCTTGCGGGCGGCGTTATCGCTGCGCTACCGTTTTATGTGGCGATTCAGCGAATCAAAGCGGCAGAAAAACTCTAAAACAATCAACTTTTTTACGGGTGAATGATGGAACTTAAAAATATCGAAAATATTTCGCCCATGATGCGGCAGTATCTCGACGTGAAAGAAAAGCATCAGGACTGCATCGTCTTTTTTCGTCTCGGCGATTTTTACGAGATGTTTTTTGAAGACGCGTTATTGGCGTCCCGGGAGCTCGAAATTGCACTGACCGGACGGGACTGCGGGCTGGAAAAGCGCGCGCCCATGTGCGGCGTGCCCTTCCATTCGGCGGAGCGGTATATCGACCGGCTGATTAAAAAAGGCTACAAAGTAGCCATCGTTGAGCAGATGCAGGAGCCCGGCCCGGGCGTTAAGCTCGTCGAGCGCGATGTGGTGCGCATCGTCACGCCGGGTACGATGACCGAGAACGCCAGCTTGAATGAAAAAGAGAATAACTTCATTCTGTCGCTGGTTTTTGACGGCGGAAAATTCGGCTTTGCGTATTCGGACGTATCCACCGGCGCTTTTTATGCCGGCGAAAAAGAGCTGGATGCGGCGTATTTTACCCTGATGGATGAACTGCATCGTATCAATCCGAATGAAGTCATCATCAGTGCCAAGGACGATGCGTTTATCCCCATCGTGCGGGATTTTTTTAAGAACAAATCTCCGCTGGTCAGCCCGTACCCCGACTGGGCCTATGAACCTGAATTTGCGAAAGAATGCGTGTTGCGGCATTTTAAAGTGAAGTCTCTGGATGCGCTGGGCGCGTTCGGCCTTACCGCGGCGGTTTCGGCGGCGGGCGGACTTTTGGAATACCTGAAAGAAACGCAGAAGATATCGCTGGCGCAGATCAACACGCTGACCGTCAGCCAGAACAAAGCCTACATGTTTCTGGATATGTCCACGCGGCGGAATCTGGAACTGACCCAAACCATTCGGGAGGGGAGCGAGAAGGGGTCGCTTTTGTGGGTGCTGGACAAAACCAAAACCGCGATGGGCGCAAGGATGCTGAAAGCGTGGATTGGACAGCCTTTACAAAACGTTGATGATATCAATGCGCGGCTGGACGGCGTTTCGGCGTTTAGGGATGACGCTGGGCTTCGGGACGGCGTCCGCGAGGAACTGACACATGTTTACGACCTTGAACGTCTGGCGACACGCATCGCCTACGGCACCATCGACCCGAAATCGTGCATCGCGCTAAAGAAATCCATCGAAAATATTCCGACCGTTAAAGAGAAGCTTAAAACTAGCGAATGCAAGACTTTAAAACAGATTGACAGCGGCATCGACGATTTATCCGACCTTTATGTATTGCTCAATTCGGCTGTGATGGACGAACCGAATTTGAATATCAAAGAAGGCGGCATCATCAAGGATGGCTATGACACGGCGGTGGATGAATACCGCGACGCGATTAAAAACGGCGATCAGTGGATTTCCGAAATTGAGGAAAAAGAGCGCGAAGCGACCGGAATTAAAAACTTAAAAATCGGTTACAACCGGATATTCGGCTATTATATCGAGGTGACCAAGTCTTATTTGGAGATGGTGCCCTATCGATACAGCCGAAAGCAGACGCTGGCGGCCTGTGAGCGGTTTATCACGCCCGAGCTTAAGGACATTGAGACCAAAAAGCTCTCGGCCTCCGAGAAGTGCGAAAAGCGGGAATATGAGCTGTTTTGTGCGCTGCGCGAAGAGATTTTGGCCTACATATCGCGCATCCAGACCACAGCCAAGGGCATCGCTGAAATCGATGTACTACAGTCTCTGGCGCTGACCGCGCTGGAAAACCGATATACCCGACCATTGTTTACCAACGACGGCGTCATCGAAATCGCCGAAGGGCGGCACCCGGTGGTGGAAAAAATCATCAAGGATTCGTTCGTCCCGAATGATACGTATCTGGACACCAACGAAAACAGAACGCTGGTCATCACCGGCCCGAATATGGCGGGGAAGTCCACCTATATGCGGCAGGTGGGACTCATCGTACTGATGGCGCATATCGGTTCGTTTGTTCCAGCGGGAGCTTTAAAAACCGCGGTGGTGGACCGTATATTCACGCGCGTGGGGGCCATGGATGACCTTTCGTCCGGCCAGTCCACATTTATGGTGGAGATGAACGAGGTCAGCAACATCTTAAGAAATGCAACACAAAACAGTTTGCTGATTCTGGACGAAATCGGGCGCGGCACATCCACACTGGACGGGCTCTCCATCGCCTGGGCGGTGACCGAGCACGTCAACGACAAAAGCTTACTGGGCGCAAAAACCATGTTCGCGACGCACTACCACGAATTGACCGAACTGGAACAGCGCCTTGACGGCGTCAAGAACTACCGCGTGACCGTCAAGGAGTTTGAGGACACCGTGGTGTTTTTGCACAAAATAGAGCGCGGCGGCACCGATCGCTCATTCGGCATCGAAGTGGCTAAATTGGCTGGTTTGCCGAACAAGGTGGTCATCCGGGCAAAAAATATTTTGGAAGCGCTCTCCAAAACGCATATCTTAGGTCAGGATACATCCAAAATTCATGACACGGTGAAGGATGCGCCTGAAATCGATTATGCGGCAAAAAGTGTGGTGGAAGCGCTGAGAAATATGGATGTAGAAGAGTTATCGCCCAAACAGGCACTGGACAAGCTGTTTGAGCTAAAAAACAAACTGGATTAGAGGAAAACGATGGGCAAGATTAAATTGCTTGACCAATATTTAATCGACAGGATTGCGGCCGGCGAAGTGGTTCAGCGGCCTTTTAATGTGGTCAAAGAGCTGATGGAAAACAGCATTGATGCGGGCGCAACGGCGATCACCGTGGAAATTGTGGACGGCGGCGTTAAGAAAGTGCGCGTGACCGACAACGGCATCGGTATGTCCAAGGACGATGCAGTGCTCTCCATTAAAAGGCACGCCACCTCCAAAATCAGTGAATTTGACGATTTAAACGCCATCGGCACACTGGGTTTTCGCGGCGAAGCACTGTCGGCTATCTCGGCGGTCTCGCAGGTAGAGCTTTCCACCAAAAGCGCGGCCGAGGATATTGGCGTTAAACTGGCCGTTAACGGCGGTGTACTGCAGCAGAAAACCTACATCGGTATGGCCGACGGCACCACGGTACTGGTGCAGAACCTTTTCTATAATACGCCTGCCCGCCTGAAATTTTTGAAAGCGCACGGCTCGGAGGGCGCGGCGGTTTCGGATATCGTGTCACGCTTTATTCTGGCCTATCCGAATGTTGCCATCCAGTACATCAGCAATGAAAAAACGATCATGCAGTCCTTCGGCGACGGCAAACTGTCTTCGGCCGCGGCGGCTGTGTATGGCTCAGACATCGCGGATAAGACTTTGCCTGTTTTTTATCAGAACGGGGACATCACGGTCACCGGCCTTATCGGCCTGCCCCAGTTTGCGT
The DNA here is from genome assembly GCA_937863465.1 of uncultured Clostridia bacterium. Classification (GTDB taxonomy): domain Bacteria; phylum Bacillota; class Clostridia; order Christensenellales; family CALMFG01; genus CALMFG01. Next base: position 23,842 of record CALMFG010000119.1, read on the forward strand.
TTAAAAACCGCAAGATGCAGTCGCTGTTCATTAACGGCCGGTATGTCTTGAGTGATACGCTCACCAAGGTCATTACCAAAGCTTACGACATCTGGCTGGTGCCTGGACTATTTCCTTTTTATATGCTGAACATCGCCATGCCTCTGGCTGATACCGATGTCAATATCCATCCGAATAAACTGGAAGTAAAGTTCAGAAACGAGGCCGAGCTTTCGGCGGCGCTGGAAGAGGCGATTTCATTCAGCTTAAGTTCGGCGGCATCTTTGCCGAAGATCACTTTTAAAACCGAGTCCGCTGAGAAGACGGAAACAACCCAGCAGGTTTTTGAGGAGCTGAAAAAGCCCGCCGCAGAACAGGGAAATACTGTTGAGAAGGCGGAAGAATCTTTGGCCGATTTTGAAGAATTGTTTGGTTTTCCGGCCGAAAGGCAGCCGATGGTAGCCGCACCGAGCGAATTAGACCAGGCGGTTTATCAAGCGGATATGGAGGCGTTTTCCGTCCAATTTAACCCGCCCATGGAAGAAGAAAAGCCAACGCCTAAAAAAGCAGAAGAAATAACAGAAGCGATTGTGCCCGAACTTCGATTCATCGGCGCATTTAAAAACGCTTATCTGCTGGCAGAACTCGGCGATGACCTTCTGCTGATTGACCAGCACGCCGCGCATGAGCGGATACTTTTTGACCGACTGCTTTTCGACTATAACGCCCGAAAACCACGGTCGCAAATGCTATTAATGCCCGAAACCATCAGGATATCCGACGAAGAGTATCATTTGTTAAAAACCCACCAAAAGGCGCTGACTGACCTCGGATTTGTTTTTACACTGAATGCTCATTTGAACGCGGAATTTTCGGCAGTGCCCAGCGACTTGACCGATCTATCTCTGGATGCCGTACTGGACGACATCTACACGGCTTTTGGAGAAAACAAGGGCACGCAGAATCAGATTGAAGCTGTGATTATGAAATCCTGCAAAAGTGCAGTTAAAGCTGGCAATGCACTGCCTTTTTCGGAAAGCCGGTATTTGGTGGAAAGTTTCATTGAGACCGGACATATCCCCGCCTGCCCGCATGGACGGCCGATTATCGCGGTGCTCTCCAAAAAGGAGCTGGAGAAGGTGTTCCGGAGGACGGTGTAGCTTGAAAAAAGTCATCATCATTCTGGGCCCCACAGCCAGCGGAAAATCCGATATGGCCATGCGTCTGGCTGAACACCTTAAAACCGAGCTGATTTCGGCGGATTCGATGCAGATCTATCGTGGGATGGATATCGGGACAGCCAAGCCGAGCCGCGAAGAGCAGGCGCGTGTGAAGCATCATATGATCGATATCGTCGATGTGGACGAACCTTTTACGGTGGCGGATTTTCAGGAGAAAGCATTCAAATGTATCGATAGTTTACATAATTATAATATGTCGCCTGTTGTTGTCGGCGGCACTGGCTTGTATATCAATTCGCTGGTATATGATCTGGATTTCACGCAAACCACGTCGGATACTGAATTCCGAAGAAAAGCGGAAGCTGAAGCCGCCGAAAAGGGCTCAAGGGCTTTGCATGAACGCTTAAAGAAGCTGGACGCGGCCGCGGCGGCGCGCATTCACCCCAACGACGAAAAACGCATCATCCGCAGGCTGGAGGTGCTGGAAAATGAGGGCAAGGGGGAGAAACCATATGATTTTCTACGCCCGCGCGAGGGGCTGGACTATCGCCTGTTTGGAATGAGTTTTCCGCGAGAAGTGCTTTACGACCGCATCAACCGGCGCGTGGATATCATGATGGAGCAGGGCCTGGAGGGAGAAGCTGCGGCGCTGTATGCCAAATACAGCGACACACCGACGGCGATGAAAGCCATCGGATACAAGGAAATCATCGATTACATGAAGGGAGACATCAGCCGAGACGAGGCGATTCGGTTAATTAAGCAAAACTCCCGTCACTACGCCAAGCGCCAGCTGACCTGGTTTCGCCGGAACGAACGGATTGTCTGGCTGGACGCACAGGAAAAAAACTGTTTTAAAAACCTCATAACTGGTATAGAATAGGGTTATCAAAGAGAAGGTGGTTGTAAGCTATGCAAAAAACCGGGGTCAATTTGCAGGATGTGTTTTTAAACCAGATTAGAAAAGACGCGACGATGGTCACCATCCATCTGTGCAACGGTTTTCAGATTAAAGGCCTGGTCAAAGGATTTGACAGCTTTGTCATTCTTATCGATACCGAAGGCAAGCAGATGATGGTCTATAAACACGCGGTTTCCACCATCACCCCGCAAAAGACCGTCAGCATCAATCTTCAGCCGACCGAATAATTCCCATGATGAACGATTATAATGATAGATTGGCCAAGACGCTGGGGGTGTCTCGCGCGGTTGTCGATTTGGTTTTGTCAGCCGAAACGGAAATGGCTGACGTGTTCAGCCGCTTCGAAGCACTCTCCAGACAGAATCAGGCCGCGGTGCTTTCGGCATTTAAAAAAGAAAAAATCGCCGCCGCGCATTTCGGCGGAACAACCGGCTATGGATACTCAGATATGGGCAGAGAAAAGCTCTCTGCTCTTTTTGCGCGTGTTTTTCAGGGCGAAAAGGCGCTGGTCAGCCCGCATTTGCTCTCCGGCACGCATACCATCTACCTGATGTTAAAATCGCTCTTAAAAAGCGGAGACACCATGATTGCCGCTGCCGGAACGCCCTACGATACGCTGGCCACGGCGATGGGTTTGACCGACAAAGTAAAACGAAACACATTGATTGAAAAAGGCGTTGACGTGCAGATTATCGCGCTGACCCAGCAAAACGAGATCGATATGGATGCGCTTAAAACGGCCATCGCGGCAAAAAAACCGAGAATGGTCTATATTCAGCGCTCGCGCGGATATGCCTGGCGTCCGTCAATTTCGATGGATACCATCGAAACCATCGCGGCGATGACCAAACGGCTTTCGCCCGAAACCATTGTGGCCGTGGACAACTGCTACGGAGAGTTCTGCGAGACGCGTGAACCTTTGGAAGCAGGGGCGGATATCATCGCTGGCTCGCTGATTAAGAACCCCGGCGGGGGAATTGCGCCGAACGGGGGATATATCGTCGGAAAAATCGAATTGATTGAGACTGTGGAGGACCACTTCACGGCGCCGGGCATCGGGACCGAGGTGGGTTCGTACGCGGCTTCCTACCTGCCATTCTTTCAGGGACTGTTTTTGGCGCCCAAGGCGGTGTCCGAAAGCCTGAAAGGCGCGGCACTGACCGCGAAAGTAATGGAGAACTTAGGCTTTGACGCGCTGCCCAAAGCGGATGACAACCGCGCCGATATCACCCAGTCGATTAAAATGGATACTGAGGAACAGCTTATCGCCTTTATTCAGGGCGTCCAGAAGGGTTCGCCCGTGGATTCCCACGCGCTGCCCGTGCCCTGGGATATGCCGGGGTATGAGCATCCGGTCATCATGGCGGCGGGAACGTTTATGCAGGGAGCGTCTTTGGAGCTTTCGGCCGACGCGCCCATCAAAAAACCCTGCATCGCTTATATGCAGGGCGGTTTGACTTATGAAGCGCACCAGTTCGGTCTGATGCACGCGATCGATAATATGGGGATCCTATAGGATTCTAAAAACGCCGATGACCTTGCCTAGGATATGCACCTCGCGCACCAGAATGGGCTCATACGCGTCGTTTTCGGGCTGCAGGCGAATATGGTCGTCGTCGATATAGAAGGTCTTCACCGTCGCCTCGTCCTCGATCAGCGCCACCACGATGTCGCCGTTCTGCGCCCAGTTTTGCTTTCTTACGATGATTTTATCGCCGTTTAAAATCCCTGCGCCAATCATGCTTTCGCCTTTGACGTTTAAGACAAAGCTGTCCTCATGCGTAGCGATGGAGCGGGGGAGCGTTAAGTATTCTTCAATGTTTTCATGTGCCAGAATGGGCACACCGGCCGTCACGTCGCCGACAACGGGAATTGATACCATATCGGCGTCCAGTTCACGCCGATAGTCAATTGCAGGCCTGTTGGTCTCAGCCTCATCAATAATAGAAATCGCGCGGGATTTGGACTCGTCACGGTGGATAAGGCCGCGTTTTTCAAGGCGCTGGAGATAACCGTGCACAGTGGACGTCGAGGAGAGACCGGCGGCCTCGCCGATTTCCCGGACAGACGGGGGATAGTTATTTTCATCGATATAATCGACAATAAAGCGATAGATATTCTTCTGTTTTTCACTCATTTTTTCCATAATATCACCACAATTCTTTCTATGGCAAGATTATAGCACAAGTGTTCCCATCGTGTCAAACGGATGTTCGTAAATTATAAAATTTTTTTTAGTCGCGGAGTTTCACGGCGTTCTTGACGCTTTTTCGGCGGTCATCCACGATTTTGGCGTAGTGTTTGCGCGTGGTATTGACGTCTTTGTGACCCAAAACATCAGCTACCAGGTAGATATCGCCGGTTTCCTGATACAGCGCGGTACCGAACGTGGAACGCAGTTTATGCGGCGAAATATTCTTTAAAGGCGCGGCTAAACGCGCATATTTCTTGACGAGATTTTCCACCGAACGCACACCCAGCCGCTGTTTTTGCAGATTTAAGAACAAGGGTTCGTCCAAAGCGTAGGTTTTCTGGTTTTTACGCTCGTCCAGATAGTCGGCCAAAGCTTTTTCCGCTTCTTCGCTGAAATACAGGATAGCTTCACTGCCGCCTTTGCGTGTGGCCTTAAAACTGCCGTTGACGAAATCCAGATCGCCGATATTGAGGCCGACCAGTTCGGAAACACGGATACCGGTGGCCAAAAGAAAGGTCACCAGCGCGAGATCGCGTTTTTTGGTCAGGTCGTGATAGACCCGTTGTTTGGCGGTGAGCCCGGTGCCTTGCTCGATTAAATCCAACAAATCGGCCACTTCGTTGGGCTCCAAACGGACGATGGGCTTTTCGTGGATTTTGGGCATATCGATTAACGCGCAAACATTTTTTTCCAACAGGCCTTTTTTGTAATAATACTTAAAAAAGCTCCTCAAACTCGCGATTTTTCGCGCCTTTCCGCGGGACGCGTTCTCAATTTCTTTATCATCTTTAAAATATAGACCTAAGTACTCGACGTAGATTTCAAAGTCGGTCAAATCCAGCCGTGAAAGATCGTCAATAGTGATATCCGCGGGTGTTTTTCCGCCGACTTTAGAACACTCGGTCGATAGATAGTTGAAGAACAGGCGCAAGTCGTACGCGTAGTTCAGCCGCGTCAGCGCGGACGTCGTGGTTTCCACCGAACGGAAAAAATCCCGCGCAAAGGGCGGCAGTTCGGTGAAGAGTTCGCGTAAGCGCAAGGTGCGTTCGTGGTCGATGGTTTTATAATAGTTTTCGCTCATAACAAGGCCTTTTAAATGGTGATTTTATATATTTATTATATAATATCCGCTGATGATGCACAATACTATTCGTAAAACTTGTCTTTTACGAATAGATAAGTTGTGTTTCATGACAGAACATCATTGATATTCCCCTGCTCAACTTGTATAATGACAACTAATAAATATTGTATTAATTGGAGAATGTAACTATGGATGCTGGGTCAATCGAAGGTCCAAATAGTAACGATAGAAAGATTTATACCACCATTTATAAAACTATTGCATTAATCAGTATTATTTTTAGTACAGCCATGATACCGTTGTACATCATCAGTAACATCCGAGACTACTCGTTCTATCGTTTTTTCTTACCTTACAATGCAACAAACATGGGAATGTTCAGCGCTATCAGTTTATTTTCATCTAAATCTTTAGTGCCTGCTTCGCTTTGGACACGATCCTATCTGGTCTACCCCATTGTTTTATTCTATATAAGGCAGCAATCTACGGAATCAGTCAAAAAAAATATAAATTTATCATTTATTGTTTGGGCAGTCGGTGCGTTGATTGTTTCGCTGGCCATATCTTCGTATTCACAAATATTAAAATACATATATGCGATAGATTTTATTGTTTTGATCATCATACTTTCATTAATAATCAGGAAACTGAGCAACCCTGTATTTAAAGGTTTGGTTGCCCTAAATATTATTACACTGATTTTTAGGATAATGACAGCGATTACACCTGCAAGAAATTTCATTACTTCAACATTTATCATTCTTACTGTGATTGCATCATTCGTTATCAATATTATATTTTCATCTAGATTTAGAAAATACGTGACATCTCTGGAATGATAAAATATTATGATGTATTCCTAGTAGAGATGTTGCATGGTTACTACATTTCATAAATATTTCAGGGCTGTGAATAACTACTTTTTTGCTACTAGTAATGCCAAATGTTTGGATTATTGATTTTACTATAACCCTGACATTAATTCTAAATATTGTTTTTAGCAAAAAGTTTTCTTAAAATATAAAATCCGAGAGGCAATCATTCAGAATATGAACTCAAATTCATATCAAATAAAACTAAACAAGACGCACTATCTGTTTACTGCTATTACGCTGATATGCGTGCTGGCTTTGCTAAACGCAATCGACTACGCGGTTTTCAACGCACGTTTTCTTCCTTTGCCCAAGATAACAAAGCTGGCTCTCATCCGTTACGCCCCCATGTTCGGGGTTGCTTTAAGTTTTTTTCTCTGGGACAAATCCATCGAGCGCCCAAACAAGCTGTATCTGGCACTGCTGATAATATTTATTTTAAAAATTACGGTTGTTAGATATTTACTGCCGCTGGTATTCACAAAATTTATTTACACGGAAGCGTATATTGATTATTATGATTCGTTGGAAGTGCTTTCGTTCAAAGAAATTGCCCTGCAAATTGCACTGAATTTTTTGATGATCGTATGTGAAATACTCTTTATCGTTTTTACCGTTATGATACTAAAAAGAAATAAATCATTAGCCAAGACAGTTAGGTTCATTTTTATCAGTTTTATTATTTATATCAGCTGTTTTATTATCAGCGATATCTATTCGATGGACGTCTACCAAATCGTATTTTTTAATTCGCCCGATACCATTGCCGAGGTTTATCGAGAACAGAACTGGCAATATGTCTCCTATCTGCTGACCATCCCGCTTAAACTTGCGCGAATCATAGCGATTCTGCCGACTTTTGTTTTAATATCAAAATACCGCGGTGAGGAATCGATTTGGACATGGTTTAAAAGGGGCCCTTACCGAAAATTTAAAAAAATTATATCGCCGTACAACCCGAATGGTGTTGAATAATTACGGTATAAAAGCCTCATTTCTGATATTTTTGTACGATGTAATCTATCAGTATCGACATAGACGAATATCCAAATTAATGCTACAATACTTATATAAGTATTAATAATATTTTATTGGAGGTTTCCTATGAAACAATGGTATTGGGATGTGATTACCGGTAAGTATGCAGAATTTTCCGGCAGAGCGGGCGTTAAGGAATTCTGGATGTTTGTTCTTTTCAATTTCATCATCAGTGTCGCATTCAGCATCATTATCGCCATTTTTGGTGATTCTTTCATGGCAAGGTTCTTCACCGTCCTTGAAGTTTTGTACGGTTTGGCTGTGCTTATTCCAGGCTTAGCCATTGCGGTTAGAAGACTGCACGACATCGGCAAAAAATGGACTTGGCTGTTGATTGCTTTTATTCCGTTCGTTGGTGCAATCTGGCTCATCGTTCTGTATTGCCAGGCTTCCGAACCTCAGGAAAACGAATATGGTCCGGTTCCGGCTGTATAGGCTGTATAGTCTGAATAATTATCGCATATAAAAAATATGCCGTCGGCAGATACCGGCGGCGTTTTTTTATTTATTATGCTGCTTAATCTCCCCCGTCGCCAGTTCGTCACAGCGGTTGTTTAAGGGGTTATCCGCGTGCCCTTTCACCTTCACCCACCGAATCTGATGGGTTTTGGTGTGATTTAAAAGCTGTTTCCAGAGGTCCTGATTCTTCACATCGTCCTTGCCCGCGGTTTTCCACCCATTGGCCTGCCAGGCGATAATCCAGCCCTTTTTAAAGGCGTTGTGAACATAGGCGCTGTCGGTATAGACCGTAACCTGACAGGGCTCTTTGACGGCGTTTAAGCCCTTGATGACGGCCAGTAGCTCCATGCGGTTGTTGGTGGTCTCTTCGGCATAGCCGGACAGCTCTTTTTTGACGTCCTTGAACATCAACACACATCCCCATCCGCCCGGGCCGGGGTTCCCCGAACACGCACCGTCGGTATACAGCGTCACTTCCTTCATCGGATCCCCTTACAGTTTTTTGGATTTGTCCGCACAAGCAATCACCGCTTCGATGACAGCGGCGCGCATACCCTTATCCTCCAGCACGCGAACGGCTTCGATGGTGGTGCCGCCGGGCGAGCAGACCGCGTCTTTCAGCTGGGCCGGATGCGTTCCGGTCTCCAAAACGGCTTTGGCCGCGCCAAGAACGGTCTGGGATGCCAGCAAAATGGCGTCATTTCGGCTGATACCCTCCAGAACGCCTGCGTCGGCCAGGGCTTCAATAAACATAAACACATAAGCCGGGCCGCTTCCGCTGATTGCGGTCACCGCGTCCATCAATTTGGCGGGTTCTTCCAGAACCAGCCCTAATGACTGGAAGATGGATTTGATGAACAGATACTCGTCTTCTCCCATATCCGAAGGCGACTCAAACACGCTCATACCCTCCCCCGCCATCAGCGGCATGTTGGGCATGATGCGTAAAACGTCATTTTTACGCTTTAAATAACTCTTAATCTTCTCGGCGCTCCATCCGGCGGCAATGCTGACCAGCGGCTGTTTGGCGCCGATTTCGGATAGTTCGATTAGCACATTCGGCATAATATTGGGTTTAACAGCCAACACAAATATATCGCAGGCCTTGGCCAGCTCGGGCAGTGTGCTTGCGCCGCTGACACCGTATTTATCCTTCATCGCGGCGATTCTGTCGGTGGAAACGTCAAAAAGAGTGATATTTTGGGGCGATACCACATTTTTTTTGATCGCACCGCCCACAATCGCTTCGGCCATGTTGCCGGCGCCGATAAATCCGAGTTTAAATTCTTTCATCTGTCCGCTCCTTGCACGGCCGGTAATTTGTTGGTTTTCATATTGACACCGTGCCTGATTTTATTTATAATGAACTTCGTTGCACGTAGAACACATGCTTAGGGAAGTGGCTCAATGGTAGAGCAGCGGTCTCCAAAACCGCAGGTTGCGTGTTCGAGTCGCGTCTTCCCTGCCAAAGCGCTTTTACGAAATTTTCGTAAAGGTGCTTTTTTTATACGCTGAGTTCTGCCGAGAGACCAAGAAGGCTCTCGTGCTTTTTCAATATCGGCGAGACTTCTTCAGTGATAAATTCCTCAGTCTGCCTGTCGGCCCTTCCAATAAAGTTTTTCGGGTCCACCATGGCGTCCAGCTCTTGTGCGTCCACTGTGAAGCGCTTGTCACTTTTAATGAGGTCGATGAGGTTGTTCGGCTGACCGTATACCTTCACCTGTTCCCCGGCTTTCATGGAATATTCGCGGATGAGTTCGTGCAGTTCCTGCCGGTCTCCCCCGTTTTTCACGCACTGCATCAGGATGTTTTCGGTGGCCATAAACGGCAGTTCTTCAGCCAGACGCTTTGCTATCATCTTTTCGTAGACCACCAAACCTTGCGTCACATTCATATAGATATCCAATATGGCGTCGATGGCGAGGAAACTTTGCGGCATCACCAGCCGCTTGTTGGCGCTGTCATCCAGCGTCCGTTCAAACCACTGGGTGGAGGCCGTCACAGCTGGGCTGGAGGCCAAAGAAAGAACAAAACGCGAAAGCGACGCGATGCGCTCCGAGCGCATGGGATTGCGTTTATATGCCATGGCTGAAGAGCCAATCTGCGACTTGGCAAAAGGTTCTTCCATCTCCTTTAAGTGCTGCAACAGCCGCATATCGCCGCTGAATTTGTAGGCGCTCTGCGCGATGGATGCCAGTACATTGACGATACGCGTATCCAGCTTTCGGGGATAGGTCTGGCCGGTGACCGAAAAAGCGGAAGCATACCCCATCTTTTCGCATACCTTCTTTTCAAGAAGCTTGACCTTGTCATGGTCCCCGTTAAACAGCTCCAGGAAGCTGGCCTGCGTGCCGGTAGTGCCTTTTAGACCACGCAGTCTAATCGCCCCTTTTACCTCTATAAGTTCGTGATAATCCATGACCAAATCCTGCAACCAAAGCGCCGCGCGCTTGCCCACCGTGGTCACCTGGGCCGCCTGAAAATGCGTGAAGCCCAACGTGGGCAGACTCTTGTATTTCAGCGCAAAATCACTTAAATTCTTCATCGCGTTGACAAGTTTTTTTAGCACGAGATCCAGGGCGGTGTCATAGACGATGATGTCCGTATTGTCCCCCACAAAACAGCTGGTGGCACCAAGATGGATAATCCCCTTGGCTTTAGGACACTGAACGCCATAGGCATAAACATGCGCCATCACGTCGTGCTTCACTTCTTTTTCCCGCGCTTCGGCCACATCGTAGTTGATGTTCTCGGCGTGGGCTTTCAGTTCATCCACCTGTTCTTGCGAAATATTGAGGCCCATCTCCATTTCGGATTCGGCCAGCGCAATCCAAAGTTTGCGCCAGGTCTTGAATTTTTTGTCATCCGAAAACAGCCCCGCCATCTCGGCAGAGGCGTATCGGGTAATCAACGGGTTTTCGTAAAATTCACGCATCGATTCGCATTATCCTCTTATATGGTATAGGATTTCATTTCCTCGGCGACTTCAGCCTTAGGGAAGAAGTTGCGCGCGTCCTTCAAAATCTCTTTTTCATCCGCTTCGGGGTTGATATGCGTCAGTATCAGCTGTTTGGCATGCGCGTCGTTGCCCATCACGCCTGCCTGAACCGCGCTGGGGTGCGGAGTGCCCTGCTTCCACATGGATATCGGGAAAGCGCTGTCGCACAACAGTAAATCACAGTTTTCCGCGAACGCGGATAGTTCGGGGCTGTAGACCGTGTCCGACGAGAACACGAATATTTTGCCCTGATAGACGATTTTTACCGCATAGGTCACCACGAGATGGATCATGCCTTTAAACGTGATTTCGGCGCCAAAAAGGTTCACCTTGATGCTTTCAGTAATCGGGCGCGTATCAAAACACGGCGCATGATCTAGAAGATTATATTCATACGACGGCGTATCCGGCGTATAAAGCGGAATCGGTTCCATATCTTTGCCGGTCAGCGCATAGCGCAGAATCAGCGCATCCACCATATGGTCATGATGCAGATGCGTCAGAATAATTGCGTCGATTTCGGTGATTGAAATCAGATTCTGCAGGTGCGCCAGAGAACCTGTACCCATATCCAGCACGACATTCTTGTCACCGATTCTCAAAAGATAGCTGGTTGTGGCGCCGCCCCGCTTGGGGTACGGGCCATATTTCCCTAAAACTGTGAGCTCAAACATAAATTCCTCGATTAATCATTCTTATCAATAACAATATACCATAATCGGCCAATTAAACCAATTCACCAAAAACACTGTTTTTCATACCTTTCCTGATTTTTACCGACACATATTGACCTTTTAATTCACTGGGACCTAAAAAATTGACCAGCTTAAAATCGTCGGTGCGTCCGAACACCTGATTTTTCTCCGTATGGGCGCCTTCCACCAACACTTCATAGGTCTTCCCCACCATGCTCTTGTGTTTTACCATCATCTCCTGATTGGCGACGGCAATCAGGCGCATGATGCGTTCGGTTTTCACGGTGTCAGATAAATGCCCATCCATGGTCTCGGCCTTGGTGCCGCTCCGCTTGGAATATTTAAACGTAAAACATGAATCAAATCCGACTTCTTTGACCAGACTCAGCGTTTCCTCGAAGTCCGACTCGGTTTCCCCGGGAAAACCGACGATCAAGTCGGTGGTGATGGCGATATCCGGACTGGCGGCGCGCAGTTTCTCCACGACTTTCAAATAATGATCGCGGTCATATTTTCGATTCATCAGTTTCAAAATCCGCGAACTGCCCGACTGAACCGGTAGATGGATGTGGTTGCAGAGCGACTTTCGATCCTTAAAAACCGCAATCAAGTCGTCCGAAATATCCTTGGGGTGCGAGGTCATAAACCGCAGGCGTTTGATACCGCCGCGCTTTTCAATTTCCCGCAATAATTCGGCAAAACTCAGGCTTTCCGGCAGACCTTTTCCGTAGGAATTGACGTTCTGGCCCAGCAGTGTGATTTCCGAAAATCCGTCGTCGGTCAATCGATCAATTTCTGCTAAAATCTTTTCGGGCGTACGACTGCGCTCTCCCCCGCGCACATATGGCACGATGCAGTACGCGCAGTAATTATCGCATCCATACATGATATTGACATACGCGGACGGTTTAGTGTATCGCTCGGTCGGAATATCTTCGTAGATTTTCAAAGCGTCGTCTTCAATCGCCAGCGTTCTTCGGCCGGTCTCCAGCGTTTCTTCTAAAAACTCAGGGATTCGGTGCAGGTTTTGCGTGCCGATGATGATATTGACGTGCGAAAATCGTTGAAACATGCGCTGGGACAGAGGTTTTTGCTGGGTCATGCATCCGCAGACGATGATGGCCATGTCCTTTTTTTCAGCCTTCAGCTTTCGAAGCGCCCCGATATTGGAGACAATTTTGGTCTCGGCACTCTCACGGATACAGCAGGTGTTCACCGCCAAAACGTCCGCTTCCTCAGGGGAATCAGTTTTCTGGTAACCCAAATTCGTCAGCATACCCGCGATTTTTTCCGATTCGTGACTGTTCATCTGGCAGCCGTAAGTCACAATGTGATATAATTTTTTTGTTCCCGAGTTAATCATTGGGTCCCTTTTTTAGTTTCAAAGTAGTATGATTATACATTTTTAAGTGAAAAAAGGCAACACAATCAGTGTTAACATAATATACTTATGTATACATAATTCGCCCTCAAATAAAAAAAAGAATCGGGCAAAAAATCATTGACAGTATACCTGATTTCATGTATATTAATAGACGTCGCAAAAACACGGCTTTGACAATAGCGGGGTGTAGCGCAGTTTGGTAGCGCACATGGTTTGGGACCATGGGGCCGGGGGTTCAAGTCCCTTCACCCCGACCAAACAAACTATCAAGCAAGCGGTTAATGTGGCCCCTTGGTCAAGCGGTTAAGACACCGCCCTTTCACGGCGGTAACAGGAGTTCGAGTCTCCTAGGGGTCACCAAATCTTTTGGGGCCTTAGCTCAGCTGGTTAGAGCGGTCGGCTCATAACCGATTGGTCCGGGGTTCGAGTCCCTGAGGCCCCACCAATCAAATAAGCAAGTAAAAGCCATTTGTGGCCTGGTAGTTCAGCCGGTTAGAACGCTAGCCTGTCACGCTAGAGGTCGAGGGTTCGAGTCCCTTCCAGGTCGCCATTTTATTTCTTTACTTGTTTGCCTCGGTAGCTCAGTCGGTAGAGCAAGGGACTGAAAATCCCTGTGTCGGTGGTTCGATTCCACTCTGAGGCACCAAATATAACACTTGTTGCCTTATTTTTTTGGCCGACAGGTGTTATTCTTCGCTGATGTAGCTCAATTGGCAGAGCAGCTGACTTGTAATCAGCAGGTTGCGGGTTCAAGTCCCATCATCAGCTCCATTATCCGGAGGGGTTCCCGAGTGGCCAAAGGGAGCAGACTGTAAATCTGCCAGCACAGCTTTCGATGGTTCGAATCCATCTCCCTCCACCAATAAAACAATAGCTGCTATTTTTAGCGGCTATTGTTTTATTTATTATGTATTAGGATTCGAACGGGCTTTCGTCGCTGCCTTA
>CALMFG010000120.1 GCA_937863465.1 uncultured Clostridia bacterium
GACGGAAGCCGAAACTCACACGCTCGAAAATCCGAAGATGAGATTATCTCAATTGAGGATGCTATCCCTGCCCTTGTGTCAAAAGAATTGTTTAATAAGGTTCAGACGATTATGAATAGTCGAAAAAGACGAAACGGCTCACATACTGCGAAAGAAGTATATCTGCTCACTGGAAAAATCTTTTGTGGACAGTGTGGATCTGCATTTACCGGACATCGAAAGTTCAATCAACAAAAAAGAAAATATGTCGTCTACTCTTGTGGAGCGAATCAACGGAAAAGAACCTGCACAAGCAAGTATATCCGGCGTGAAGAAGTCGAAAAATTCGTTCTTGATCAGCTTGCTTCTCACATTTTCAACCCATCAATCATTTCAGATTTATGCAGAGCGTATGAGTCCTTTCAACATGAGAACAATTATGAAGTTATCATGATGCAAAAATCCTTATTGAAAAAATTGAAAGACGTAGATAAGCAGATCGATAACATTGTTGGCGTCATCGCATCCAGCGGGTCGGATTCACTAGTCAAGAAACTCAATTTGCTCGAACAGGAAAAGGCGAGTTTGGGTTATCAATTACACAACTTTGAATCAAACAATTGTGTGACGACCTTAACCGAAGATGAAATGACAAAATGGTTTGATATCGCCAAAAGCCTGTTTGAAAAAGGTGAGTTATCAAAGACAAAGAAGCTGATTAATTTATTCGTAGATAAGGTCACCGTATATGAGGATTCGATTGAGTTGAAGCTAAAAATAAAACCCGATTTATCCATTCCGTCTCAAGAATCTGATAAATCGAGTCTATTTTTGAAAGACACTAGGTCGTGTCCCCTCGCTGGTGCCGAAGGTGGGATTTGAACCCACACGGTATCGCTACCACCGGATTTTGAGTCCGGCACGTCTGCCAGTTCCATCACTTCGGCTTAATTTCGATGCAAACAAAATACTAGCATAAACATCATCAATAGTCAATGTTTTGTTCGGCCGCCCGACCGACAATAAGCGCGTTCCCGCCGCCGAAACTGGTATCATCTTTCTCTTGAAAATCGGCATCACCGCGCGGGATTTCCGCGTTTTTTCCCTTCCGTCTTTGGGGCAAACATTTTGCGTGATTAACAATTTATTGCTTGCTTTTTTATATCCTTATGTTATAATGTTTTTTGCGACTTAATAGTTAAAAAGCGTTTTTAACGTATCGATAGAGGTGAAAGAAATGAAACAAGGCATCCATCCGGAGTATTATACCTGCACAGTAAAATGCGCGTGCGGCAATACGTTTGAAACCGGTTCCACTGTCAAAGAGATGAAGGTTGAAATTTGTTCCGAATGTCATCCTTTCTTTACAGGCAAGCAGAAGCTTGTGGATACCGGCGGCCGTGTAGACCGCTTCAATAAGCGTTATGCGAAATAAGCGTTTCGTTTTATTGGTATAATTTAAAGTCGATTGAATCGCACTCCAAGACCGTATGCGCCTTTTCCAACTTGTCGTTTCGGTCTTTTTGTTTTTACTTACTTAAACTTTTAAGGAGAATAACCCATGCGAATTTGTGAAATAGGCGGACAGGGTGTATTGGAAGGCGTTATGATGCGAAGTCAGCACACCTCCGCGCTGGCCGTGCGAAAATCCAGCGGCGAGATTGTCTTAAAGAAAACCCCGTTTGTCTCTAAAACAAAAACCAGCAAATTCTATAAATTACCCATCATCCGCGGCGTGGTCTCGTTCGTCGAAATGATGACCATGGGCGTCGGCACCATCTCGGATTCCGCGCTGATGTATGACGATACCACCGAGCAGGAACAGCCCAGCAAGTTTGACACATTCGTTGCCAAAACGCTGAAGCTGAATCCCATGGATGTGATGATGTTCTTTGCGGTCCTTTTGGCCATCGGCTTCTCGGTTCTGCTGTTCTTCATCGTACCCAACGTGCTGACCAATTTTGTCCGCGCACATGTCAGCTCCTCGTTCCTCATCAACCTCATCGAGGGCGGCATCCGTATTATCATCTTTCTTCTGTATGTTGTATCCATCTCCTGGATTAAGGATATCCACCGCTTGTTTATGTACCACGGCGCCGAGCACAAGGTGATTAACTGCTACGAGCACGAAAAAGAACTGACCATTGAAAACGCGCAAAGCTTCACCACGTTAAATCCGCGCTGCGGAACCAGCTTTATGCTTCTGGTGATGGTCATCGCGGTCATCGTCTTCTCCTTCTTTGGGTGGAGCGATGCGTGGTATATCCGCGTGGGCATCCGTCTGGCTTTGCTGCCGCTGGTCGCCGGTCTTTCCTATGAAGCGTTAAAGCTGCTGGCCAAGTCGGAAAACATCATCGTCAAAATCCTGCGTGCCCCGGGCATGTCCCTGCAGTACCTCACCACCAAACCACCGACAGACGACATGGTGGAAGTCTCCATGCTGGCCTTCCGCGCGGCTGAAGGCGTCTTCAGCGACGACGAGCTGGAAGCCATGCGCGTGGAATTCTCGCACGGTGCCGTTAAGCCCGAAGCCGTTCCTGTCGCCGCTGATGAACCGCAAAATGCCTGACAGCGCCCTTGCCGCACTGAAGTCGGCCATCCTGCGCCTCAAAAACGCCGGTGTGGACGAGGCCGAGCTGGACGCCAAATATATTGTGTGCCATGTTCTGGGTGTTCCGGCGCATGCGCTCTATACCGATGCTTCGCTGACCATCAGCCGCAAACAACAGCGCACGATTGATGCTATGTTGAACAAACGCGTGCAGGGTCGGCCTGTGCAGTATATCCTTGGCGACCAGGCCTTCTATGGCCTTTCGTTCAAGGTGAGCCCGCATGTGCTGATTCCGCGCCCCGAAACCGAACTGCTGGTGGAAAAGGTGCTCGAGAAAGCCAAGGATTTTGCAGCGCCAAGCATACTGGACCTTTGCACCGGTTCGGGCTGCATCGCTGTGGCGATTAAAAGCAAACTGGCAAAAGCGGCGATTTCCGCCTCGGATATTTCCTTTTTTGCACTGTGGACAGCCAGGAAGAATGCACAACTCAACCACACAGATGTCCGTTTTTTGAAGAGTAATCTTTTCGGCCAAATATCCGGCCGTTTTGATATCATTGTCACCAACCCGCCATATATTAACCAGAGCGACTATGCCGCGCTGGACCCTAAAGTGCGAAACTTTGAACCCAAAGGGGCGCTTCTCGGCGGCCAGGACGGCCTGGATTTAATCCGCAGGATTATTCGTCAAGCCCCAGAGCATCTCAAAGCCGGCGGCTGGCTTTTGATGGAGATGGGGCACGATCAGCGTGAAGCGGCCGAACGGATGATGGCCGAAAACGGATTTGCCGAAATTCAAACCTTTCAGGATTACAGCGGATTTGATAGAATAGTGACGGGCAAAAAGAATTAATTTAAGAGGAATCGTTTATGTTTGATAAACTGAAAAAAATCGAATCGCGATACGACGAAATATCCGAGCTGCTGGCCGATCCGGCCGTGATTTCGGACAACGAAAAATATAAAGCGCTAATGAAAGAACAGAGCAGCATTGACGAAGTGGTGGAAGAATACCGCAAATATCAAAAGCTGGCGGAAGAACTCAAAGGCGCGAAGGAAATGGTCGAACTGGCGGACGACAAGGAGATGCTGGAGCTGGCCAAAGACGAGGAAAAAACGCTTTCGGCCGAGGTGGCCGAGCTCACCGAAAAACTGAAGCTTCTTCTGGTCCCCAAAGACCCGAACGACGTCAAAAACGCCGTACTGGAAATCCGCGCGGGCACCGGCGGCGATGAGGCCGCGCTGTTTGGCATGGACCTTCTTCGCATGTACACCCGTTTTGCCGAGCGCGAAGGGTTTAAGATGGACTACCTTTCCAGCAACTACACCGAAAAGGGCGGCGTTAAGGAAGTGGTCATCGGCATCACCGGCAAAAATGTCTTTGGCAAGCTGAAATATGAGAGCGGCGTTCACCGCGTCCAGCGCGTACCCGAAACCGAATCCGCCGGACGTATCCACACATCGGCGGCCACCGTGGCGGTTCTGCCCGAAGCCGAGGATGTGGATATCACGATTAACCCGAACGACTTACGCGTGGACGTCTACCGCAGCAGCGGCAACGGCGGCCAAAGCGTCAACACCACCGACTCGGCCGTGCGCATCACGCACATCCCCACTGGTCTGGTCGTCACGTGTCAGGACGAAAAGTCCCAGCTGAAAAACAAGGACAAGGCGATGAAGATTCTAAAAACCCGCCTGTATGATATCGCCAAGCAGGAACAGGAAGCAGCTTTGAGCGAAAACCGCAAATCGCTGGTCGGCTCGGGCGACCGCAGCGAACGCATCCGAACCTACAACTTCCCGCAGGGACGCGTCACCGAC
>CALMFG010000121.1 GCA_937863465.1 uncultured Clostridia bacterium
AACCGAAAACAGTTTTTGTGGTAGTCCAGAAGCCCGTCCTCTTTCATGGCCGAAAGCTCGCGCGAGAGGGCGCTCCGTTCCACATTGAGGTATTCGGCCATGCCGCCGCGGTCGAAGGGCACGCAAAAATCGCGGGTTCCGGCGTCCTTGGCGGCTCTGGAAAGATAGGCCAGCACCTTTTCGCGTACGGTGGGTTTTAAAAGACAGGACAGCCGCTCGTGCAGTTCCAGCCCCTTTTCGGCGATGATGCCGATATAGTTCTTTAAGAGTTGGTCATGCGAGGTGCATCCGCGCTCGCACCGCGAGAGCACACGCGAGAAGGGAATCTTGAGCACCTCTGCGTCCTCCAACGCCTGAACCGACACCGGACTTCTGTGGTCGTTGCTGGAAGCTAAAATTGCGCCGATCTCACTGCCTTTTTTTAAGAGGGTGATGGTGACGATGCGGCCGGATTCATCCACCTTCATGGCGCGTCCGCGTCCGCTCAAAAGAATGCCGAATTCGCTGACCACACTGCCTTCGTCCAGAATCATCTCGTCCTTGCCGTAGGACAGTCGGCGGGCATGGGTACACAAAAGCAGGCCGGGGAGTTCCTCCGGCGGAATATGGGCAAACAGCGGCATGGTGCTCAATTCGACAAAAAAATCATCCATCAATCATTTCGTTGCGTACGCAACATACTCCCTTTGTGAATTATAGTACAATCTTTTCAAGAAATCAAGGAAAGGTGAAATTATAAAATGAGTAATAATAAGCAAAAAGTTCTTTGGATTACGGAGACGGCGATTCTGCTGGCGCTCCTTCTGGTCTTCCAGGTGGTCACAAAACCCTTAGGTCAGTTGGTGACTGGCTCGCTGGTCAATCTGGTGCTGATTGTGGCTGTCATGGTCGCTGGGTTAGCCTCCGGCCTCACCATCGCCATCGTCTCGCCGATTTTGGCCTCAATCCTGGGCATCAGCCCGCTGTGGGTTTTGGTTCCGTTCATCGCGCTGGGTAATACCGTTCTGGTTCTGCTGTGGCACTTTATCGCCAACAGCAAAAAGGGCAAAATGGCGGTCAACTACGGTATCGCCTGGATTACGGCGGCGGTTGCCAAATTCGCCGTCCTGTTTGTGGGCGTTGCACTGGTGCTGGTACCGTTAATCCTAAAGCTACCCGAACCGAAAGCGTCGGTCATCTCGGGATCGTTCTCCTTCCCGCAGTTGTTCACGGCCCTCATCGGCGGCGCAGTGGCTATGCTGATTATCCCCGTACTTAAAAAAGCTGTGGGAAACGGCAAGAAATAAGCGTATATTAAAGAAAAACAGGGAAATAAAAAGAGCCGCAGAAGCATATGCTATGCGGCTTTTTTTGTGGTGGCAGGTCATGCCTGCTGGCGCGCCTACCGCGATTCGAACGCGGGACCTCTCGCTTAGGAGGCGAACGCTCTATCCTGCTGAGCTATAAGCGCTTGATTATGTGCGAATAATTATAGAAGATGCCGGGCCGTTCTGTCAACCGCAAATCACCGATGTCAGCCGCGCCGGATCACCGCACCGCGCTCAAAATTGCTGTAATCGAAGATGATGACAGTTGGCGTTTCTTCGAACTTCAGCGTCTCAAAAAACCGAAGCGCGTCGAATGAGAACTGGGCTGCGAACAGATTTTTCTGCGCGGGAAGTGGGATATCGGTGCTGGCGAAATACCGCTTTTTAAAAGCCCAGTGTTCGGGCGAAAGGATATCTTCCGGAAGCTTGGGCAGCCGCCGTTTGTTCAAGGCCTCAAACAGCAGCATCTCCTGCGCGGCTATAGCGCCGTGCTCCCCGCAGAAACGCCAGAGGAACTCGGTCAGTTGAGCCTCGGACGCTTTTTTAATACCCATTTTGGCGGTTTTAACCGCAAGGTTCAGTTCACAAAACAGGTCGAAAGCCGAATTAAAATGCTTTGCCAAAAGCAGGACGGTGTACCGAAACAGGCCGCCGTTGTAAAAGCGTTTCAGTAAATACTCAATCTCTTCCAGCAGACGCAAATCCTCGGCCGAAAGCCAGGGTGTATGCAGTACCTCGTACGGGGCATTCTGGTCATAAGCGATGCCGTATCGTTCGGCTTCGGCACGTAAGGGCGCGCCTTTCAGGAGCTTTAAGAACCCCAGCTGCAGGTTATGCGCGGCCAGCGAAAACACGTCGTCGAAGGATTGCTTGAATTCTGCCAGACCCTCATACGGCAGGCCCGCGATGAGGTCCACGTGGATGTGCATGTTATGGCTACCGACCAGACATCGGATTTTGGGCGCAAAGGCGGAAAAATCCTCGCGGCGGTTGATGGCGGCCAGCGTCTCGGGGTTTGTGGACTGGATGCCGATCTCGAGCTGGAAGATACCGGGCTTGGCTTTGGCGAGGCAGTCTAGAATGGCGTCGTCCAGCAGACTGGGCGCCAGTTCCAGATGAAAACAGGTGCTTTTACTGTTTTCCATGATAAATTCCAGAAGTTCGATGGCGCGCTTTTTGTCGGTGTTAAACGTGCGGTCCACCAGTTTGACGATTTTCAAATCCGCGTGAATGAAGGTCAGCATATCCCGTTTGACGATGTCAATCGGCTTTTCGCGGTATCGGCCGGATTCGGAGGACAGACAGAAACTGCACGCAAACGGGCATCCGCGGCTGGCCTCGTAATAGATGACGCGCTTTTTCAAATCCGCCAGATCGGGGTAGGGGAAATCGGCGTTTTCAAATTGCGGGCCGAATCGGACGGGATTGGAAACAATTTTTTCGCCGTCGCGGAAGGTCAGCGACGCGCACTCGGTCAGCGGCTTTTGTCCTAACAAAAACATCGCAAAATCGCAGTGCGCCGCTTCACCCTCACCGCGGATGACAAAATCGATAGACGGGTTCTGTGCCAGAATTTCTTCGGCGTCAAAGCTGACTTCGGGGCCGCCGAGCAGAATCCGCATCTCGGGGCGCGCGGATTTTAAGCCTTTGGACACACTGAGGATAAAGCGGATGTTCCAGATATAACAGCTGAACGCCGCGACGCGCGGCGCGCGGGACAGGACATCGGTGATGACGGATTCGGCGTCGTTGTTGATGGTGTGTTCGACAAAGCCGCAGGGCAGGCCGGCTTTCTGTGCTTCGGCGCAGAGCAGGCGCACGGCCAGATTGGTATGCGGGTACTTGGCGTTGACCGCGACAAACAGCTCGGTCATGATTCGCTCCTTGCGCCCTGCACGAACATCTCGGTACACGTTTTGGGTAGACAGCGAAGAAACCGCGAAGACTGGTTGGCTTCGCCGCGGTCGTTCGCGCGGCTGAGCGTGATGAAGAGATGGTGCGATGCGCGCGTCATGGCCACATAGAACAATCGCGCTTCCTCGTCCAGTTTGTCATATCGGATATTCATGGACGACGGATAGGCGCCTTCCACTGCACCCGCGATGATGACCGTATCGAATTCCAGCCCCTTGGCCTGATGCACGGTCAGCACGGCCACGCGGTTTTCACCGGCAATCTGCCGTTCCAGCGAGCCCGATAGCGCGGTCAGCTCTAAAATCCGGCGGAGCGAAACCCCGGCGCGCGCGGTGGGGTCGTCCAGCGCGGCAAAAATGCGAACCAGCTCATCGAGATTTGACTGCTTGTTGGGGGCATCGGAAAAGCGTTGTTTCATCTTGAGCGCGTCGATGACTTCGGAAAGCAAAGCGTCGGGGCGCAAGGCAAGCGTTTTTTGTGTGATATCCGCCAGAAAAGCGGCGAACGGACGGAATTTGTCGCGGTATAATGCATAAAAAGCGATGCGCTCCTCGGCGCTCTCGGAAAGCTGCTCTATGCAGACCTGCGCCAGCTCGCAGGTGGCCCAAACGTCATCCATCGCGTGGTGGGTGGGTTCTTCCTCAAAGCCGAAATAGGCGGACAGCGTGGACAGCTTATAATCGGGCGCGTCGGGCGCGATACGCCGCGCAAAATCCAGCGTATCCAAAAAAGGCGAAAAGGGCGCGTGCACCAAATCCAGCCGCATCAGCTGAGACGTTAAAATGGCGATGTCGTAGGTGACGTTGTGCCCGGCCAGAATGCCGCCTTCGCAGAATCCCAGAAATTCGGCCAGCACGGTTCCAGCGTCCTCGCCGTTTTCGGCTAAAAAGGCGTCCGAGTAGCCGTGAATGGCCGCACTGGCACCGACCGGGCGGTCGGGCCGGATATAATGATGAAATTCATCCAAAATGCCATCCTGACCAAAGCGCACGGCAGCGATTTCGACGATCTCGTCGGTTTCGGTATCCAGGCCGGTGCTCTCCACGTCGAAGACGATGAGGTTGTTCTCAAAATATGGCGCGGTGACGTCCGAAAGAAAATCGTCCTCCTTCTGGTGCGCGTGCGTGATGAAATCGGCCAGCGTGACCGGAAGTTCGGATTCCAGCACGTCGTTCAGCGTGCCGGTGCCGATGTTTTTGGCGTATTTCAGAAGCAGACGCTTGGCGGATTCGGCATCGCTGGGGTTCTGCGCCAGCTTCAGGGCGGCCAGCGCGTCCTTAATCTCCTCGCGCTGAAAGAAGTTGTATTCGTCGATGACATAGCAGGGGAGACCGGATGCCTGCAAGCCCTGCGAGTAGATGCGCGCGTCGTTGTTGGTGCGGGTGAGCACAGCCATTTCGCCGAATGGGATGCCGCTTTGCGCCGCGCTTTTGATGATCTTTTCAATTTGCTTTTTTTCGAAATCCAGCGAATTTAAGAAGCACAGTTTGACCGTGTCGCCGTCCTCTCCGGCCACGTCAATCGCCTTGCCCGGCTGGTCAAAGTAAGCGGCGAGGAAACCCTCGGCACAGTCGGTGATGTTTCTGGTCGAGCGAAAATTTTGGTTTAAGATATATTCTGCCGGATGGAAGGCAGTCCGAAATTGTTCGAGAATTTCAAACGGGCGGGAATCGCGCCATTCATAGATGGTTTGGTCGGTGTCGCCGAAAAGCGACAGGTTTTGGTGCACGGCCGCCAGTCGGGCGATGATGTCGTATTCCAGAAGACCGGTGTCCTGCATCTCATCCACCTGAATGAAGTCGAAAGCTTCCTGCCAGCGTTTTAAGTGGGTTTCGTCCTTGAGAAAATCATGGACGATGAGGATGAGCGAAAGAAAATCCAAAGCGTGACTGGCGCTGAGGCGTGCCAGATAGAGGGTAAGCACTTCGGCGATATCGGCTGAAAAACGCGTTTTGAAATGCTCGGCTAAACGGCTTAAGTCCTTCGGATTCCTGACCAGTGCCAGCCGATAATCATCCAACGTTGTTGCCGCCGACTTCATATCATGGTCGGAAAGACGCGCTTGATAATCGGAAAGGATTTCGCGCAGCACGGCTTTGGCGTCCTCATCGTCCATCACCGTGTACCCGAAGGGCATACCCAGCGTTTTGGCTTCGGCACGGATCAGCTGGTTGCAAAAAGCGTGCATGGTGAAAACCGCCACCCTGGCCGAATCGCCGATCAATGCATCAATGCGCTTTTTCATGGCGTTTGCCGCGCGGTTGGTGAACGTGAGGCAGAGGAGACTGGATTTTCCTTTTTCGGCCGCATGCGCGGCTCTTCGGGCCATCACCTCGGTTTTGCCCGCACCGGCAGGCGCGGTGACCAAAAGCGCCTTGTCAATTTCTGAGATCACTTTCTGCTGTACCGGAGTAAGGTTCATGGCATCCTGCCTTCAAAGATTTTTATTAATATCAGTATATCAGCTAATCTGCGGCAAATAAAGCGCGCGTTATTAACGAATATTTACAAACCTTTCAGTTGACACGGACAATTGAATAAGTTTAGAATCTTCATGTGTAGTGAATAAAAATCTGCCTGCCGGAATATCGAGGCCAAACTTTAAGATGAGCCACTCAAACGCTAAGAAGAGTATAATCAAAAAAGTCATTGCATTAATCGCGGTTTGTTTGCTGGTAACGGTTGTGACGCTGGGCGCTTCATTCTGGTACGGGGTCAGCCACCCCGAATCATTGTTTGCCTCAGACGGTTCCGTCGTCGGGTATATCAAGCTGCTCATCAGCGACCAAAAAGCCCTGGATGAAATCATCACGGTCGACCCCAACGACGACCAGTACTTGAGGAGATTGTCGATGCTGGAGGCAAACGCCGATTACAGCTACATGGCCGGGAAAACCAATATTCTGTTGCTCGGCATTGACGAGAACCAGGAGCGGGCCGATTGGGGATACTATAGAACCGATACGATTATCGTTTTAAACATCGATTTTGAAAACAATACGGCCAGCATGCTCTCCATTCCGCGGGATTCGCTGGTATGGATTAAGGGGTATGGCGGTAAAGCGCGTGTGAACAAAGCGTTCGGCGAAGGCGGCGGCTATAAAGGACACGGCTTTGAAAACGTGATGGACACGGTTTCGGATATGCTGGGCGGCGTTCAGATTGACAGCTATGTCTGTGTGGATATGGAGGTCTTAAAGACCATCGTGGACGCCATCGGCGGTGTGGACTACTATGTTGATCACGCTGTCAGCACCTCGGACGCCACACTGTCCGTGGGTCAGCAGCACCTGTGGGGCGCGGAAGTACTGGCCTATGTGCGGCAGCGGAAAGGCGATTCGGATATCGCCCGGGTTGACCGCCAACAGCGCATGCTGGCGGCGATTTTCACTCAGCTGAAAGCCAGCAAGAAGCTGGTTCTGATACCCCAGCTGTATTCGGCGGTGAAAGACCAGATGTACACCGACCTGAGCGTAGCGCAGATATCGGCGCTGGCGCGGTGGGCGATGGATTTTGATATTGAGAACTTAAAGCGGGATACCGTGCCCGGCGAAGGACTTTATATCGGAGACGGCTCCTATTGGGCGATTAACCAATATAAGCTGGAGGATATCATCGCGGATTTCTACGGGCTGTCGGTGACCTTAAGCAAGAGCAATGATGTATCGGCGATTAAACCGGCGGCCGAACGCTTCAACTATTGGCGCGCGATTGCGCTGGAGCAGGGGACGACGACCGGCGCTTATATCTATGCCAACCGCGGCCAATGCGTGGGCGATGAATACAGCACCTATATCAATATGTTAAGCAATCTGACAACCTTGGCCAATACGGAGTCTTTGACCGACCCGGGCGGCAAGGCGGATGAGATTAAAGCGGCAGTGACCGCGTTTCAGAGCTATTGTTCTTCTTTGGAGAGTACACTCAGAAACCGCATCAGCGGCGGCAGTACGACACCTACGGACCCGCCGGCAGAAACAACCGAACCTGAACCCACGGCACCGCCTGTGGTGACCGACCCGGGGGACTCGGGCGGCGAAACCACCGACCCGACTCCGGCACCATCGGTTTAGGCAAAAATTGAATTCAACTGCGGCGCAGTATCAGGATAAGCGCCGTCAGAAGAGAAAGCAGGCAGAAAGATGAGCATACCCACACCGCATATCGAAGTGAAGGAAAAAGGCATCATCGCGAAAACCGTGCTGATGCCGGGAGACCCTTTGCGGGCCAAATTTATTGCAGAAAATTTTCTGGAAGATGTCACACAGTTTAACCGTGTTCGCGGCATGAACGGATATACCGGCACATACATGGGAAGAAAGATTTCGGTGATGGGTTCTGGCATGGGGATGCCGTCCATCGGCATTTATTCTTATGAGCTTTTCAGCTTCTATGATGTGGAACAAATCGTGCGCATTGGATCCTGCGGCGCGTACAGCCAGGCGCTGGATGTGTATGATGTGATTCTGGCAAAAGACGCTTGGAGCGAATCCAGTTTTGCGCATACGCTGGCCGGATACACCGAAGACGTGATGCTCCCTTCGGCCGCGCTAAACAGTCGTATCGAAGCCATCGCAAATAATCTCGAAATTCCGATTCATACCGCCCGGGTCCACTCGTCGGACGTTTTCTATCGCAAGCATTTTCATGACTTTGAAACTATCCGTGACGCGCACGGCTGCGATGTGGTGGAGATGGAAAGCTTTGCGCTGTTTGCCAACGCACGCTTTTTGAACAAGCAAGCGGCGTGCATTTTGACGGTGTCCGATTCGCTGGTCAAAGATGCGGTGACCACATCCGCGGAGCGGGAAAAATCATTCACCAGCATGATGAAAATCGCCTTGGAGCTGGCCGAATAATCCTACAAAAAATAAGAGAGCCGCTTGATGGGCTCTCTTTTGTTTTCTCGGATTTTAGTGTTTGCCCTTATATTTTTTCTTGACGAACAGCTGGAACTTGGCGGTCCAGACAAACTGGACGACCAGGCCCATCATCAGCACCATGACAAACATGACGGCATGATACAGGGTATTTTTGCCGAAAATTTCGAGGATGCGGTGATGCAGATCGGTGTTGGAAGCAAAGACAATGGGCGTGTCGCCGCCGAATGACAGAAAGCCAAGCGAAATGACAAACAGCACTGCGCCCAGCAGGGAGGTCCAGATGACCAGAAAATAATCACGCGCGATGAACACGGAAGAACCGATGGCGAGTCCGATACCAAGATAGATGGCCTGCATATATAGCGGGTGGACGGTGTTTTGAGAAGTCTGGATGAGGCCGGTGATGAAGAAGACAAAGCCGACCGAAATCATCAGCGGCATCAGGTTGCGATAACGAAACAGGATAAATCCGAAACCGACGCCCACACAGGCGGCAATCGCCGTCAGTGAGAATCCGGTTATCGGCAGGGTGCGCACTACGGCGGCATAACCCATGAACATACCGAAGATGAGGGACAGCACCTTGATCCAGTTATAGCCCATAAACAGCAGTGCCATGGCATAAAATGTAGTTAATACATATAATATGTTAAACGTGAAATTGAAATCCATATAAAATCCCCCTCTTTTACTTATTTTAAAACACTTTTAGCCGGCGAACAATAGTTTATTTAAATATATTGTATAAATATTCGCATATATTGTGCTTAAGATTACATTTACTTTTGAACATTTTGTGTTACAATATAGGGCGATACGAACAGAAACTTAGGGAAAAAAGACATTTCAAATCCTGTACCAATACAACGACACAACAGTAGATTTCATTTTGTAGGGGAGAATTAATCGATGAATTTATCCTTCAAAGGCGGCATCCATCCGCTCAGCAGCATTCACCATGGAAAATACCTGACTGAAAAAGCGGCTTTGGAAGTCATGCCGGCACCCAAGGTGTTAAGCTTTCCTATCAGCCAGCATATCGGCGCTCCGGCCAAACCCATCGTGGAGGTGGGCGACCGAGTATTGATGGGACAGAAGATTGCCGAAGCGGCGGCTTTTGTTTCGGTGCCGGTACACAGCAGTGTTTCGGGCACGGTGACCGAGATTGCGCAGAAATCGCATATCCTGGGCCGCCCGGTGCTGTCCATCGTGGTGGAAAACGATTTTAAAGACGAAAAAGTGCCGGGTTTCGGCGAAACCCGCGATATATCCAAACTGGATAAAAAGGAACTCGTGGGGATGATTCAGGAAGGCGGCATCGTCGGCATGGGCGGCGCAACCTTTCCCACGCATGTCAAACTGTCTCCGCCGGACGACAAACCGATTGACTATTTAATTGTGAACGCGGCCGAGTGCGAACCGTTTTTGACCGCCGACCATCGCGCATTGCTGGAAAAAACCGATGACATCGTCAAAGGACTTCAGGTCGTGATGAAGATTCTCGGCGTACAGCGCGGCATCATCGGCATTGAAAACAACAAGAAAGACGCCATCGCCAAGGTGCGAACCGCGGTGAAAGGACTCCCAATCACCGTGAAAACCTTGCGCGTGAAATACCCGCAGGGCGGCGAAAAACAGCTGATTCAGGCGATTACCAAGCGCGAAGTGCCTTCGGGCGGCCTGCCTATGGACATTGGCGCGGTGGTCTTAAACACATCCACCTGCATCGCCATCTATCAGGCGCTGGTCAAGCAGATTCCGCTGATTGAGCGCATCGTGACTGTGACCGGCATCGTCAAAAAGCCGTCCAACCTCATCGTTCGCGTGGGCACCTCATTTGAGGATGTCTGCGAATATGTCGGCGGTTTTACCGAGCATGTGGAAAAGCTGATTACCGGCGGACCGATGATGGGTATTGCGCAGTATTCTTTGGATGTTTCGGTCATCAAAGGCACATCGGGCATTCTGGCGCTGGGCAAAGAACTGGCCGTTTTTCCGCCCCAGGTCAATTGCATCCGCTGTACCCGCTGCGTACAGGCGTGCCCGGCCGGGCTTCTGCCGCTGACCATGAACCAGCATATCCTGCGTGCCGACTATGAGACGGCAGAGAAATATCATGTGATGGATTGCATCGAGTGCGGTGCGTGTTCCTATATCTGTCCGTCCAATCGGTATCTGACCCAATCGTTCAAGCTGGGCAAGATGCAGATTCTTAAACAGAGAAAAGCACAGAGCGCAAAATAGAGGGAGAATAAAGAGAAGATTATGGAGTATTTTGATAAAGTCAAAGTGACAGCCGCTCCGCATGTGCGGTCCACCAATTCGGTGACCGGGGTGATGACCAGTGTGATGATCGCTCTCATCCCCGCGCTGGCGGTCGGTGTCTACTATTTCGGACTGTACTCGCTGATTGTGGTGCTGGTCTGCATGCTGTCAGCCATGGCATTCGAAGCGTTGGCACAGGTTCTGCTGAAACGTAAAATTTCGATTCTGGATATGAGCGCGGCGCTGACCGGCATGCTGCTCGGCATGAACCTGCCGCCGACCGTTCCGCTGTGGCTGCCCGTCATCGGCGCAGGATTCGCGGTGGTCATCGTGAAACAGCTGTTCGGCGGACTGGGCCAGAACTTCATGAACCCCGCGCTGGGCGCTCGGGCGTTTCTTCTGGCATCCTGGCCGGCACTGATGACCAAATTTTCTCCGGCGATCGCCGGTTCGTGGCGGTCCATTCTGGTGCCGGATGCGCTGACCAGCGCCTCGGTTTCCGGCGGCGCAGACGCGGTTTCTGGCGCAACACCCTTGCAGGCTCTGGCCGCAGGCTCCAACCTGCCGGGGCTTTGGAACACGTTTATCGGCAACGTCAGCGGCGTCATCGGTGAAGCCAGCGCGGCGGCATTGCTGCTGGGCGGCGTTTACCTCATCATTCGGAAAATCATCACCTGGCACGTGCCGGTGACCTATATCGGAACAGTCGCAATTTTAACCTTCTTCCTCGGTAAGAACAGCTTTGACCTGATGACGGTTGGATACCACGTATTCGGCGGCGGCCTGATGCTGGGCGCCATCTTTATGGCGACTGATTATTCATCTTCGCCGATTGACAGCAAAGCCAAGGTGGTTTACGGCATCGGATGCGGTATTCTGACCGCGGTATTCCGATTATTTGGCCCCACGGCCGAGGGCGTATCCTACGCCATCCTCATCATGAACCTGGTTGTGCCGCTGCTGGATAAAGCGATTACGCCCAAACTGTATGGGGAGGTCAAAGTAAAATCATGAAAGATATTGTGAATTTAACATTAAAACTGTTTATCATATGCGCGCTGGCCGCGGCGGCTTTGGGACTGACCTATTATGTCACCAAAGACCCGATTGCTGAAGGCGCGAAAGCCAGAGCCGAGGAAGCCCGAAAAGCAGTGCTTTCCGAAGCCGACAGCTTTGAGGCGGTGGATGTGGACGCGCTGAAAACGGACGGCACATGGACCGACGAAACCGATCTTTCGGTGACCGTGGACGAAGCCTATGTGGCTTATACCAGCGACGCGAAGAATGGCATGACCGTTCAGGTGACCACCAAGGGCTATAATCCGGGCATCGTACTGACCGTGGGCTTTAAAGCGGACGGAACGGTTGAGGCAATTAATATTGGCAGCATGAGCGAAACGCCGGGCCTTGGCGCCAACGCGACCAAACCCGAATTTACCGGACAATTTGCGGACCAGATGCCGCTGTTCTCGCTGAACGGCGCAGACGGTACCTCCAAAATAGACGCATTGACCAGCGCGACCTTCACCAGTAAGGGCGTCGTGAACGGGGTCAATGTGGCATACGACTTCTTTGAAGCCGTATATGATAAGGAGTAGGCGTATGGAAAAGAATAAAACACTGCAAACGCTGACCAACGGAATCTGGCGGGAAAACCCGATCTTCAAACTGGTGCTGGGCACCTGCCCGACCATTGCGGTCACCACATCCGTCGAAAACGGCATCGGCATGGGCCTTGCGGCCACCTTTGTTCTGGTGGCATCCAATGTCGTCATCGCACTGCTTCGCAACTTCATTCCGGACAAGGTGCGTATTCCGGCGTTCATCGTGGTCATCGCGACGTTTGTTACCATCGTACAGCTTTTAATGGAAGCCTTTGTACCCGCGCTGTATTCGGCACTGGGCCTGTTTATCCCGCTCATCGTGGTTAACTGCATCATCCTGGGTCGTGCCGAAAGCTTTGCCAGCAAGAATCCCGTTCTGCTTTCCATGCTGGACGGCATCGGTATGGGTCTCGGGTTTACCCTGAGCCTGCTGATGATCTCCACTGTGCGTGAGATTCTGGGCAACGGCACCTTCCTCGGCATCTCGCTGTTCGGCGCAAACTTCCAGCCGGCCATCATGATGATTCTGGCGCCCGGCGGATTCTTAACTTTCGGAATCCTGATGGCGCTCACCAAAAAGATTTCTCAAAAATCAGCAAAGGCAGGTAAATAGACATGAGTGAATTTGTAAAAATCCTGCTATTGCTGGTCAGCACCATCCTTGTCAACAACTATGTGCTCGGCCGTTTTCTGGGTATCTGCCCGTTCCTCGGCGTATCCAAACGCGTGGAAACCGCGGTCGGCATGGGCATGGCGGTTACCTTCGTTATGGCGATTGCTTCGGTCATCACCTATCTTGTGCAGTATCTGATACTGGTGCCGCTGAAGATGGAGTTTTTACAGACCATCGCGTTTATTCTGGTCATCGCGGCGCTGGTTCAGTTAGTCGAGATGGTTATCCAGAAGATGTCGCCGACGCTGTATGAAGCGCTGGGCGTCTATCTGCCGCTCATCACCACCAACTGCGCGGTGCTGGGCGTGGCGATCATCAACATCACCGAAGGCTACAACCTGCTGGAAACACTGTTTTCGGGCATCGGCGCGGCTGTCGGTTTCACATTGGCCATCGTGCTGTTCGCCGGCATCCGCGAGCGGATGGAGATGACCGATATTCCGCCGGCATTCCAGGATTTCCCCATTGCGCTGGTCACAGCCGGCCTGATGGCGATGGCGTTCCTCGGTTTCGCCGGTTTAGTATAATAAAGGATGAAAAACTATGCTTAATACCATTTTAATATCAATCGCGGTCATCGGCGGCCTCGGCCTCATCTTCGGCATCGGTCTGGGTGTGGCTTCCAAGAAGCTGGCGGTGGTTCCCGATGAACTCTTCAGCGAAGTAAGGGCCTTGCTCCCCGGCGTCAACTGCGGCGGATGCGGATATCCCGGATGCGACGCGTTTGGCAAAGCGCTGTGTCAGGGTGCGGCATCGGTCAGTTCCTGTGCGGTCTGTGTTTCCGAAAACGCCAACAGCATCGCCAAACTTTTGGGCGTGGAGAATGTGGAGAAGAAACGTCTGGTTGCGCGCGTCATGTGCATCGGCGTGAAGGACAAAATTGTCCAGAAATATGATTACTTCGGCATCCAGGACTGCCGCGCAGCGGTATCGCTGGCGGGCGGTGCCAAGGCTTGCCCGGTGGGCTGTCTGGGCCTCGGCACCTGCCAGAGCGTCTGCCCCTTCGGTGCCATCACGGTCAACGAAAAAGAGGGTGTGGCTTTTGTGGACGAGGACAAGTGCACCGGCTGTGGCAAATGCGCGGCTGAATGCCCGCGCAACACGATCAGCATGATGGACCCTGCGAATAAGGTGTATGTGTCCTGCCGAATCCACGAAAAAGGGCGTTCGGTCAAGGAAATCTGCAAGGCCGGATGTATCGGCTGTGGTATGTGCGCCAAGGTGTGCCCGCACGGGGCCATCACCATGGTGGATAATCTGCCGGTCTTCGACTATGACAAATGCGTCAACTGCGGCATCTGCGCCGAGAAGTGTCCGCAAAAGGCCATTGCCTTTACGGACAAGCCCGAACTGCAGAACCGCTCATGAAAAAGCGCTTAATTTTAGCGTCTTCCTCTCCAAGGAGGCAGACGCTTTTTAAATTGATAGCCGAGGATTTTGACGTACTCGCACCCGAAGTGGATGAGTCCACAACGCTGACCGACCCGAAAGAAGTCGTGGAATTTCTGGCCGAAAAAAAGGCCAGAGCGGCCGCCGACGCGGCTTCGGCTCCCAGTATTGTTTTGGGCGCGGACACCATCGTGGTGAAAGACGGCGAGATTCTGGGCAAGCCCAAAGATGCGGCCGATGCGGCGCAAATGCTGAAAATACTGTCGGGTGGAGTGCATGATGTCTACACGGGATATTGCCTCATCGACACCGAAACAGGGAAGACGCTTGTCTCGCACGTTAAAACCGAAGTGGATTTTAACGCCATGACGGACACCGAGATTGACGATTACATCGCCACCGGCGAGCCGATGGACAAAGCGGGTGCGTACGGCATCCAGGGCTATGGCGCCAAGTATATCCGCGCGATACACGGGGACTATTACTGCGTGATGGGCTTTCCGGTCTCAGTAATATATCATGATTTAATGAACTTTATGCAATAAATGAGGGCTAAGATGAGTCTCCTTAATGAAAGGGGACTTTTTTAGTGCTTTCTTGCATAACCGATGTTTGGTTGGGCATAACCAGCGTGATGAAACAGGAACAGGAAGGCATGGATTACATTATTGATGATATCTTATTAAGAAAGAGGTAAGAAATGGCGACTGGAATACTGATTTACTCCTATTCGGGCAACACGCTGGCTGTGGCAGAGCGGATAAAAGCGGCGATTGAGGTGACGACGGGGGAACAAGCAAAGATAGAGCGAATTATGGCCGAAAACGCTGGTCCGAACAGCGGGAATCCGATTATATTGAAGGATATACCGAGAATTGATCAGTACGACAGGCTGATTATCGGGGCACCGATTAACGCATTCTCTCTGTGCCGTGCGATGACGATGTACCTTTCAGGGCATGCGGAATTTAGCGGCAAGCATGTTGGCTGTTTTATCACCCAGCACTTCAAGCATTCCTTTCTGGGTGGCAGCAACGGTTTGAAGCAGATGGTTGGTCTGTGCGAAAAAGCTGGGGGAGAAGTGGAACAGACCGCGATTATACACTGGTCCAGCCCCAAGAGAGAAGCGGAGATTGACGATGCAGCGGCATTGATGTTAAAAGTATAAGGAGAATACGATGAAAGTTTTAAAGATTATTTTGTTGTGTTTTGCAGGACTGATTGTGCTGACTGCCGTCATGGCAGGTTACGGTACACTGGGTCTCAAAGAAGCTATGTCGCTGGAAATCAATTCGGTGGATGTTTCACAAATTGACGACGGCGTATATACGGGCAGTTACGAAAACGGGCGATGGAGCAACACGGTCGCGGTGACGGTTGAGAATCATAAAATCATTGGAATCGAAATTCTCGATACGGGAAACAATTCGCAGATTGGGGTACTCAAACAGGTGGCAGGCGAGGTGATGGATCAGCAGAAGGTGGATATTGATTCCATAACCGGCGCAACGGCAACTTCAAAGTCACTTGAAAAAGCGATTGAAAACGCACTGGAACAATAAGATTGGACGCGTGCAAAAAAACGGCCTTAAGGCCGTATTTTTTTTAGGAGATATCCTTCCAGATTGTCGCTTTCACAGGCCGTATAACCGTCCGCGCCGACCAGACGCGTGAAGGTCTGCATCAAAAGCGCACCGAAGACGATGACATCGGCTCGCTTTTCGTCCAGGCCGGTTAAGCGTTTTCGCTCGTCCAGCGTCAGACTGCGCAGTTTGGCCGCCATCGCGTCCAGCCGGTTCTGCCCCAGCGCGTATCCGTCCACCTTGTCGGGGTCGTATACTTTAAGGCGCTGATCCACGGCGGCCAGCGCCGTACCTGTGCCGCCGATGCCCAGCCAAACATCGGCTGAAAGCCCTTTTGGCAGATCGGCAAAGACCGACTGGATATGATTTCCGCAGTCGCCATAACGGGTCAGATTTTCAGGCGACGCCTCGGGGAACATCTGAAGCAGGCGGACCGTGCCCACCTTAAAGCTGTGCGCGTACTCGATTTTCCCGTTTTCGCCGACCACAATCTCGGTGCTGCCGCCGCCGATATTAATGAGCCCGATTCGACCGGGTTTGCCGCCCGCCGCGCCGAGATAACCGATATCCGCTTCCTCCTCGCCCGGAATGACGTCCACATCCACGCCGCAGGTCTCTTTTATGTGCCGGACGAAATCGTCCGCGTTCGCGGCTTCGCGCACTGCCGAAGTGGCAAAAGCATAGAACGCTTTGACCCCGGCCTGATCGGCCGCATGCAAAAAATCCTGCAGGGAATCGGAAGCGCGCCGCATGGCTGCGTCGGTCAGCCGGCCCTCAGCCATTTTTTCACCCAGCCGGATGGTTTTCAGTTGTTTTTTTACCGCGATAATGGTTTTATCTTCGACTTCGGCAATCATCAGACGCGCCGAATTGGTGCCAAAATCGACCACCGCGTAGGTTTCGTGGTTCATGTGTTTACCTTCCAGATTGTTTTGTCGCATTCCATTATGCCACAAAACGTTTCCGGGAGCAAATGATACCGTCGCAACAGATCTTAAATCTTCTGTTAACACTTTATTAACATAATTTACGTATGGATAACATACTTATCCACAGCTCATTCACCGAAAAAGTGCAAAACTTTGCGGTATCCGAAAAATATTCACGTTTCATCCACAGATGCTGTAAAAGAATCCACAGTTTTCTGTGGATAAGCCCGATAAATATGAAATTATCATTGAGTTGTGAACTTTGCGTGTCTAAACGGGCAAATCCTTGCCCGAAATAGTCAATTGTGTTAGAATATCTCTGGTTTTTAGGTGGATTTACCCTTGTTTACGGGAGACAAACATGCGAAAAAACACAATTACTCAAATCATTTCGATCGTTGTCGTGATCGCCCTGGCAGTCGGCGTAGCGGTTTATTTTTTTAATTCCGAGGAAAACACAAAATCCGTCAAGTCGGGCGGAGCAACCGGCGTCATCATTAATGAGGTGATGACCTCCAATTCCGGCTTTCTGCCGGATGGCAGCGGGGACTTTCCTGACTGGATTGAGCTGTATAACCCGACCGATGAGGCGATTGATCTGGAAGGCTACGGGCTTTCGGATGATGAAAAAGAGCCGATCAAATATGCCCTGCCTGCGATTACCATTGAACCCGGCAGCTATCTCATCGTCTTTGCTTCGGGCAAGGCAATTTCGTCCGTCGATTCCGCCTATCAGCACACCAACTTTAAACTGAGCGCGAAAGGCGATTTAATCATCTTTTCGAACCGCGCCGGAGTGGAACTGGATCGCATTGAACTCGGCGCTATTCCCACCAACGAATCGGTGGGCAGAAATCCGGATAATCCGGAAGAAATTGAAAGCTATACCCAGAGCACGCCGGGCTTTGAAAATTCGGAGCAGGGTGTTCTGGATTATCAAGCCAGCAAAATTGTGGAGAACCCCGAGCTTATCATCACCGAGGTGATGACATCCAACAAGACGATGGTGAAGGACAACAACGGGGAATATAGCGACTGGATTGAAATTTATAACCAGAGCGCCGATTCGGTGAACCTGTCAAATTATTATATCTCCGACGATCCGACTGACCCCTTAAACTTCCTTCTGCCGGATGTGGATTTGAAGAGCGGCGGATATTATATCATCTATGCCTCGGGCGACAGCAACAAAACGGATGACCCGAAGACCGGCTGTCATGCCGATTTCCGGCTGTCATCGTTTGAAGAGACCGTGGTGCTTTCCAACGCTGTGGGAAAAACACTGGATTCGGTGACGATTAAGGAATTAGCCAGCGACTATGCCTATCAGCGGCAGATGGAATCGAACCAATACGCCGACACGTGGGCTGACAGCATTAACCCGTCTCCGGGATTTGAGAACACCGACGATGGCGCGGCACGTTTCCGTGAAGCGAATCCGCTGGTTATGGGCGACCTCATCATCAGCGAAGTGGTGCTTTCCAACGGCCAATATGCGCCCGAATCGGACGGCGAATTTTATGACTGGATTGAACTCTATAACCGCGGAAGCAGTGCCATCAATCTGGCCGGCTACGGTTTAACCAACAACACGGGCAATCCGGGCAAATGGCGATTTCCCGACGTGACCATACGCCCGGGGGAATACCTGCTGGTTCAGGCATCCGGACTGGGCGAATCCGGCAAGACCGCCGAGGAGTCAAAAAAAAAATATCTGAACACCAATTTCTCGCTTTCACTTGACGGCGAGATTGTTGCATTATTCGACAATAATAATCAGTTGCTGGACCGTTACGCCATCGGCGGTTTACCCGCCGACACGTCGGTTGGACGGCAGGGAGACAGCGATACGCTTTTTGTATTTCCAGTGCCCACCCCCGGAGTGATGAATACCGGCGGTTTGGTCGGCTATACGGAAAGCCCCGCGTTTACCTTGGCGCCCGGATTCTACACGGGAACCCAAACGGTCAGCATCACGTCGCCGAAGAACGCGACCGTGTACTACACGCTGGACGGCAGCACACCGGACTCCGGTTCGAACGTGTATACCGGGCCGCTCACTGTGAGCGAAACGACTGTCGTGCGCGCCGTGGCGGAGGCGGAAGGCTATCTGGCATCCGAAGTCATCACCGGCGGATATTTCATCGATGTCTCCCACACCGTGGACGTTATCTCAATCGTCACCGATCCGGCTAACCTTTGGGACAACAACACCGGCATCTATGCCCTGGGAAACGATGTCAGCTTGAGCGACCCGGCTTTGACCGGCGCAAAATACCTGACCGGCGACCAGAGCGGGGTATTCAGTTTAGACAAAGCGGAAGATCTCGGTGCCGCCATGACGGCGGTTGATTCGGCTAATTTTATGACGAAGGATATGGAAGTTCCGGCTAATTTCTCGTTTTATATTGACGGGAAAGAGGTGTTCTCCCAAAACATCGGTCTGCAGTTGTTCGGCTCCTATTCGCGCTATGAAGTTCAAAAGTCATTTGCCATCTACGCGCGGGGCAAATACGGCGAAACCGAAATGGCTTACCCGTTCTTTGACAATCGGGAATTCACCTCATACCGTTCGCTGGTTGCGCGCCAGTCGGGAAACGACTGTAAGTATTCTAGAATACGCGATATTTTCGTCACGTCATTGATGGAAAAAGGCAGCGGTGATTCCGGCCGAGTGGAGGTTCAGGCGTTTCGGCAGTGCGTGCTGTACCTCAACGGCAAATACTGGGGCATCTACAACCTGCGCGAAAAGCCAAGCAAGTACTACGCGGCCGCGCGGGACTACTCGCCAAACCCTGCGGAAGATATCGACTTTTTAAAGGGTAACGCGGGCGATGGGCAGGTGCTGAACGGTTCCAATGCCGACTATAAAGCACTGGAAGACTTTATGGACAACAACGATATCAATATCGATAAGAACTACGAGTATGTCAAATCGCAGATGGATGTCTACAACTTTATGGACTGGCTGATAGCCGAAGTGTACTTTTACAACTCGGACGACGGCAACCGGAAGTTCTACCGCGTGAATACAGGCGACGGCAAATGGCATTGGATACTATATGATATGGACTGGTCGATGTGGATAACCAGTAATGATGTGCGCTATAAAGGCAATAAACTGGCAAAGGTCCTGAATCCGAACGGAACGGGACAGGGGAATGCGTTTTCAACGTCCATCGCACGGGGCCTGATGGAAAACGATGCGTGGCGCGAAGAGTTTATCGAGCGATACGCTTATTATATCAATGAAGTCTTTGCTCCCGAGTTATCCGTGCCCTATATGCAGGAGCTGGCGAACAACGTTGCGTCCGAAGTTCAACACGAATGTGATATATTTAATTGGTCCAATAACTTTGATACACAGATTAAAATGATACAGACTTTTCTGGAGGAGCGCCCGTATTATGCGAAACTGCATCTGCAGGAAGAGCTTGGGATATCCGACGAACGGATGAAAGAACTGTTTGGGGACTGGAAATAGACGATGGCAAACAAAAACGATAACGAAATAAAGCCCTCTGGCTACTTTGAAAAGAAGCGCGCAGAAAAGGATGCCAATTCGCCCGAGGCGCGCGCCGAACGCCGCGCTCAAAAGGCTGATGAACGCAAAGCTGAGGCGCAGGAGCATATCGACGCCATGCTGGCGGCGGAACGTCAGCGCAAAGCCGAGAGCCAGGCGCGAAGGGAAGAACTCTGGCAGCAAAAGGGCTTTGCCGAACAGCCGCGGATTCAGGTGAAACCGGGCAAGACCGAGTTTAAACCCGAGGCCATCGACCGTGACAGGGAAAAACCCCAGCCGAAAGTGGTCAGTGATGAACCGCTAATTGCCATCGAGAAACGCGGCGACGCGCCCAAGGTGGTCATCACCAAAACCGGCGAAAAACCACTGGAACAGGTTTTGGAACTGAAGAAACGCGATGCGCTGTTTCAGGATATGACCGAAACGCCGGTCATTGTCCGCGAAAAAGCCAAACTGGTGGACCCCCCAAAACCGCCCGAGTCCGAGAAGAAGCCCGAGGCGCCGAAAGTCGAAAGAGATCTGAAGCTTTTTTTGGCTGAGGATTTGGACGACGCCCCCAAAAAGAAAAAGGATGACAGCGACGAGGCTTTTGAAACCACGCGGCCCATGCTGCGGCCAAAGGGTCAGGAAACCGTGAAGTATGATGATTCTACGCTGGCCAAACAATCGGCCGCGCAGGATATTCGCATCAAATCACTGGAAGCGCCCGAAACGCGAAGAAGCACGGTGAGCCGGATTGCCGCGCGCACCAGCCGTATCGGCCGCGCCGACAACGAAAAGGTCTATCGACACGAACTGAAGTATTACATCACCGAAGCGGATTACGTCCTGCTCAGCCGTCAGCTGAATCTATTGCTTAAGCATGACGAAAACGCGGGGCCGGAAGGCGACTACTACATTCGATCATTATACTTTGACGATTTTAAAAACACCGCACTGGTGGATAAACTGGCGGGTGTGGAAAAGCGTAAGAAATACCGCATCCGAATTTACGGCCTCAGCGACAAGATGATTCGTCTGGAGCGCAAAAACAAGGACAAGGACTATATCAGCAAGGACAGCTTACGACTGACGCGCGATGAGTACGAAAAAATCATGGCGGGGGATGTTGGTTTTCTCTTGGGAAAAGAAAATCAATTAGCAAAGGATTTTTACTATGAGGTGAAAACCAAACGGCTGCATCCGACGGTGATTGTCGATTATGTGCGCGAGGCCTATGTCCACCCGATCAAAAACCTGCGCATCACCTTTGACAAGATGGTGAAAACCGGCCGGAATTCGACCGATATGTTCGACCCGAATGTGCCGCTGGCGTCGGTTCTAAAACCCGGCATGGTGGTGATGGAAGTAAAGTTCCAGCACGGGATGCCGGATTATCTGATTGCCGTACTCAACACAGCCAAAGCGTCCCAGCGGTCGGCGATATCCAAATATGCGCTGTGCCGAAAATATGAAGCGTAAGAAATAAATTGATGGTATAATCTTTAAGAAGGAAATGGTGAATTTATATGTCTACACAAGATGTCATTAAAAACAGTGTTTTAGAGGATTTTGCGCTGTCGTCCGAGTTGACGATTCAATCGGTTCTGCTGACTTTGGCCTTAAGCTTTATTTGCGGGCTGATCATCTA
Source organism: uncultured Clostridia bacterium (assembly GCA_937863465.1). GTDB lineage: Bacteria > Bacillota > Clostridia > Christensenellales > CALMFG01 > CALMFG01. Next base: position 21,701 of record CALMFG010000121.1, read on the forward strand.
CTGGATCTACAAACGCACGTTCAGCGGTGTGATGTTTTCAAAAAACTTCGCGGCTTCGCTGATTATGATTACCATGGTCACAACAATGATTATCATGCCCATCGCCACCAATGTGGTTCTTTCACTGGGTGCAGTGGGTGCGCTATCCATCGTCCGCTTTAGAACGGCGGTGAAAGAGCCGATGGATACCATCTTTATGTTTTGGGGCATCGCTGCCGGCCTGACGCTGGGCGCCAGACAGTATGCGGTCGCCGGACTCGGCGTTCTGGTCATTGCGGCGCTGATGATGATTCTGTCCATGTTCAAATTTAAAAAAGACCGTCCGTATCTCCTGATTCTGTCCTTCACCAAGGAGGCCAAGACCGAGGTTCAGAACGCGCTTAGAAAACTGCCGCAGGGCAATTTGAAATCGAAGACCGTTTCGGGCGGGCTCATTGAACTGACCATTGAAATGAACGTACGCGAGGCCGACTTTGCTGTGGTGGAAACCATTGCCGCCATTGACGGAGTGAACGACGCATCGCTGATTTCCTACGCGGGCGATGTAGTGGGCTAAGGCTTTACCAAAAAACCGACAACCAAAAACACCAAAGGCAAAGGTTTTTATGACTTTTGCTTTTTTTGTACCTATTATGGGACACCCTTCCCGATAGAATATAACCAAAAAGAAAGGGGCAGCGGGAAGATGTACAGCGGATTTTTTGGATTGAAGGAATTCATGGTGGAGGTATTGGGACTGGTCTCGCGGCAGGCGTCCGAGCCCACGTGGAGGATACTCGCCGAGATGGAGAAACAGCAGGTGGTGGCTTACATTGCGGGCCGATATCCGGTGAACCCGAATTACCGGGAAAGCGCGGGGGTGTATGATATTGCGCGATGGGAAAAGGCGTTTTATGACCGATGCCACTATCGCGATAAGCAGGAGTTGGCGGTCAAGTTTAAAATCTTCGGCGATTATGACGGCCTATTACTGGTGGTGTCCTTCGGGATGGATTATTTGACCGAGATGTGACGAATATAAAATAAATTGGCTGAATTTCGCTGGCAAATCCGAACCAGCGTGATATAATAGGCAAAAAAGAGGGCGTGACTTTTTGGCTTTGGAGCGCGGATGAAGATTACATACTTAGACAATTCAGGCTTTTTTGTGGCCCTGGCGCATACGACGTTGATTTTTGACTACTATAACGACAAGCCCGTCGGCGAAGCATCGCTGGACGGCGGGGTGGTGACGGCGGCGGAAATCGCCGCGCAGGAAAACACCTATGTCTTTGTCTCGCACAGCCACTATGACCACTATAACCGAAGCATCCTAAACTGGCAGAAGCATAACGAAAAGTTACGCTATATATTTGACAGCGGCGTGGCGCGCGGCAATGACCGCGTTACCCACATTTCCGAAGGCGGCGTTTACCGTGACGAAGGAATTGAAGTAAAGGCCTTTGGCTCCACCGACGCCGGTATATCCTTGCTGGTGCGGGCCGAGGGAACCACGTTCTTTCACGCGGGCGACCTCAGTTTCTGGCACTGGGAAGAAGAAGCGGACGCCGAATTTATCGCCAAGGCTGAACGGGATTTTACGGCACAATTGAACGCCATTGAGGCGGAGGACATCAAAATCGATGTGATGTTCTTTCCCTGTGATTACCGAATGGGGGAAAACGGAGACGCGGGCGCGCAGCGCATGATTGAGGCGCTGACGCCGTCGGTGTTTGTGCCCATGCATTTTCAAAACCGGTTTGACAAAATCACCGAATTTAAAAAGAACAACGAGACCAGAGACACGGCCGTTTGGGCCATCCCGCGGCGCGGCGCGCAATTGGTTCTGGCCTAACACCTGGAGGGAACATGTTTAGAATCGATCATACGAATATCAATGTGATGGACCTTGAAAAAAGCATTGCATTCTATAAGCAGGCGTTTGATATGGAAGTCGTCAAGACAAAGGAAGCGCCTGACCACAGCTTTAAGCTGGCTTTTTTGAAAGCCCCGCATTCGGATTACTATATTGAACTGACATGGCTGGCGGGCCGAACCGAGCCATATGACCTTGGCAGCAACGAAACGCATATCTGCTTTGCAGCCGACGATTTTACTGCGGCGTATAAACGGCATCAGGCCATGGGCTGTATCTGCTATGAAAACAAAGTTATGGGGGTATACTTCGTCGTCGATCCCGACGGCTACTGGATGGAAGTGGTATGACAGATGGTGGCAGGGATTAAGCGATGAAGATAAGGAGAGAATATGGCAAAGACATTTGAGCAAATCAACGAGAAGATTAAAAAAGGGACGGCCGTGGTTCTGACCGCCGACGAGGTGGCCAGGCTGGCCAAAACCAAAAGCATCGAAGCGCTGGCCGAAGAGGTGGATGTGGTGACGACAGCCACGTTCGGGCCTATGTGTTCTTCGGGCGCGTTTTTAAACTTCGGGCATTCGGATCCGCCCATCAAGATGGCGCAGCTGGAGCTGAACGGCGTTCCGGCATCGGGCGGTCTTGCGGCGGTGGATACCTACATCGGGGCCACCGAACCTTCGCTGGACCGGGGCATCCAATACGGCGGCGCACATGTCATCGAAGACCTGCTGCGCGGGAACCCGGTGACTTTAAAAGCCCGCGGGTTTACGACCGACTGCTATCCGCGCAAGGAAGTGACGGCCAAAGTGACGCTGGAAACGCTGAATCAGGCCTATATGTTTAACCCGAGAAACGCCTATCAGAACTATTCGGCGGCGACGAACTCGACCGATAAGAAAAAATTCACCTATATGGGCTGTGTGCTCCCCAACTTCGGCAACGTGATGTACTCCACATCCGGACAGCTTTCGCCGCTGCTAAAGGACCCCCAGCTTCGCACCATCGGCATCGGCACCCGCGTGTTCTTCGGCGGGGCGATTGGCTATGTGGCGTGGCAGGGTACGCAGGCGGTCAACGGCTATGAAAAATTTGACGACGGCGCCGAGATGTATTCGGGTTACACGCTGGCGCTCATCGGGGACCTAAAGCAGATGAGCCCCGAATTCATCCGCGCGGCTGTGATGGAAGCCTACGGCACGACCATCTTCATCGGCATGGGCATCCCCATTCCGGTACTGGATGCAGAGCTGATGGCACAGCTCGCCAAGAGCGATGAGGAGCTCTATACGCATATCTATGATTACGGCCTCGGTCTCTTAAAGAAGCCCACCTATCGGCGGGTTTCCTACGCCGAGCTACGAAGCGGCAGTGTGGAGCTGAATGGCAAGATGGTGAAAACCGCATCGCTTTCCAGCATCAGCAAAGCGCGGACCATCGCCGAGCGCATCAAGACCATGGTAAAGAGCGGCGAGTTTTCGCTGACCCAGCCGGTGGCACCGCTGCCGAAAACCGAGAAGTTTAAGACCATGACCATGATCGGGGGTGAGGGCATATGATGAAAAAGAAAATCGCGCTGATATTCCCGCCCGAAATCACCGACAAACCGCTGATTACCGAGCTGGTCAAGCATCATAATATTGTGGTGAATATCTTAAAGGCGTCCATCTCGGGCGGCAAGCAGGGCAAGATGACGCTGGAACTTTCCGGCAAGGATTCGGACGTTGAAAAAGCGCTGGAATACCTAAGCAAAGAGAATCTGGAAGTTATCGTCTATACCGATTCGGTCATCCGCTATGAGGAGCAGTGCGTGGAATGTGGGGCATGCGTGGGCGTCTGCCCTTCCAAAGCGCTGACCATGAGTGCGCCGGACTATCTCTTGAAATTTGATATGGAATTGTGTGTGCTGTGCGGACACTGCGTCAAGGCGTGTCCGGTGCGGGCCATCACCTTCTTCGACGACGAAGCATAAAGCGATGGACGCTTACTCCAATCGGGAAATCTATCGAAAATGTGTTAATGCAAAAGATCTGGTCTTCACAAGGGTGAACCTGAAGGAGACCGATCTTTTTATTGGTTCAAAACAGGATTTTTCACAGACCATTCTGGCCGCAGTGAAGACGTTTCGCCGCATACTGGATGAACATATTGAAAACAATCCGGAATTTAATATTTCCTTAATACCTGTCGGGTATAATGAACATGATAACGATATGGTAAAACGCATGTGTAAGGCGGCCGAAACGGCGGGCGTCGGGCCCATGGCCGCGGTAGCCGGTGCTTTCTGCCAAACGGTTTATGAGGCGGTCCGTGAGACAGCGGCCGGCGAACTGATTGTGGAAAACGGCGGCGACCTGCTGATTTGGTCGAGGAGCCCGCGAACCATCGCGCTGTATGCGGGGGAATCCCCCTTAAGCATGAAGCTGGGCTTGCGGCTGGAAAAGGCCGACCCGCCCCTGGGCGTCTGCGCTTCGGCAGGCACATTCGGCCATTCCCTCAGCTTTGGGAAAGCCGACATGGCGCTCTGCGTCAGCCGCGATGTGCTTTTGGCGGATGCCTGCGCCACACGGCTGGGGAACACGGTGAAGACCAGGGACGACGTCAAGCACGCGGTGGAGGATATCTTCTCGGTACCGGGGATTCTCGGTGCGGCGGCGATTGCCGGAAGCGTGATTGCCGCGGTGGGCGACCTGGAACTGGTGCCGATTGATAAAAGTTTATGAATAATACCCGCAAAATGTTTATTTTTCGTTGGCGATTTGTTAAAATGACTTTTATGCATCAGGAGGTTTTTTGCTGAAATTCCTCACCATATCCGACTAACTTAAAAAGATCAGGAGCAAAGAATGTTCGGACAAAAGCTGCAACAGTTCTTCTACGGGCGCAACGGCCCGGATCAATTTGGCTTCTTTATGATGCTGTTGATCATACCGTTTGCATTGATTAATAACGTAATATGCAACATCATTGCGTGGTTGCTGTTATTGTTTACGATTTTCAGGATTGTCTCAAAAAACGTCAGCCAGCGCCGAAAAGAGAACATCGCGTTTCTGAAAATCTGGAACAAGATAAAAAAACCTTTTCAAACGGCAAAAGAACGGTATAATGAAAGAAAGTTCTACAAAATTTTCCGGTGCCCGAAATGCAGACAGAAACTGCGGGTGCCGAGATATAAAGGCACAGTCAAGGTGCGCTGTTCCAAATGCGGCGACGTGTTTGTGCGAAAGACTTAAAAAAGCGATAATGTACGGCTCTAAAAAAGTAATTACATCAGGATGATAGAAGGAGAATTGAAATATGGCTACAATTACGAAAGATATGACGATTAGACAGGTGATTGATATCGATGTCAACTGTGCGCCGATTTTCTTCGATTTTGGCATGCACTGCATCGGCTGCCCGGTTTCTTCGGGCGAAACCCTGGAAGAAGCGTCAACGGTTCACGGGGTCAACGTGGATGAACTCGTAAAAAAACTCAATGAATATTTTGCTTAACGTTAAGCATATATATAATTTGAATTCAGGAGGATTCTATGGAAAAGTACGTTTGCACCATCTGCGGTTTTATTTATGATCCGGAAGTCGGCGATCCTGATAACGGCGTTGCACCGGGTACGCCATTCAGTGAAATCAGCGAGGATTGGGTTTGCCCGATTTGCGGCGCAGGCAAAGACGCTTTCGAAATGGAATAATCAAAAAAACGCTTTGAGCTTTCAAAGCGTTTTTTTTATGTCGGTTTTTTAAGGATTCGTGATATAGCAGGGCGGTTCAGGGCTGGTGATGACAAGCGGCTCAACGCTGTAGCCAAACTCTGAGCGCATCCGTTCGGCCAAAAGGTCAATCTTGTGAATCGTGATTGCTTTATAGGCGAAGATGTCCGTTTTGGTGTAGAAGAGCTTCAACTGGTTGATGTGGTTAAGCAGCGCCTTGGCTTCCATCGGCATCTCGCTCAGCGTGTTTTCATCGGCATATAGGCCGGTGGCCTCGGCCGCGGCTCTCAAAAGGGCTAATGTCTCTTCTCCGACAATCCCGTCAACCGTCAGGCTGTTCTGGGACTGAAAATCCTTGACGGCCTTATCGGTCAGTTCGCCGAAGTATCCGTCTGCGGTAATCGCATAGCCCAGAGACACCAGCATTTTCTGAATATCGACGACGTCGCCCGACGGTTTAATACCAATGCGGGGGGAAGCGTACTCACGGCTGTACATGGGGGCAG
>CALMFG010000122.1 GCA_937863465.1 uncultured Clostridia bacterium
GTGACCCGAGAATGAAGGAAAGAAAGAAGTACGGCCTGAAAGCGGCCAGACGCGCACCTCAGTTCTCGAAGAGATAGCAATATTTCAAATATAAACGCTTTGGTTCAGCCAAAGCGTTATTTTTTTTCTTTATTTTCCGGCTGCGGTTTTGGAGGGTCGGAAGGTTTGTTGGGCGGTTGATGCCCACGGTCCTCTTTTGGTTGATAGGAATAGGTATTAGGTACAGAATCCTTTTTGTCTGAAGCATTTGTCATCTTTATTTCTCCTTTGTTTTAATTATTTGAATATATTTTATTTGATCAGAACTTATTAAAACACCTGTATATTTGTTTTTCATTTCATTCCATTCAGAGTCAAATGTCCGTGATAGGAATATGTCCCTTTCATCAACATTTGAACTTGCGGATGATTTCGAGTCGAAAATGCCATAGATTTTCTCATTGCCTTCTTTCAAAGTAACAATAACGTAACACCAAGCCCCATACCCAGAAAAAACATAATCCCATGCAGAAGCACAGTAATGCCCTAAACTTAAGAAATCTCGTACACTTTTAGACTTAACTAAAAGGCTGAAGACAAAACCAATTATTGCGGGCAAGAGAAACAAAATGCAAAAATAAATCCGTAGCATACGTTGAGAATCAGAAGTGGAGGATTGGTTTAGTAGCGAGGAGAAAAGCAGATACTCTAAAGTGCTAATTAAAAAAGAAATCGTGAAAACAGTTCCAATTTCTTTTTTTCTGAGACCTGGAGTAAAGAGATAAAATATCGAATAACAGATTAAGCCTGGAATTAGAAAAAATAGGTCATTAAAAGAAGGATTCATAAGGACACCTCCAATATATATAATACATAATATACCATATAAGCACATGAAATAACATCACATTAGCGGAAATTAGAAATGAACAACACTCTAAATGATGGATTTACCTTTCCCCAGCCTTGAAAAAAAGGCAGGCGAAAGGTATAATTTTTTACATACCATCTAAAAAACAATATTTTTGATATAGACAAAAGGAGCCTTGAATGGATTACCGAAAAGAATATGAAAAATGGCTGGAGAGCGATTATTTTAACGCCGCCACCACACAGGAACTTTTGGCGATTAAGGATGACGACAAAGAGATTGAGGATCGGTTCTATCGGAATCTGGCCTTCGGCACAGCCGGTATGCGCGGCAAGCTGGGCGCCGGAACCAACCGCATCAACGTATATATGATTCGTCGAGCAACCAAGGGCCTGGCCGACTACATCCTCCAAAAGGGTGGAAAAGAACGCGGCGTGGTCATCGCTTACGACAGTCGGCATTTCTCGGATGTGTTTGCGCTGGAGACGGCCAAAACGCTGGCGGCCTGCGGCATCAAGGCCTATCTCTTCACGTCTTTGCGTCCCGTGCCCGTGCTCTCCTACGCGGTGCGGCACCTGAGGACCATTGCAGGGGTCGCCGTGACGGCCAGCCACAACCCCAAGGAATACAACGGCTATAAGGTATACTGGGAGGACGGCGCGCAGGCGGTGGACGAAATCGCCGATGAGATTGTCACCAGCGTCAATGCCATTGAGGATTATGACAGCATCGTCGTGATGGACGAAGCCGAGGCGATAGAAAAAGGTCGTTTGGTCTATATCGACAAAGAAGTGGACGACGCCTACATGGCGGACATCAAAACACTTTCCACATCCAAGGATTTGCCCAAGGATTTTCGCATCATCTACACGCCGGTGCACGGCTCGGGCAATGTTCCGGTGCGGCGCATCTTAAACGAACTCGGCTTTTCAGATGTCTGTGTCGTCAAGGCGCAGGTGGAACCGGATGGAGATTTCCCGACCGTGAAAGCGCCCAACCCTGAGGACCCCGCGGTGTTTAATCTGGCCATCGAATACGCCAAAGAGAAGGATGCGCAGATTATTCTCGGCACCGACCCGGACTGCGATCGGCTGGGGCTTTTGGTGCCGGACGGAAAAGGCGGCTATATCCGCTTAAACGGCAATCAGATTGGCGCGCTGATGTTTGATTACATCTTAAAAGCCAAAGCGGGTAACCTGCCGAAGAAAGGCGTGCTGGTCAAATCCATCGTCACGGGCGACACAACCAAACAAATGGCGAAAAAACACGGCATTAAAACATACGATGTGCTCACCGGCTTTAAGTATGTGGGTGAGATGATTGAAAAAATGACCGGAACGGATGAAACCTTCCTGTTCGGGTTTGAGGAAAGCTACGGGTACCTCACCGGCACCTTTGCGCGCGACAAGGACGCGGTGGTGGCCTCCATGCTGGCCTGCGAGATGGCGGCGTATTACAAAAAAATCGGCAAGTCCATCTATGAGGGCCTCATCGATATCTACGAGGAATACGGCTATTACGCGGACGGTCAGCTGGCCGTGGAACTGGACGGCATAGAAGGCCTCGATAAAATCGGCCGAATCATGCAGGCGTTCCGTGCGGAAGGTTTTCCGGTCATGCCGAAGCTCGCCGTCACCGAAAAAATCGACTACTTAAGCCAGACCGCCGAATACCCCGTAACCGGGGAAAAGGCCGATACGGGTCTTCGCGTGTCGGACGTTTTAAAGAGCGTCTATGATGATTTAAGCTGGATTACGGTTCGGCCTTCGGGCACCGAACCCAAGATTAAAATCTATGTTTCGGCACGGGATAAGAGCATGGCGGCGGCTGAAGCCAAGATGCAGAAAATGATGGACATCATGAAATCCGCCATGGCGCAGATTTCTTAAAACTAAAATTTGGGGAAGAACACATATGGCTCGTAAAAAAAAGAGTGATATAGCAATCGATGAAACGATTGCGGAAATGAAAGACGAAACGACAGAAAACGAACCGCCGCACGAAAAAAAGCATTCGTCATGGGCGGCATTTACCCTGCCGGTCATCATCGTGCTCATCATCATCGGCCGGCTGGTCTTTGGTTATGAAACCTTCAAAAGCGAACTGTCTCTGCTGTTCAGCGTCATCCGTTTTCTGGTCTGGGGTTTTGCTATTTTCTTTGTGCTTTCGCCGTTTATCGGCTGGTTTAAGAAACGCGTGTTTAAAGGATTAAAGCACGGCGCCAATGTGCTGGCCATGCTCATCGTCTATCTGGTGTTCTTCGGCATACTGGCCGCCATCTTTGTCTGGCTGGTCCCGATGATACTCTCCAACATGGTACAGATATCACAGGAGATACCCGACTGGGTGGAGGCCATCAGCGGACTTTTGACGCGTTTCTATGAATGGGTGGCCACACTCAATGTGCCGGGCTTGACCGACTGGGTGACCAATACCGAACTCGGGATTACAGATAAACTGGCGAACAGCTTCGGCGAAATCAGCGTCCATATCCTGACCATCTCGCTCAGCATAGTGCGCGGGGTGATGGATTTCATCATCGGCATTGTGATCTCAATTTATATGCTGATTGAACGCGAGGGACTGACCCGCCGCATCCGCAAACTGACGTATACGGTGTTGGATAAAGAAAAGGCCGATTATGCGGCTGAGCTCTCGACGTTTTCGGGCAAAATCTTTCGGAATTTCATCTACGGCAAGCTGGTTGATTCGGCGATTATCGGTGTGGTCTCATATTTCGCACTGCTGATTATGGGCGCGCCAGTGCCCCTGCTTCTCGCGGTCATCATGGGCATCACCAATATGGTGCCCACCATCGGCCCGGTCATCGGGGCCATCCCCTGCATCATCATCACGCTGATTTTAAGTCCCACGGCGGCGCTTTGGGTGCTCATCTACACGGTCATCATCCAGCTGTTTGACGGATGGGTGCTGGGGCCGCACATTTTGGGCGAAAGCGTGGGTTTAAAGCCATTCTACATTCTGGCGGCGGTTTTGGTGGGCGGCGGTCTTTTCGGCATCGTCGGGGCGTTTTTGGCCACGCCGACACTGGCGGTTGTCCAGCATATTCTGCAGGGTTATACGGCCAAAAAGCTGAATGCAAAGAAACTGACGGTTAAGTAGAAAGAGGGAAAAAGCCATGGAGAAAGTGAACTTAAAAGAGAAATTCGGGCTGTTCAGCGAACAATGGTCGCCCAAGATTATCGCCGAAGTGAACGACACCACAGTGAAGATTGCTAAGCTTTTGGGAGAATTTGAGTGGCACACGCATGAAGCCGAAGACGAACTGTTCTTTGTGGTGAAGGGCAGCGTGGAGATTCACACGCGCGAAAAGGTGTTTACCTTAAGCGAAGGCGAGATGCTGGTGGTGCCTAAGGGAGTGGAACATATGCCGGTGGCGAGAGCCGAGGTGGAAGTGATGATGATTGAAAAAAACACCACGGTCAACACGGGCGGCAACGTCAGCGAGCGAACCAAAACATCGCTCGATTATCTATAAAAAAACAAAACAGCCGTTGAAGGCTGTTTTTTCTATCCCATATGCCGGACACGGAACACCGCGCCGATATCATCTGAAATCTTTCGGCAGGCTTCAATCTCGCTTTCGGGCAGGTAATCGACCACCGAGAGGGTGGTATCGAACCCCAAAGCCACCGAGCGCCGGGCAAAGTCCAGGATGGCCGGATAGGCGTCCTCGCCGTAGACGCTTCGGCACTCGGTCTGGTAGTCTGCGGCGTTGCTGGCGTTAAGGCTGATGGAAAACCCATCCACCAGACCGACGAGACTTGGCAGAACATCCCGCCCGTAAAACAGGTTGGCCTGACCGTTGGTGTTCACCTTTACATAAACCCCGTTCTCTTTGGCAAATGCCGAAACGGTTTCGATGATATCCAACCGCATCATGGGCTCGCCGAACCCGCAAAAGGTGATCTTTTTGGTCGGAAGAAAGGGCGTTAAATCCGCGATAATCTCCTCGGCCGTCGGCTCTTTAGACAGCCACAGGTCGTGGTCGGCCACACCGTCGCTGTTGTTTCTTAAGCAGAAACGGCATCGGTTGGTACATCGATTGGTGGGGTTGATGTAAACGCCGCCCCCGTATTCATAGACAAGGGTATCTTTCTTTGCTTCCGACATTCTATTCTCCCAAAACGCCAAACAGCGCTTTTGCGTTTTCGATGTTGATTTTGGCCACCTCATCGGCATCCATATTTCTCAGCGCGGCCATCTTCTCAATCACATGCCGCACATACTTTGGCTCGTTGCGCTTGCCGCGCACCGGCACCGGGGCCAGATAGGGTCCGTCGGTCTCGGCCATCACGCGGTCCATGGGCAGGGCGATAAACGCCTCCTGCACCTTTCGCGCGTTGTCGAAGGTGAGCGACCCGGTGAACGAGACATGCAGGCCCAGCTTGATGGACTCCAGCGCGGTCTCTTTGCTGCCCGAAAAGCAGTGCACCACGCCCGAAAGCGGCGCGAACGCGGCCAAAATATCCATCATATCTTTTGTGGCTTCACGGCTGTGGATGATGATGGGAAGTTTTAAATCCTTCGCCAGTGCAATCTGCGCTTTAAAGACCGCCTGCTGAACGTCGCGCGGCGAAAAATCGTAGTGATAATCCAGCCCGATTTCGCCGATGGCCACCACCTTTTGGCTATCGGCCAGCCTGCCGAGGATATTGACATAATCCTTGGAAACGTCCTTGGCCGCGTGCGGATGCACGCCCACGGCGGCGTATACGCGCGCGTTGGCACAGGCCAGCTTGACGGCGGCCGCAGAATCGGCCTCGTCGGTGGCGGCTTCGATGACGCCGAGAATCTGCTCGGCTTCAAAATTGTCGATGACCGCCTGACGGTCGGCGTCGAAGCGTTCGTCGGTCAGGTGGACATGGGTATCAAACAGGGTCATCGCGCGCGCAGTCCGTCCGCCATGTCTTTGTCGGGCGTCAGCAAGGCCAGATTGGTGCCGTCGTCCACGGCCAGAAGCATGCCGTTGCTCTCCACGCCGCGAATTTTGGCGGGTTTTAAGTTGGCTACCACCACGATGGTTTTGCCCACCATCTCTTCGGGCGAATACCAGGTGCGGATGCCGCTGACAATCTGACGTTTTTCGTCGCCGATTTTGATTTGCAGTTTTAAAAGCTTGTCGCTGTCCGGAACGGCCTCGCATTCCAGAACCTTCGCCAGACGGAACTCGCATTTGGCGAAATCGTCATAGGTGATCTGCGGCAGAGCTTCGGATTTTTCCTCTTTCTTCTCAGGCTTTTTTGCGGTCTTGGCGGTTTCGGCTTCCAGCGATTCCAGCTCCTTGGCCACGTCGATGCGCGGGAAGATGGGGTCCATCTTGACCACCGTCGTCTGTTTCAGCGCGCCGAAAGCCCTAACGCTGTCCACTGAAGTCAGCGCGTCGTCCGAAACGCCGATGTTTTTAAGTATGGTCGCCGAAGTATCCGGCAAAAATGCCGCCAGCAGGACGGCGATGATGCGGATGTTCTCAACCAGGTGATACAGTACGTTCTGGAGCTCGCCTTTTTTGCTGGCGTCTTTGTCCAAAACCCATGGTGCGGTCAGGTCGATGTATTTATTGCTCTTGGAAACCAGGGCCCAAATCTCTTCCAGCGCTTCAGGGAGCTTCAGCTCGTCCATATGCTGGTTGACTTTGCTGTAAAGGCCGTTGGCGACGGCTTCAATCTCGGCGTCGTGCGGGGTGGCGGTGCCGCCCTTCTGGAGCGTGCCGCCGAAGTATTTTTCCACCATAGCTACCGTACGTGAAACCAGATTGCCGAGGTCGTTGGCCAAGTCTGAGTTGATGCGGTAAAGCAGGGATTCGTTGCTGAAAAGGCCGTCCGAACCGAAGGGCACTTCGCGCAAGAGGAAATAGCGGATGGCGTCCACGCCGTAGCGCTCGACCAGTTTAACCGGGTCCACGACATTGCCCTTGGATTTACTCATTTTGCCGCCTTCGAGAATCAGCCAGCCGTGCCCGAAAACCTGCTTGGGCAAAGGCAAATCTAAAGCCATCAGCATGATGGGCCAGATGATGGTATGGAACCGCACGATTTCCTTGCCCACCAGATGCAGGTCGGCCGGCCAGAATTCCTTGAAACGGCTGTCGTCGTCCTGCAGGTATCCTAAAGCTGTGATGTAGTTGGAAAGCGCGTCGATCCAAACATAGACCACGTGCTTGTCGTCAAAATCCACTGGAATGCCCCACTTAAAGGAGGTTCGCGATACGCACAAATCCTCGAGGCCGGGCAACAGGAAGTTGTTCAGCATCTCGTTTTTGCGGGACGCGGGCTGGATGAATTCGTCGTGCTCGCTGATGTACTGAATCAGCCGCTCGGAATACTTGCTGAGCTTGAAGAAGTAGGATTCTTCCTTGGTCAGTTCCACTTCCCGTCCGCAGTCCGGGCATTTGCCATCCACCAGCTGGCGCTCCAGCCAGAAGGATTCGCAGGGTGTGCAGTACCAGCCCTCGTATTCACTCTTATAGATGTCACCCTGGTCATACAGCCGCTTAAAGATTTTCTGGACGGTCTTCACGTGCCGCTCTTCGGTGGTGCGGATAAAATCGTCATTGCTGATGTTAAGAAGCTTCCAGAGCTTTTCGATGCCGTCCACGATGTTGTCCACGTAGGCCTTGGGCGTGGTGCCCGCTTCCTTGGCCACGCGCTCAATCTTCTGCCCGTGTTCGTCCGTTCCGGTCAAAAACATCACGTCAAAGCCATTCTGGCGCTTATACCGGGCCAGTGCATCGGCCGCCACGGTGGTGTAGGAATGGCCGATATGCAGCTTATCCGAAGGATAGTAGATGGGTGTGGTGATGTAGTATTTCTTGCTCATGAATAAAGCCTCCAAAAAATAATCTTAAAATAACAAAAGCCCCAAAAAGATAGGGGCTACAGCATACTTAAAAGTCTTATAGTCAACCACCCTAACAGGCGTGCGCTTTGATAACGGGCGCTTGCTTCCCGCCGCAGGCTTAAGTTTCCATTTACCTGCGGAGCTCCGGAGCCATGTTCGGCGTTTCGCTCTGCTTCGCGTGCCTTTCAGCGGTTGGCGCGCTCTCTAACCTTCTGCAAAACGGCTTTTGCCTACTCTTTCCTTCACCGCTTTTGGTTCATTTGCTATTTTCTATATCAAAGGATAGTGCTTTTATGCGTTTTTGTCAAGGCATATCGTGTAAAACAAAAGCGCGCACTAGTTCTTTAAAGCCTGTAAAGGTGCGGGGATTTTGCCGCCGCGATGGATGAAGTCGGCCGCGCTGACCTGATTATATGGCATAATCGGCGCCTTGCCCAAAAGTCCGCCGAATTCCACCATGTCACCCACGTCTTTGCCGGGAACGGGGATGATGCGCACGGCGGTGGTTTTGCTGTTGACCATGCCGATGGCCGCTTCGTCGGCGATGATGGCCGCAATGGTCTCGGCCGGCGCGTGTCCGGGGATGGCGATCATATCCAGCCCCACCGAACAGACGCAGGTCATGGCTTCCAGCTTTTCGAGTGTCAGCACGCCTTTCTGCACGGCCTCAATCATGCCCTCGTCCTCGCTGACCGGAATAAACGCGCCCGAAAGTCCGCCCACATGTGAGGAAGCCATCACGCCGCCTTTTTTTACGGCGTCGTTCAATATCGCCAGCGCCGCCGTGGTGCCGTGTCCGCCGCAGGTCTCAATGCCCATCTCCTCCAGTATGCGCGCCACGCTGTCGCCCACCGCGGGAGTGGGAGCCAGAGACAGATCGACGATGCCAAAACTCGCGCCCAGCCGCTCGGAAGCCTCCTTGGCCACCAGCTGACCGATGCGCGTAATCTTAAACGCGGTGCGCTTGATGGTTTCAGCCACCGCGTCGATGGGCTGGCCCTTCATATCCTTGATAGCCGCGCGAACCACGCCCGGGCCCGAAACGCCCACATTGATGACGCATTCGCCTTCGCCGATTCCATGGAAAGCGCCCGCCATAAACGGGTTATCGGCCACAGCATTGGCAAACACCACCAGTTTGGCACAGCCGAGGCCGTCCCTGTCGGCGGTGAGTTCGGCCGTTTTTTTGATGGTTTCGCCCATCAGCCTGACGGCGTCCAGATTGATGCCGCTTTTGGTGCCGCCCACGTTCACCGAGGAACAGACCACGTCGGTGGTGGCCAGCGCTTCGGGGATGCTGGCGATGAGCTTTCGGTCGCCCGGCGTAAAGCCTTTTTCCACCAATGCAGTGAATCCGCCGAGGAAATCGACGCCCACCTCCTTGGCGGCTTTGTCCAAAGCTCTGGCAAAGCAGACGTAATCGCCTGCGTCGCTGGCTTCGGCAATCAGCGAAATCGGGGTCACCGAAATGCGCTTGTTGACAATGGGGATGCCGTATTCGGCGGCAATGGCGTCGCCCGTTTTGACCAAATCTTTAGCAACCCGCGAAATTTTCCGCACGATTTTGTCACAGGACTTTTTGGCGCTGGT
>CALMFG010000123.1 GCA_937863465.1 uncultured Clostridia bacterium
GTCCGGGTCGAGCGGCGAGCCGTGCAGGACCGTCACGCCGTCCAGTTCGCCGGAATCAGCCACCATCGAGCAGCCGTAAGACACGTTACCTACATAATCGAAGCTTAAATCATACTCCAATATGCGACCACCGACGATGTACATATCCCTGAACTTTAGTTTGTCGGGGTTAATTTTGTACGCATCTACCAGATACTCTTTTGCTTTGGCAATCAGTTCATCCTGGCTTAGCACATCGATGCCTTCAGTAGACGGGAATACGCCCAATGTGCCGTAATCGCCCGTGTACTTGTTGACCCCCACCTCCATGGTGAAGGAATAATCGGTCACCGATGGCTTTTTGGACTGGTAGGAAAACTCAAAGATATATTGATCCGGTGTGTTCTCACTTACACTCTCATAAGCTTTGTCCAGCACCAGCTCATCATCTGTGATAAACGGGCATTCCTGATACGCCATGTCTCTGGCCGTCTGCTCAGCATCGTCGATATCCATTTTCTCCATGGTGCTGTAGTCGTTGTTTCGCATAATTTCTGCATACCATAGCTCCGACTCGTTGTTGAACGCGATGTCCCAGTTATATGCCACGGATCCTTTGTTCAGGGTTCCCATATACATGGCCGCTCCCCCGTCGAAATCCTGACTTGTGATAGCCACGTCGGTAGCCTCGGGGAAATACTCGGCGATATAGTCCAGCGCAATGCGTTTGGCCTGTTCCTCGTCCATGGTAAACGTGTCCCCAATATCCAGATTACCCAGCGAAATTCTGACCAGCGAACCATCCTCGGCGTTCAAATCCACCATCATACTGCCTTCTTCAAAGTAGAATTCGTATATCTGGACGCCGAATTCCTGGAATATATCCATCAGCTGTACCGGCTCGCTGATATCGATCGCATAGCTCTTGGCTTTGGCCACCATCTCGTCCGAAATATTCAGCGCATAGATTGCGTCATACTCGGCCGACATGAAGATCAATTCACCAGACCCGTTCAGCGACATCCTGAAATCCCGAACACTGCCTTCACTGTCTTTATAGATGGTTCCGATGACGAAATAGCCGGTGTCCCCGTTAACTTCAACCATCCTAACCGTCAGCTCCACATCACCATAAAACGTGTTCACGTATTCCTGCGCGTCGGCTTCGGCCTCCTCTTTCGTGATTGAAATCGGCTGATTATCCACATTCATATCGGTCTGTATCGACGCGATTTCCCCGTTAATGTCATAGATGCTGTACCGCGTTTCAGTGTCGTCATCCGCCTGCACTTCATGCGCGTCCAGGAGACTGGATGTGTTCAAGCCCTGATAGGTGAAACTGTCTGCGCCCGAAATATTGAATTTTTTGGCAATCTCAATCGCCCGTTCGGAGGTTCCCACTGGATCGACAAAAATCGTTTTTTTGAGCTCCGTTTCGACCGTAGCCTCGGTAACCTGAACCGCTTCCAGCCCCACATCCGGTGTGGTACTTCTTTCTGTATCCTTCATGCAGGCCGTGGTAAAGCATCCCAACGCCAGCACCATCATCAGTATCATCACCAGCGCGCTGACTGCCGCCGGTTTTTTCTTTGGTTTTAGCATATTCGTTACCCGCTTTCTTAAATGTGAACTGTTTCGGCAAAACGAGACGTAAGCCGGAATCACCGCACACCCTTTGGCCTGACGCATCACGGCCACCAGCGCTTCGGAATACACGATGACGGCGGATTCGTTGAGCGCACCCAGCACCATCGCGTCACACGCCTGCTCGGTATCCTCCAGGTAGGCTTTGTAAGCCGCCCACACCATCGGATTAAACCAGTGCAGTCCCTTGGCCGCCAGCCACAGTGCGTTTTTGAATAAGTCGCACCGCTTGACGTGGCAGATTTCGTGCAGCAGAATCACCTTGAGCTTTTCACGGTCCAGCGCTTCCGCCAGTCCTTTGGGCAAAATGATGACCGGGTGAAACACACCCATCACCACCGGCACGTCCACCAGGTGCGATTCCACCACACGGATATCCCGCCGGATGCCCAGCCACAGCTTGTAGCTGAGTGCCGCGGCCGAAATCCAGCCCGCGTTCAGCGCATGGCTACTTTTGATGTGCCGCCTGAACTTGCGCATCCGGTTCCCCGTCACCGCGAAGAACACCGCGGCGCCGACCAGCCAGACCGCAAGCAGTCCATGATACAGGTGGGTCTTCAAGAAATCAATTACCGCCGGACTCTCTGCCGCCGCTGTCACTGCTTCGGCCGGGCTCACTTCCGAGTGAGTCGTCGTGGTCGGATTCGTTTCAAACGCCAGCGGTGCCGTGCCCGTGTCGGCCGTTTCAGCCGTTTCCGCCGGGGTTTCTGCCGAAACGCGCGGTGTGATACTCTCCATCCATTCAGTGACATTGAAAGGGGAATCAATCGTCACCGGCAACACCAGCCGTACCAGAACCATCAGCCACAAAGCCGACATCAGGCCCGCTTTGATGCGCATGCCTACCGCCGCGCGAACCAGCAAAACCACACCGATCATCACCGCCGCCGCAATACTGACCTGCAAAAGGGTTGTCATCATGTATTCAGCCATATCTCGCTCCTTCCATATCTACACGCTGTTAATAATGATTAACGTCTAATTAGTTTAACGGTCAATAATTTCGCCGTTTATCGCATTAATTGTCATCACGCAGACATTCTCCTGATGCGTCAATATGGTATCACCCTCCGTGATGCCATCATGCGTCACGTCGCCAATAAAGTCCCAAACCGGAATAATCTTGTCGGTCGTTGCGCCGTCGCTCTCTTTGACAATCATATAATTAAGCTCAATCCTGCTAATTGTGATATTGGGTACGATATCATGGTTTTCGCCCACCCGAATATCTCCGGCTGCATTGTTAAAGATATTCTTAATACTGTCGGTATCCATCAGTGCCGTGTTCTCGCTAACCACCGTGTACTGTTTGTATTGTTCACTCCAGTACATCTCAATGACACCCTCATCACTTACAAACACACAGATTTCTTCAGTGCTCACAATCTGCGGGCCATCGGCATTCAGATCGTTTTTGTACGCCAGCGAATAGATGTTCGAGTTGACAGATATGCCGCTATAATCCCGCCTAAAGAAAATACGATATGCCGGTTTGCTGTTCCCTTCGCATTTTAGCGCATAGTCAAATTCCAGATTGCTGTCCTGTCCATCCAGGCTTTTGGCAAAACGCTCGGCTTCGGTTAAGCAATCTGCAAAGGACTTCTCCATGTCGGCAATATCTTCGCCCGTGTACATCGTAAAACTGGCCCAATTGTCTCCGCTTATACCGTCGCCGTTTACCCCGCCGCCCGACGTGTAGGCAGTTAATTGCGTACGCTGCCCTTCCATGGTTTGCATGAGTTCAAATCGGAACTCTATTCCATCACTATTCTCAACAAAAACCTCTAAGATTTTGTCATCATCAAAAGCTTGCATCAATCTTTCGGCCGATTCCTGCGACCCATCATAGGTTTGCCCGTCCGCTGTATAAACAGGGTAACCTCCCGCAAATGCGTCAATCAGGATGTTGAGCTGTTCTATTGTCAAGTTTTCCGGCACAACTTCAATCAGCGGCGTAGCTGAAACCACCTGCATGGTTAATCCATCACTGAAACTGACTGCCGCGTTTGTGCTCACCGGCGCCGTCATCTGAACCACGCTTAAATTTTCTGTATCGGCTTTGCCGGTATCCTTCATGCAGGCCGTGGTAAAGCACCCCACCGCCAGCACCATCATCAGTATCATCACCAGCGCGCTGACCGCCGCCGGTTTTTTCTTTGGTTTTAGCATATTCGTTACCCGCTTTCTTAAATGTGAACTGTTTCGGCAAAACGAGACGTAAGCCGGAATCACCGCACACCCTTTGGCCTGACGCATCACGGCCACCAGCGCTTCGGAATACACGATGACGGCGGATTCGTTGAGCGCACCCAGCACCATCGCGTCACACGCCTGCTCGGTATCCTCCAGGTAGGCTTTGTAAGCCGCCCACACCATCGGATTAAACCAGTGCAGTCCCTTGGCCGCCAGCCACAGTGCGTTTTTGAATAAGTCGCACCGCTTGACGTGGCAGATTTCGTGCAGCAGAATCACCTTGAGCTTTTCACGGTCCAGCGCTTCCGCCAGTCCTTTGGGCAAAATGATGACCGGGTGAAACACACCCATCACCACCGGCACGTCCACCAGGTGCGATTCCACCACACGGATATCCCGCCGGATGCCCAGCCACAGCTTGTAGCTGAGTGCCGCGGCCGAAATCCAGCCCGCGTTCAGCGCATGGCTACTTTTGATGTGCCGCCTGAACTTGCGCATCCGGTTCCCCGTCACCGCGAAGAACACCGCGGCGCCGACCAGCCAGACCGCAAGCAGTCCATGATACAGGTGGGTCTTCAAGAAATCAATTACCGCCGGACTCTCTGCCGCCGCTGTCACTGCTTCGGCCGGGCTCACTTCCGAGTGAGTCGTCGTGGTCGGATTCGTTTCAAACGCCAGCGGTGCCGTGCCCGTGTCGGCCGTTTCAGCCGTTTCCGCCGGGGTTTCTGCCGAAACGCGCGGTGTGATACTCTCCATCCATTCAGTGACATTGAAAGGGGAATCAATCGTCACCGGCAACACCAGCCGTACCAGAACCATCAGCCACAAAGCCGACATCAGGCCCGCTTTGATGCGCATGCCTACCGCCGCGCGAACCAGCAAAACCACACCGATCATCACCGCCGCCGCAATACTGACCTGCAAAAGGGTTGTCATCATGTATTCAGCCATATCTCGCTCCTATTTTTTCTCTTTGTATTCCCGAATGAGGGTCTCCAAAGCCGCAATCTCGTCTTCCGAGATGTCTTCGTTGTGCATTAATCCCGCCACCATATGCGACAGCGAACCGAAATACTTGGTCAGGTACTCCCCGGTGACTTCCGCCCCGTACGCCTCTTTGGTCACCGCCGGAATATAGATATAATCCCGCTTGTTTTCCTCTTTGGTGACCACCAGCCCTTTTTCGGCCAGGCGCTTGAGGTAGGTTCCCACCGTTTGCCGGGACCAGCCGTACGCCTCAAACAGCGCTTTCGCGATGGCTGAGCTTTTGGCCTGCCCGTCCCGCCACAGTATCTCCATCACCGCATAATCGGCTTCTGAAAGATTCGGATAATTACCCACTTTTTTTGCTCCTCTAATATTAGAAATGGACGAAACTTCTTCGTCGATATATAGACTACAATCTTTCGTCCATCCTGTCAACTTTTTCTGCACTTGTTTACAAATTCTACATAAAATAAAAAAGCCGACCAGCAGTCGCCAATCAGCTTTATGTATTGCATTTTTGTACTTTTAAATCGCCAAACGCTCCAGCGTTTCGCCTTCCTCCAGCGCGTCCATGATGTCCGCCACGTCGTCGGGCGTCACGTTGCCGTACCAGATGGTGTCGGGGTAAATCATCACCACCGGGCCCATCGAGCACAGCCCGACACAGCCCATCTGCGATACCATCACCGTATCTTCAATCCCCCGGTCGTTCACTTCCTCCACCAGAGCCTGAAGAATATCGTGGCTTTCCTTCTTGGCGCAGACGCCCTGAACCGTTCCGTTCAGACGCGTGCTGGCACAAACAAAGATATGATGCTTGGGTTTATCCATCGTTTTTGCTCCTCTCATCGGGTATAGGTCAGTTACAAGACCAGTTCAAAATCCTCTTCGGGGCATTCGCGGTCGTACTTGTCCAAAAGCGCCGTGCTGATTTTTTCAATCAACCGGATGGCACCCACATAGCCCACCGTCGGGAAGAAGCTGTGCCCCACACGGTCCAGAATGGGGAAGCCCACCCGCACCAGCGGGATGTTCTCGGCCCGCGCGATGTATTTGCCGTAGGTGTTGCCGATGAGCAGATCCACCGGATCGTTTTTAATCCATTGATGCAGGGTCATCAGATCCAAAGCGTTGCCCACCTTGGCGTCCTTAATGCCCGCCGCCAGCAGTATCTCCTTCACCTTTTTGTCAAACGCCTTGCCCGGTGTGCCGGTCAGCACATACTTGGGCACCATGCCCAGGCTGACGATAAACTGCGTCAGCGCGATGACCGTATCCGGGTCGCCGTACAGCGCCACCTTTTTGCCGTGGTAATGGTTATGGATGTCCACCATCAGGTCAATCAGCTGTCCGCGCTCTACTTCCAGTTCTTTCGGCACCGTGACGCCGGTCTGTTCCACCACGCGCATGATAAACGCGTCGGTATTGACCACGCCAATCGGCAGTTCCAGCACGCTGGAAGGCACTTCGCATTTTTTCTCCAGCTCGTAAGCGGCTTCTTTGGAGGAAAAATCCCCCAGCGCAATGGTCAGCGCCGAATCGCCCGCTTCGACGATTTTCTGAATCGGTGTGCCGCCTTCGGGGTACATCTCATAGCGTCCGGTCATGGGGGCGTTCACCACCCCGCTGGTGTCTGGAAACATGATGTAGCTTAAGCCCATCATCCCTAAGATGCGTTTAATTTCCTTCATGTCGCTGGGTTCCACAAACCCGGGAAGCACGTTGATCGTCTCGTTTTTGCTTTCTTTTTTCGCTTCGGACAGATAGGTCACCATGGCTTTGTTCATGTTTGAAAAGCCGGTGATGTGCGAACCCGTATAGCTGGGTGTGTTCGCGTGGATGACCACCTTGCCAGCCGGCAGTTTGGGCAGGGTATCTTTGATGATTTCGCCGATATCGTCCCCGATGGTTTCGCTTAAGCACGTACTGTTGACCGCCACAATATCCGGGTTGTAGATGTTAAAGATGTTCTCTAATCCCTTGGCCAGATTGGTTTTTCCGCCGAAAACGCACGCGCCTTCGGTGAACGAACTGGTAGAGGCCATAATCGGGTCGCGGTAGTGCCGTGTTAAGTGCATGCGGTGATATGAGCAGCAGCCCTGTGAGCCATGGCTGTGCGGCAGGCATCTGTGGATGCCCAGCGCCGCATACATGGCGCCGATCGGCTGGCATGTTTTGGCGGGGTTCACCACCAGCGCCTCGCGCTCATTCATCTCTTTGGGTGTATAGTCTAACATGGTGTTCACGCTCCCTTCTCGGCGACTTTGCCCTTCAGCGCCGGTTCTTTGTTCCACGGCGGCACAATCATCTTCCAGGCTGGAGTGAATATGCCCGCGGATACGTCACGCGCAAAGTTCAGTGCGCCGCGGTAGCCCGCATAGGGGCCGCTATAGTCGTAGGAGTGCATCTGTTTGGAGTACACGCCCATCTTCTGAATGATAAACTTGTCTTTGATGCCCGACCCGAAAAACGCGGGCTTTAACATCTTGACCAGCACCTCAGTTTCGTAGTGGTTTAAGTCGTCCACCAGAATGCTGCCGTCCTCCATCTCCTTGATAAGACCGTCGTAGCGAGAGAGGTTAATCTCTTTTTTGAGCTCCTCATATCGCTCGGGCGACATTCTCAAGCGGAATTTCTGGTCGTCTTTTTCAATCTTAATCTCTTCAATGTTCCGGCTGTCGGCATCCAGCTTGATGTCCGGAATGATGTCGCGGCCTTCGTAGTCGTCGCGGTGCGCAAACTCATAGCCTGCCGCCACGGTTTCCATCCCCATCTCCCGTAAGAGGCCCTGATAGTGGTGCGCCCGGGAACCGCCGACAAACAGAATCGCCGTCTTGCCCTGGCAGATTTCCTTGTACTGCGCCATCTCCTCGGCCACCGCTTCGGTCTCTTCCTTAATGACCTCTTCGGTCCGCGCCATCAGTTCGGCGTCCCCGAAGTATTTGGCCATCTGACGGAGCGCATTGCTCATGCTTGCAACGCCGATGAAATTGACCTTGAGCCACGGCATGCCGTATTTCTCCTCGATCATGTCCGCGATGTAGTTGATGGAACGGTGGCACTGCACGAGGTTTAGGTCGGCGTTGTGCGCCTTGGCTATCTCCTCATACGTCGAGTTGCCGGTCATGGTGGTCACCACGTGATAGCCGATTTTCATCAGTACCCGGCTGATCTCCCATTCGTCGCCGCCGATGTTGTATTCACCCAAGAGGTTAATCGCGTATTTGCCCTGCTTCTCGTCCACCGTGCCGACCACGTCGGTCATCAGCTTGTTATTGGCGATATGGTGTCCCGCCGACTGGCTGACGCCCTTGTAGCCTTCGCAGCTGAACGCCAGAACGGGTATGCCCAGCTTCTCCTGCGCCTGTTTGGCCACCTGATGAATATCGTCGCCGATGAGCCCGACCGGGCAGGTCGCCGATATCGATATCGCTGTCGGCTTGAATATCTCGTACGCTTCCTCAACCGCCTTCATCAGCTTTTTTTCGCCGCCGAACACGATGTCGCTTTCCTGCATATCCGTGCTAAAACAATATTGCAGAAAGTTTTTGCCGCCTTCCCGGGCTTTGCCTTTGTTTCTGCGTGTTCCCCACGCGTAATATGAACAGCCGATAGGCCCATGCACGATATGCACCATATCGATGATGGGGCCGACAACCACGCCCTTGCAGCCCGCATAGCAGCAGCCCCGGTTGGTGATGATGCCCGGGACAGTCCGTGCGTTGGCCGCGATTTCCTGCGTTTCCCCAGAGTCTTTAATCAGAATATGCTCTTTTCTGTTCTTGAGGACTCGGGAAGGGTATTTCTCCAGTATTTTTTCATGAATTTTGTTAAAGTCACTCATAGTCTGCTCCCTTCTCGCGCGAAAAGCTTATACAGCCGCATCGCCGCGCTCTCCCGTCCGGACTCGGTATGCATCGTCCACCGGCATCACGAAGATTTTGCCGTCGCCCATGCTGCCCGTCTGGTTGGTTTCGATAATCAGCGAAACCACCTTGTCCACTTCGTCATCCAGCACCACCAAAAGCAGCATCCGTTTGGCTATCAAACGATGCGCTTCCGAAATGGTTTCAATCACTTCGGTCGGCGCTTCGGTGGCGTCGTTCAATATATCGTCAATCATTTCAAATTTCACTTTTTTTGCGCCTCTGCCGTACACTTTTCGGCAGGTGGCCACAGGAAAGCCGTTTTCTGAAAGATGACGTTTGGTTTCGTTGATCTTGTTGATTCGTATAATCGCCAAAACTTCTTTCATGCGTATCGCCTCCCTGGTTTATAGTTTTTCGTCGCCGCTGCTGATGGTAAACGCACGTTCCACCGTGCTGACAAAGATTTTGCCGTCGCCGAACGCACCTTTTTCGCCCGTCCGCGCATATTTGGAGATGAGATGAATCACTTCGTCCACCGCGCCGTCCTCCACCACCATCATCAACAGCTCTTTGGGCAGTTCGTCATAGTGGATGTCCCCCACCTTCACGCCGCGCTGTTTGCCGCGACC
>CALMFG010000124.1 GCA_937863465.1 uncultured Clostridia bacterium
GAAGCCCTGCCCTGGGGCACGGACGCCGACACCATTCGCGCATACCTGTACGACCATTTCAAGGCGCCGGTCAGTGAATCCGCAGTGGAACAGGCACTGACCAATATTCAGGAAGATGCCTTCGGCAACACGTTTGATAACCGGCTGATTGCCGTGGCCGAAATGACCGCCAAGGTGCAAAGTGCGCTCGGCTTCCGCCAGCACTCGTCCAACCATTCCAGCCAGCCCGTCCCCTTTCTGGCCATTGGCGCGGGCAGCGATGCGTTCGCCGATATCACCAGCATCGCGGATATTCCGCACGTCCTTTGTGCGCTCGAAGGCTGGACGGATACGCTGGGAACGATTGTTGTCAGCCCCGAATAATACGACATTTTATTTGAATTTTTGACATGAAAAAACCCCGGCCTCAGCCGGGGTTTTGTTTGCATTTTTTCTATTCAAACGCCGCGATGACCAGATACTGATCCGACACCGCCGAAACAATCGGCTGATAGACTTCGGCTACTTTCAGCAAAGCCACTTCGTCGGCTTTGGCCATCTGCTCGGCCGATGCCAGCTGTTCCCGCATCGCCGTTTCAATAGCCTGATCCACCACATTCTGCTGTTCGGCCGTCAGTTTTAAGTCCCCAATCGGTATCAGCTGTTCGGTCTCTTCAAACTCAGTTTTGGTGGGATCCACATTGACATACTGCAGAACCGTATGCGGAATGATGATGGTCACAGTGCGTGCCGCGTCATCCACCACCACTTTTTCGGTCGTAATCTGGCTCATATCCACCGTATACACGCCCGTACCGTAGGAATGGATGGTCTTGGTCTTCTTTAAGATTTCGATGTTGGCAAACGCGTTGCTGACCTCGGTATCCACCTTAACGTCCTGCTCCAGAACGACTAGTTCCTGCTTTTCGCGGGCTTCGCCCAGCACAGCGTTCTGAAAGTCGATTTTGGTGTATCCCATCACTTCGTCCTTCTGGTTGCTGCCAAAGAGACTGCCGAGGTCCAAAAGGCCGCTTAAGGAACCGCCGCCGGCCACCAGCGCCAGAACCACCACCACCGCAATGATGATGAGCTTGGATTTCCCCGATTTGCCCGATTTCGCGATGCTGCCGATCACGTCGGCCGCACCGGAAGTGCTCTCGGTTTTCTTCTCGTCCGCTTTTTTACGGTTTTCTGCAACATTGGCCTTGGTCTCTTCGGCCTTTTTCTTCATGTCCGCAATTTCCTGTTTGCTCTTTTCGCTGTCCACCGTTTTGCCGGTTGCTGTCACCTTGATATCCGAATCCTTTTTTGTCGCCATACTTTTGTTCCTTCCTTACAGCCTTTCGGCCGAGTTTTCAATTAAACATACGCTTTGTCTGTATTATACATTTTTCCGTGTGTGCGTGCAATGTCCCCGCCGCTCCCGAAACTCTGCGCGCTTTTTCGGCCTAAAAATGCTGACCCTGCATTTTCTTTTTGTACACCTTTGTGCAGTTTTTGCCCGCCGCCTTGGCGGCATACAGCGCGATATCCGCTTTCTGCAGAATTTCGTCCGCCAGCTTTGGCTTCTTCA
>CALMFG010000125.1 GCA_937863465.1 uncultured Clostridia bacterium
ATTAGTTGGTGTAGTAAATCATACCCAGCGCGCCGGGGCCCACATGTGCGCCGATGACCGGACCGATCGATCCAATCCGAATATCCACCTGGATGAATTGCGCCAATCTTTCTTTCAGCTGAAGCGCGCCCTCCAGATTGTTGATGTGCACCACAATCATCTCCTTGATGCCCTTGGATTTAATGTCCTGCACCGCTTCATCAATCATGGTATCCATCGCCTTTTTATAGGTTCTGATTTTTTCGAACACATCGGCGACGCCGTTCTTGACGGTCAGGATGGGGAAAATCTTTAAGAGGCTGGCCGCAATGGCCGCCGCGTGGCTTAACCGCCCCGAGCGCTGTAAATAGTCCATGGTCTTAGGAATAAACAGATACCGGCTTTTCCGAATGTTCTCGTTGGCCGCTTCCACAACCGCCTGCATATCTTTTCCCGCCTTGGCCGCCTTGGCCGCCGCCAAAACCGCAAAGCCCAGCTGCATGCTGTTGGACTCAGAATCGATGATTTCGATTCTTGCGTTCGGGTACTTCTCCAGCAGCATACCCTTCACCAGATGCGCGGTTGAGTATGTTCCGCTCATTTTTGAAGAGATGAAGCAGGCCGCAATATCATGGCCGGCCTTAATGTGTTTTTCAAAAACGTCCAGCATGGTCTGGATAGCCGGCTGGCTGGATGTGGGGTGGTGCGGGGATGCGTCCAGCTTTTTGTAGAACTCCTCATTGGTGATTTCGG
Source organism: uncultured Clostridia bacterium (assembly GCA_937863465.1). Classification (GTDB taxonomy): domain Bacteria; phylum Bacillota; class Clostridia; order Christensenellales; family CALMFG01; genus CALMFG01. The sequence goes on from CALMFG010000125.1 coordinate 733, forward strand.
TTTCTACAATGCTTTCTTCTCCCAGAATGACGCTGAGCGGTATCACTTCGATGTCATAGAGCTTCAGCAGTTCCTCGGGGATGTACGACGTACTGTCGGTAATCATTTTAATCATTTTACTTCTCCCAAAAAATTATTCAACAAAAACACTGTGCACTTTACAGCATAAAAAAGAAGCGCAAAAAACAAAAGATAATACCGTCAATTTTGTTTTGGGATAGTGTAACAATGAATCCATGGCTTAACCGATGTAAAACATGGAGTCATTCAACTATCACACAGGTCTTGTCAGGGCTTTAGTGTATCATAGAACCCGCTATCGGACAACCGGCGAAAAAAAGGTTCTCCGATTGTTTACAAATTAAAAAAAAGACCGGCTTACGTCAGTCTTTCGTTTTTTGATGCTGGCATTCTTTATGTTGTTTGTTTGTATGCATGCGGCTCTGCACACGCTGACGCGTCAGCATGATGACCAGATACACGAGACTGGCCAGCACCACGATGCACACTCCCGAAGAAATGTTGACGTAGTAGGAGGCGGTTAGTCCCAATAGGCTGAAAACCGCGCTGATCAGCATGGAGGCGACGACCACCTTGCCGAATGATTTGAAGAAAAGTTTGGCGATGGAAACCGGAACTGTCATCAGCGCAATGGTCAGAATGACCCCAACGATTTTGATCAGCACGATGATGCCTGCCGGAATCATCAGATAAATCATCAGCTCCAGCGCGCGCGTGTTGATGCCGCTGGCCAAGGCGTACTCCTCGTCAAACAAATAGGCATTTAAGTAGGCATAGAACATCACAAAGACGGCGGCGATGGCGGCCGTAAAAAACACCATGATGACCACCGCGCTGGAGGAAACGGCTAAGATATCCCCGAAGAGATAGGACGTCATATCCGGCATATAACCCGGTGCCAGTGAGATAAACAATATGCCCAGCGCCATACCGAACGACCACAGGATGCCGGTCATGGTATCCGCGTTGACGCGTTTGCTCTTGGAAATCTTCGAGATGAGCAATGACGAGCCGATGGCAAAAGCCAGACCGCCCCAGATGGGTTCAAACCCAGCCAGGTAGCCAAGGCCAATGCCCCCGAACGACGCATGCGCGATGCCGCCCGACATACTGATGAGTTTTTTTTCGATGGCGATGGTGCCAATGATGCCGGTGACGATGCTGGCCAGCAGCGCCGCAGCCAGCGCGTTCTGCATAAATGAGTATTGAAAAATTGCGCGTATCACAGCAGTACCCCCGCCTGGAATTTTTCTTTCAGCTGGCTGATATTATCATACACCGCCACTGTGCCGTCCACAAACAGCGCTGCGTCCGCAATATCCAATATCTTGTCCAGCCTGTGGCTGGCAACCAGAATGGTTTTTTCTTTTTTTAAGGTTTTCAGTAATTCATACAGCTCGGCGGCCGCGTCTACATCGAGAGAGCTGTCCGGTTCGTCCAGCACGATGATGTCCGCGTCCGAGGCCAAAGCGCGCGCAATCATGGTGCGCTCCACCTGTCCGCCCGAAAGCTGGTTGATGCCGCGGTTTTCCTTACCCGCCAGCCCCACCTCGGCAATCGCCTGCTTCGCTTGTTCTTTCTGCGCTTTGGTGTAAGTTTTAAAAGGCTTTATCCGCGTTTCCAGCGTGCCCAGGAGCACTGCCTGAAAAACCGTGATCGGGAAAGTCTGGTCGAACGCGGCCGATTGGGGCACATAGCCGATATACGACCCGGGTGCAACATCGATGCTGCCCTCTTCGTGCTTAATCACGCCGGCCAAAAGCTTGATGATGGTGGATTTTCCGCCGCCGTTCGGCCCAATCAGCGCCGTCAGCGTATTTTTTTTTAAAGAGAAAGTGGCGTGCCGAATTGCACAGACTTCGCCGTAGCAGAATCGGACATGGTCAAACGCGATGACTTCGTTGCTTTTCTCCATGCGCATTACTCCTTTGCGGCCAGCGCGTCGGCAAATTCCAGCAGTGCCGCCGTATAATCAGCCGCCAGCGGGCGCGCCTCAACCACGGTTCCGCCAATCTCCTCGGCGATGGTTTTGGCCTGATGATCGTCAAACTCTTCCTGATAGAATATATGCTTGATATGGTCTGCTTTGGCCTGATCCACCGCTGCGGCCATCACCGTGGCCGACGGCGCTTTGCCGTCCACTTCCAGTGTAATCATGGTAAGACCATAATCATCGGCGAAATAGCCATATGCACCGTGATAAATCATAAACGCCTTGTTGTCCATGCCCGCCACCACACCGGCAATCTGTGTATCCAGATCGGTCAGTTCAGCAATATACGCGGCGGCGTTTGCGGCATATAAGTCTGCGTTCGCCGGGTCCATCTCGCTTAAGGTGTCGCGGATGGTCTCAACCATCACGATGACGCGTTTGGGCGACAGCCAGATGTGCGGATCCACCGTTTTGCCGTCTGCTGTCGTCACCAGTACTTCACCTTCATCTCCGTCCGAATGCGCGTCCATTTCGCGCAAGGGATATACCGCGCTCACCGCCTCCCTCAAGTTGACTATTTTGATGTTTGCGTTAAAATCAGTCACTTTGGGCAGAATATTGGCCTCTTCGGTCGGCATCTGCATCACAAAATATACCGCGGCGTCCGAAAGCGCCTGCATCTCGGTGGTGGTCGGCTGGTAATTAGCCGGGCTGTTTCCCGGAGGGATAATCGTCACGATGTTCACTAAATCTCCCGCCACTTTTTCGACAAACGTCGCTTCGGGCGGAATGCTGACCGCAACGGTCATTTTTCCCGCGCTCTGATTGGCTTCTTTTGGGGTGCAGGCCGATAATGCCAGCATTGCGGTTGATAATAAAATAATCGTACCAACGACGATTAACGATTTGTGTTTCATATAATTCTCCCTGTTTAATCTATTTAACTAAGAATATTATACCATAACCTGTAAAGCGATTATACGCGCGATTTGACTTGTTTTTCCTGTATTATCTGCCAATTGCTTTGACTTCCGCGCGATATCATGTTTTTTTCAGAAACAAAAAAGACGGCAAGCCGTCTTTTTGATCGTTTGTTTACTCAGCCGCTTCTTTTGCGCAGCATGTCGAGATCTGCGCTGATATCGATGTTGATCATGCTGTCCAGCATCTGAAGCGTTGTGGCGATGACTTCACGCAGGTTGACCAGCGCGGTATGCTGGCTTTCCTGAATACTCTGATAGTGCGATATAATCAGCTCACGCTCGGACTGTGAATTGGCCTGAATCTGGAAAGCGGCGCCTTCCAAAAGGCTTTTCTCCTTGGTGAGGTTCTGGTTTTCTTCCTGTGTCATCTGGTGCTGAACCAAAAGCTTCTGGTACTGCATCTTGGTCTGGCCCAAAGCATATTCAATCTGCTCCAGCTTTTCGGTGTTCTTGGTGTCCATGTTTTTGAGTTTTTCAAAAACATTTTTCGGCATGGCAACCAAACCGCGCTCGCTCAAAAGCTGTTCCAGATCGGCTTGTACTTCAACCTTCTCTTCCGGCGCTTCTTCGGGTACAGGGCTATCCTGAACTTTCTTTAACAGCTCATCACGCTCTCTCGTGATGGCAAGCAAAGACCCCCGAAGGTCTTCATGGCGTTCCTGGAAAACCGTTTCGGTGTCTTTAACCTGTTTCTGCAGCTTAGCGATGTATGCCTCTATTTCTGATTTGCTTGCAGTCGCCCAATGTTTGGACATCTCTTCCTGATCTTTTTTGCGAAATTCGTTGATAAAACTTTCCTGGGCCATGATTTACACCTTTCTTTGAGCTTTTTCCCCTAACTCAAGATAGTCTCCCGGGAGTATCCCGTTCGCTGCGGCACTGCCTGCCGTCACTTCCAAGACGGATTTAGCGCCTCTGACATACCCGCCCACTTGCCATGGACGCAATGTGTCAATCCTTACAACCTGATCGTGCTTATCCAGATATATGATGTCCAGTGGAAACCGCATATTGAACATGTGTACCTGACTGCAACGTGCAATCCACAGCCCCTCGCCGTTGTCCAGCGCCTTTTTCCACATCAGACCTTTAAATCGTCGATAAAACGATACAGCTCTGCCTACTTTATTATAAACCACTTTACCCCTATTGTAAACATACAAGATATGGTATTTCTCCTGTCTAATGAACCAATTCGCCAACAACCGTTATGACTGTCGGTCCCAAGATGATGATAAACACCACCGGAAAAATGAAAACAACCATCGGAAGCATCATCTTGACCGGTGCTTTCATACCTTTCTCCTGTGCACGCGCTCGTCTGTTTTCGCGCAGCTGTTTGGACTGAACTTTCAGCACGGTTTTAATCGGAGTACCATACTGCTCGGACTGGATGACCGCCGAAACAAACATCTGCAGCTCCTTGACCGTATTACGCTTGGCCAGCGCGGCCAGCGCGTCCCTTCTGGCTCTGCCCATCTTAATCTCTTTATAGACCAAGGACAGCTCTTCTGACAGCGGTCCTTCCAGCTTTTCCACCACTCGGTTGAGTGCGGCGTCAAAGCCCAGACCCGCTTCAATGCTGACGCTTAAAAGGTCCATGACGTTTGGCATATCCATCTGAATCTGCAGCTGACGCTTTTTGATACGGGAGGCGATAAAATATCGCGGAATCGCCACGACCGCAAAAACTGTACCAATGAAGATGAATAACGAAAGAATCGCGTTTCTTCCCATCACGGCAAACGCAGCAGCGGCGCCAATCGCGATAAGCAGGAACACCACACTGCCTTTCAGCAGATTGTATTCGGAAACCGCCATCTTAAACCCCGCCTGCCGAATCTGCGCTTCAACTGCCTCCAAACGGGCCTTGCTCGCTTCGTTCCGCTGAATTCGGGATGTCCTTCTGGCCAGCAGCCTGACACCGTTTCGTACACTCTTGGCCGCAGGGACGACAAAGCGCTGTACCAATGACTTTTCAAGTTCTTCGTCATGATACTTTTCTTGTTCGTTCATAGCGCGTAATTGTTTGCTTTTATAATCATTCTTAATGACGTCGTTCTTGAAAAAAACCAGAATGACTAAAACAAATACTAATCCCGCTGAAGATACAATCAAAAATCCCATACTGCCCCCGCTAATACTTGATGTTGATGATCTTTCGAATGACCAGGAATCCTAGAAACTCCATGACACCGGCAATGACCAACATAACCTTGCCTGTATTTGTCGTAAAAAACGTCTGAATATATTCGCCGTTAACCAGCATCAGGATGCCGCCAATCGCCACCGGCAGCATACCGATGATGAGTCCGCTCATACGGCCGGACGCGGTCATAACCTTGATATCGTCCTTCAATTTTTGGCGGTCGGTGATGGTGGATGAAATATTCGTCAATACGTCCATCAGGTTGCCGCCCACCTGGTGCTGAATCTGAACCGCTGAAATGGTCAGCATCAATTCCTGGCTGTCAATCCGATTCATCATATTCTCCAGCGCACTTTCCAGACTGGTGCCCAACTGGATTTCCTTGACCACCCGCGAAAACTCTTTGGCAATCGGATCCTGCATCTCCTTGGCGATACTGCCCATCGCCTGCTGGAAGGTAAGACCCGAGCGCAGACAGTTGCCGATAAGCATCAGGGCATCGCCCAACTGGGATTCAAAAACTTCGAGCTGCTTTTTCTTGCGGCTGCTGACAAACACCGGCGGTACAGACAGCGCGACCGCGAGAATGACGATGATCGGCATAATGCCGGCGCCTAAGAGAATCATCAGGCCGGCAGGTACAACCACCAGAAATATCCACACCATCAGGAATTCTTCCGCGCGCATATGAATCCCTGCGCTGGAGAGCTGTTCCTCAAACATTTTGGAAACGGGCAGACGTGATTTCTTCTTGTGCGCCGTCTCCTGTTTCCGTGCTTTTTTTTCATCGCCCTGCTCATTCGTCAGCGCCTTGACACGCTCGCCGACGGTGATTTCGTGCTGCATGATAAAAGACAGGATGAGAAGTGCCATGCCAAAGACCATGATGCCGGCTGCAATTGTAAGAGATATTACTTTGTTATCCATTCGCTCTCTCTGCTGCGTGTATTAGGACTATTCCTGGAACCAGTCGTCCCGAATCGCGACGCCGTTTTGTTTCATCGCTTTTAAACATTCCGGACGGATGCCTGTCGGTTTAAACTTGCCGACAAACTTGCCGTTTGCATCCAGTGTGCCGTCTGTATCATAGATAAAGATATCCTGCATGCTGACCGTGTCACCCTCCATGCCGGTAATCTCGGTGATGTTGGTGATACGACGAGAACCGTCTCTCATTCTGGCCTGCTGGACGATGATGTCCACAGCAGAGGCGATCTGGGCGCGGATAGCCGCCAGCGGCAGTTCCATACCCGACATCATAACCATCGTTTCAATACGCGCAATGGTATCTCTCGGTGAGTTGGCATGGGTGGTGGTCAGCGAGCCGTCATGGCCGGTGTTCATGGCCTGAAGCATGTCCAGCGCTTCGCCGGAACGAACCTCACCGACGATGATTCGGTCTGGTCTCATACGCAAGCAGTTCTTAACCAGGTCACGGATGCTGACTTCGCCTCGGCCTTCGGTATTGGCCGGTCTTGCTTCCAGGGTCACAACATGCGGCTGACTCAGCTGAATTTCGGCCGCGTCTTCAACGGTGACGATACGTTCGTTCGACGGGATAAATCCCGAAAGTACGTTCAGCAGCGTCGTTTTACCAGAGCCGGTACCGCCGGATACGATGATGTTCATACGGCCTTTAACCGCACCGGCCAGAAAGCTTACCATCTTGGGCGAAACCGACCCGAAGTTAATCAGGTTATCCGCCGTAAACGGCGTCTTGGAAAACTTTCGAATAGTCATCGTCGGACCGTTCAAAGCCAACGGCGGGATGATGACGTTAACACGGGAACCGTCTTTCAGACGGGCGTCAACCATCGGGCTGGCTTCATCCACGTGACGTCCGATAGTGGAAACGATACGGTCGATGATATTGAGCAGATGCTCCTGATCTCTGAAATTGACTTCGGCTTCAAAGAGCTTGCCGCCGCGTTCAATAAAAACCTGCTTATGACCGTTAATCATAATTTCTGTGACGGCCGGGTCGTTTAAGAGATACTCCAGAGGTCCGTATCCCATGATATCGTTGAACAGCTCATCCGCGATTTTATTGCGCTCAACACGCGGAACCGAAGCTGCTTCCAACTGCAGAACTTCGTCCAGCTTTTCGCGGACCATGCTTTCGCTGGTATCCTTTTCGGTATTCAGCGCCTCAATCGTGCGAATTCTGACCAGTTCTTTCAGTCTGGAATGTGCTTCGTTAATCGCGTCCAGTTCGGCATTAACCACCGCACTGACGCCTTCGTCTCGGTCAACAGTCTGATGTTGTTCTAACCGTTCTAAGAGTCCCATCAGTTACTCGTCCTTCTTTCATCTTTACGTATGCAGTATTTCGCGATCCTTTTCATCGCCATTGTCAGACTGGAACGCGGTTCGGAGATGACGAACGGTTCGCCCCGCTCCTGACACTTCTTCGCAGTGCGGGGGTCTTCCGGAATTCGGTGCCCAATCGGGATTTCCAGCACCCGCTCAAAATCAGCGTCGCTTAATACCGACGGTCCGTCGTCGTTAATCACCAAGTCTATTTTCTCCTGCTGTTGGAGGGTGGTCATGATTCCCAGCATCGCCTTGGCGGCGCGCAGGTTGGGTATATCCCGTTTGGCGACCAGCAGGATATCGTCTGAGGATTCCAGCGCGGTCAGCGTGCAGTCCGAAAGGTCACACGGCAGGTCGATAAAAATGAAATCAAAATACGGCCGCATGACCGAAATAATGGTTTCAATATGGTTTTGCGTCACATATTCGGCGTACTTGGGGCTGGTCGGAGAACAGAGCACTGTCAGGCCGCTGGAATGCTGCATGGTGAATGATTTAATATCGTCAATATTGAACGTGGATTTTTCCTGAACCAATTCAATAATCGTATCACGCGCGTTGATATTTAAAAGCAGGTCTACATCGCCGTAGCACAGGCATAAGTCCAGCAGGGCGACACGTCGGCCCGATTTTGCCATCATCACCGCCAGGTTGACCGCGATGGTGGTTTTTCCGCTTCCGCCGCTTGCGCCGTAAATTGAAACCACGCGAGGTTCTCTGCCGGTCTCCACCGCTCTGGCCTGCTCAAAGATGGCCGCCTGAACAATCAGATTCTTCAGCTCGTCAATCTCATCAATCGAAACAACCCGGCGTACACCCGACTGCATTGCCTTGTTCAGGACTTCTGTGGAATTGGTCTGCGTGAGAAGAACAATCGCAATGCCGGGGAACCCCTGGTAGATGCGCTGTGCAATCTCCATAACACCGCTGTTGCTGGTCTCGTTGACTAAAAGCACAACCTGCGGCGCATATCCGTTGATCTTCGTCAGTACATCGGTGTTCATCCCCGCAAAGCCGACCAGCGCAATTTCCTCTTCTTTGCCCAACCGTCTTCTTAAGTCGATTCGTGTTTCTTCGTTGTCTGCAATCCCTAATACTTTATATTTTGCCATACCCGTACCCTTATTCTAGTATTTTGGTCTATAATAAGTCGTATCTAATGTTTCTTCGTCCGTTGCCGGGCGCAGAACCAAATATACTCTGGAGTCCAACGCTGAATATGCTGAGTTTAGCGCATAATACAGTTGTAAAATCTGATCGGGCGTTCCCGCCAGCGTGATGATACCGTAATCGCGCCCTGTCGACTGGCCCGTTCCGGAATTCATGCCGGTTGAGAGCACCAGCAGCTTTTGGAGCACAAACGTAGAAGCAGCTTCAACGCCGTCTCCGGCCGCATTCGGCACCATCATCATCGCGATAACATCGACATAGTCACCCGCATAAACATTGCCTGCAAGTCCGCTGACCGAATCCACGCTCATCGAAATCGCTCTTTGGCCGTCCTTCAGCACATAGGCCAGTTTATCAGCTTCTGCGCCGGTCTCGGAGATTTTATTGCTCATCACCTGCTCGGCCGCCATGATGGGATATTTCGCAACTCTACCAACCACTTCATCCAGTGTGCTGAGTGTCAGTGCGTTGACCGCTTCAGCAGGCAACTTCTGGACCTGAACCATTTCGGCGGTAATCACCGTATTGGCCGGCAGATTGATGATAGCGACAACCGCATCTCTCGTCTTCACCTCGGTAGCTTCCTCGCTATCTTTCAGAGATGCCGCAAAGTACCAAACCGCTATAGCGGCAACCACCGCTAAAAACGCGGCTATCATGTAGACTTTCTTCAAACCCTTTTCCCCCTTGTTAATCCACCATTACCGGTGTGAAAAATCCGAACTCTATCGTGTCTTCATCCACGGCCACGGAATCAAAATCATATACGCTGACATCGATATGCGATGCGATGATTTCTCCGGTGCCGTTGATGCCTTCCAGAATAAACGGAACAAATCCAGTCACTTTGACCGCTTTTGTTCCCTCCATCTCATATAATATCAGGATAACAACACGCGGGCAATCCAGCACATAGTGTTCGGCCGTGCATCCGCCGTCATCCGGAAAATGCGTGCAGGATTCATACCGTGAGGTGAAACCGTCAATGGTCGCGCCCGACATATTACCGCTTTCAACCGGCAGGACATCGCCGACATTGATATATCCATTGTACCCGTAGGTCAGCCAGGATTCAAAGTCCGCGGCACCGCCGCCCTTGACACCGTCCAGGTCGATCGCGCCGAAGAAACCGATTGTGCCGTCAGAACTTCCGTATTTGATGATAATATTCTGCGCCTCGTTGGCCGCTGCCGCCGCCAGATATGCGTCAGCAGAAGTACCCAGCGGAACCATATCCGTGCATCGTGTGACCGTTTCAATGCGTATTTTTGCTTCCTTTGACACTTCTTTGCCGTCCAGCCCGATGGTCTGTCCAAATGTATAGCTGACATAATCGTCGACTACAACACGAAGCGACGTATATCTTCCCGAAATCACATCGCCCAGTTCAACCGTGGAGATATCCGCCGCGCTATATCCGTTCTTCGTAATATATTCTGTCACCTTATCGTTCAGCTCGGTAATCGCTGTGGTGTCGATAGTTTTAATGGGCAGAAGATAGCCGCCGGCATAAGCCGCCGCATCCGCCGCATTCTGAAGTTCGCTGGATTTTAGATGCACCATGCCAAAGTCGATGACCAAACCGGCAATGACAATAACGATAACAAGGGCAACGACTGCAATGATGACAGTCTGCCCGCTTTCTCTGTTCATAATCTTCCGAAGTTTCAAATCCACCACCCCTTAATCCGTACTCATAACGGTTGTGGATGTTAGTGAGATGGTCTGTCCGTTGATGAATATACCCGTCAGAGGCGTCAGAACTTTCACGTCTGATTGACAGGTTACGCTGATGTCGCCGTCGGCTTCTTTTACAATTGTCACATTAAGATCATCCGGTTCGATGAGCGTAATGTTTTCTTTGAGATGTGTGGTGACCAGCGTGGTCATGTCTGCCTTATCAACCCGCACAACCGCATAACGTGCCCCGTCTCTGCTCGAATTGTTCAGCATCAGCTGGTTCGCAAAAATCCAACCGAAATCGATGATGCCGCATACAACCAACAGGAACAGAGGTAAAACAAGCGCGGTTTCCACCATCGCTTGCCCTTTTTCATTCCGCTTAAACAACCACATTGTCTTTTTCATGATTTCATCCCGCAATCGTTCAATTTCATCATGACTAATCTATATATAAATAATACTATTATTCATTTGAAAATAAAAGAGGGTAAATGTGAATTATGTCCATTGCCGTAACGGCAATGGACACAACACACGTGGAGAATGTTTTCCCCTTAAAACTTTCGTTTTAGCTATTCTTTTATAAAAGAATATTGTGTACGGCTATTCCGTACTGGTTTTTCCCTCTAATTTGTTGAAATTAGATTTTAGTTGTTGGGCAGAGAGTTGCTTGCCTTTGCAAACATATTGCTGATTTTTGGTCCAAGCAGAACCAGAACCGCAACTGCTGCAACAGCGATCAAACCAAGGATCAGGCCGTATTCAACCATTCCCTGTCCGCTTTCATCCTTAAGGATAGCTTTGATTTTCATAACATACTCCTTCCTTTACCTTTGTTTATATGTGATATACGCTGATGAACAGGCGCATTTACATATCTCTTTTAAATATTCTTCTTTTTTCAGGGCCGCTATTTTCTCAGACGCCCCAGCTTGCTTTCTCGTCACTCAAGGTATTTGGTTGTTTAAGTTGCTGTAGACACCGGTGAGTCGTGATGACATGGTCATCAAAATGATGGCCACCACCGCCGCAATGAGCCCGACAATCAGCCCATATTCAACCATGCCCTGCCCGCACTCGTCTGCGAGTATGCTGTTAAGCTTACCCAAATCCCTCTCCTAATTTGTTTCTGCCTAAATTTATAAATATATATTTAACTGGGCATCACCCATATTTATATCAGTCGTTCCACCAGCGGCATCAGTGTTGTGACAACAATCCCCACCGATAATGCAGGCCCGTATGCGACCGCTGTTTTGAAGCTGCCTTTCTTTGCAATCACCAGAGTCAATCCATATACCAGGATGATGAGGCTCATCACCAGCATGGCCTGTACCATTCCGATAACTCCCAGATATAAGCCGCTCACTGCGGCGAACTTCACATCTCCCCATCCGACCATCAGTCCGAACATTCCCGGAACCGTGAAGATAATCCATCCAGCCACTGCCCCGATAGCGCTGTTCAGCCAGTCGTTTCCGACTGTATCCCCTGTAATTGTGCCATAGGTCAGTGCGGTTAAACGGAGCACCACCAGCGCAATCAGCAGTTGATTGGGAATCTTTCGGATTTTCGCATCCACCATCGATAAGCTTAAGAGGATGAAGCAGAGAAGAACCAGTTCTGTTGTTCGAAACCATCCGGTCTTTAAAAGCCCGATGCCAAGGCCAATCAGCATTCCGACGATGACCCATATAATAATGCTCAATGTACCGTTTAGCAGTTTCCCGGACGGGACTTCGCCCCGCCGTTTCATCAGCTCTTTTGCCAGAGTGAGGGATGTATAGCCCAGTATACCGCCGACTATGACCAGTATAATCTGCCGATAATCCATGATGTCGGTATTCCCTTTCTGCTAAATGTATATACCTCAACTCAGATAACAATATATAAACGTATTCGTTTTAATCTAAACCGCTTTTCAAAGAAAAACCGTTAATTTGCATATATTTTTTATTTTTTTTTGAAGCTTCCGATATTGGTTTAGATACTTCTCTGGGGATTTTCTGTATCATTCATTCGGCGCTGAGTGATCGATACATGGATAATAAAAAATATATGAATGAAAATTTGTTATTCATGTTTTGCTATTACTGTTACCTGATAATATATGATTTTTAACACTTTGTCAATATTTCCATCCCCGGTTTTGGCCCGCTCTGAGGCATATTTTAGGCAGATGTGGAAAAAAAGTGAGCAGAAACTCATTTTTCTTCAATTTACGGCTGTTTTTGGATGGACGGGTCATCCAGTATTTTTTTAAATGCCGAAGGCACCGGAAGCCCGGCTATTTCGTCACGCGTCAACCACTGCCCCGCGGCATCCGCAGGCCTCTCCATAAGGCGACAATCCACAACCGTCATGTGCCATCGCCGATGCGTAAAAATATGCGTTGTTTCTCCCAGCACCGTGCATTCAGCTTCCGGTACCGAAAGCCAACGCCGAACAAAATCGGCGATATCCGTCACTTCGGAAATTGCTGTCATCGGCAGACCCCACATGCCGCCTAGAAGTCCGCCCGATTCGCGCTTCTGCATCAAAATCCGTTCGCCATCCGACACCAGCCAGACGTAATAGGAAACGGTTTCGGGTTTCCGCCTGGCAGGCTTCATGGGCAGTGCGTCAACTGTACCGTTTTTCAGCGCCGCGCATTCGGTTTTCAGCGGGCAAACCCCGCATTCCGCATTTTTGGGTTTGCATATCAGCGCACCCAGTTCCATCAGCGCCTGCGTAAAATCCCCTGCTTCCGATTCGGGCATCCAGTCCGCCACCTGTCGGCTGATGGTCTGTTTGGTTTTGTTCTGGGTGATATCCGCGTGCATATCCAGAACACGTGTGGCCACGCGCAGGACATTCCCGTCCACAGCCGGAACGGGTTTTCCAAGCGCGATGCTCATCACCGCGCCGCAGATATAATCGCCGACACCCGGCAATGCCCTCAGGCGCGCCGTATCGTCCGGCAGCTTTCCACCGTATTCTTGGGCGACATGTTTGGCTAAGCGGTGCAGATTCCGCGCGCGGGAATAGTACCCCAGGCCCTGCCAGACCGCGAGGACATCCTGCTCGTCCGCCGCAGCCAGCGTTTCAAAGCTCGGGAAACGTGCCAAAAAACGGTGATAATATTCAATCACCGTGCCGACCTGCGTCTGCTGGAGCATCATCTCGCTGACCAGAATGGCGTATGGGTCTTTGGTCTTTCGCCAGGGCAGGTCGCGCTGACTTACTTTGTACCACGCCAGCAGATGCCTGGCTATGCGGTTTTCTTTCGCTTGCTCTTTCATCAGTTGGGTCATTATATCATCCGGCCTGCGCATTCGCCAGCCCGAAAAAAAGCGGAGCCGCGGCTCCGCTTTTTTCGTCTATTCTTCTTCCTCGTCGGTTTCGGCCGATTTCTTTCTGCCGCGCTTGGGCAGTTTCCAGTTAATGTCGTAGTCCTTGTCTTTCAGCAGCTCAAAATAGCTCATGAGCTCGCTGAAGTTTTCGGAAGTCTGCTGCCGACGCGGTTTCTTCTTTGTCCAGTTAATCAGTATTTTCTCATATTCGCTGACCACCATGGAAAGCACATCATACCACGTGATATAGATATCCCGCCGTGCGTTTTGTCCCACAGCGTTTAAATCGCTGTTATTCAGTGCGGCATACAGCGTCACGGCAAAATCCTCCACCGTCTCGGCCGACAGATAGGCGTTGATGCCGTCCGTCAGCCCTTCGGCCGAATTACTCCCCCGAATCAATGCCGAAGCGCATCCACATGCCGCGGCCTCACGCACCACCAGCGGCGCGTTGTCGTACACCGAAGGAAAGACAAACAGATCCGAGCTGGTATAAATCTCCTTCAGCTTTTCGCGGTCGGATATTTTCCCCGCAAAGCGCACCATCTCGCTGAGGCCCTGCATCTTCACCATGTCCGCCATCCGGCCCGCGTCCTCGCCGTCGCCCACAAACAGCATATTAAACTTCTGTCCATGCCGGGCCAGCGCGCCCAGCGCGTTGATGATAATATCGGTGTTTTTGGTGAAGGTGTGCCGCCCGACAAACAGCAGAATCGGGTACGCACCGTTAAAGCCATAAGTCTGCACCACGCGGTTTCGGCCTTCCTCGGTGCGGAAGGATATCGGCATATCACACCCGTTCGGCATGACCAGCACTTCGCCGCGGTAGCCGTACTCCCGAAGCGTTTTGGCTGTGCCCTGGCTGACCGACCAGATATAATCGCACTTGTTGTAGAAGCTGGTGATATAGCGTCCGACAATCTCCCCCGGCATCTTTAAGTTGACCTTGAGACGCATATTGATATCGTCCTTATACTTGGAATGGAAGCTCGCCACGTGCGGCAGGTTATAGCGGGCGGCCATCCGGGTCGCGAGCAGCCCGGACGTGAAGGGCGTATGCGAATGGATGATATCGATAGGCGTTTCATTGAATTTCTTGGCCAGTTTGGGGACTGACGGAATGCCGACACGGTACTGATCGGCGACGGTGATGGGTGATGACGCGTACTCCCATACCGGAAACGGAAAATTGCTCGGATCGCGGTCAGGGTGTGCGGGTGTGATGACATAGGCCTGCCCATAGCGTTCGCTCACGATGCGCGCGTAGTTTTCCACCGTCATCGCAACACCGTCGCAAAGCGGCGCGAGCGATTCGTTAAATAAAGCGAGATTGATCATTAAGAGTCTTCCTTTGTAAAATAAATTACCTGCCATGTGTATTTTATCACATCTGCCGGAATCCATCTATAAGCCGAAAGTAATTTAAGCCAACGTGGTGTTAGATTTTGTCGGTCATAATTTTTAAAATCAGCTCATCGGTTTCCAGCATGGCTTCGGAAGCGATATCTCCGACGTTTCTGATAGTGGCCTCGGCGGTATCGTAGATGATGCCGGTGCCCGGTTCCACGCTTTTTCCCTCGGCAGCCAGCTGATAGGCCATCATGCCCGCATCCACGCTGGACGCGATTTTCACCGCACAGGAGGGCTTGGCCCCGTCGCAGATGACACCGGTCAGGTCAGCGATGCCGTTTTTGATGGTGTCTTCAATCAGCTTAAGCCCGCCGCCGTTGAAGTACGCGATGGCGCACCCCACACCGATTCCGGCCGTCACCGCGCCGCAGAAGGCCGAGAGACGTCCGATGCGCGTTTTGATATGGATGGGTACCAAATTGGCCACGGCCAGCGCGCGATACAGCGTCGCCTCTTCAATGCCCTTTTCCCGGGCGTAGACAAACACCGGCGCGGCGATGGTGAGCCCCTGATTGCCGCTGCCCGAATTGATGACCACCGGCATATCACACCCGCTCATGCGCGCGTCCGACCCGCCGGCGGCATAGGCCTTCATCTGCTCTTTCACACTGCCGTCGGCATGCTGCAGCAGAATTCGGCCGGTGCTGAGGCCGTAGTCGTGGTTCAGCCCTTCTTCGGCGATGCGGAGGTTATATGCCACCTGCGCCGCAAAAATCGGCGCGATGGTCTCAATATCGACCTCATTGGCGTACTCTAAGATTCTTTCAACCGTCAGCGCACTTCGGTCGGTCAGCGGCGTGTTGAAGTCCGATTCGGCGCACGGGTTATACGCCAGCTTCTCGCCGTTTTTTTCGATGCTGGCAAAGTTGGTGTGGGTATGCACCAGCTCCACGCGCGCGCTTTCTCCGCCGGCCGTCATCAGCACCTCAATGTAGAGTTTATCGCTGGTGTGCTTGTGATGAACCTGACAGATGCCGCTCTGCTCCAAAGCCCTGGCCCGTTCCAGCATGTCGGGTGTGAGGTCATGCAAAATCTCCAACTGCTTAGCCGGCTGGCCCACCAGCATACCGAGGATGGCCGACAGGGCGGCGCCTTTCATGTTTTTGGTGCCGGGGATGATGACACCCTGCACGTTCTTAATCATGTTGCCCGAAAGGTTCACGGTCATGCTTTCGGCTTCGTTCCCCAATGTTTCGCGGCATTTTGCCGCCGCCAGCGCGATGGCGATAGGCTCGGTACAGCCTTCCGCCAAAATCAGTTCTTCTTTTAAAATATGGGTGAAGGTATCAAAGTATTTCACACAATGTCTCCGTTTTTCATATATTTCTTTTAATCTTCTCTTAATCATCCGCATGGCTGAAAAACGCGCGGGTTTATGCATACGAATGCATAGATTTACATATATATAATGTAGGTTTTCATATTATACATGATGGGGTGTAAATGTCAAATTAACGATTTGTTCAATATTATTTTTCCTGTTCTGTGTTATAATTAGTTAGCGTAAGATAACTTAATAGAAGGAGGAAGCGCTATGAACATCGCTTTTTTCGATACCAAAGATTATGATAAAACAAGCTTCGATCTGGCCAACCAGGACCATCAATATAATATACACTACTTTGCGGATCGGCTGGACGAAGAAAGCGCCTATCTGGCCAAGGGGCATGACGCGGTATGCTGCTTTGTCAACGACCGTCTCTCCAAGGAAACGCTGAAAAAGCTGGCCAGCTACGGCGTCAAACTGGTGGCCATGCGATGCGCTGGATTCAACAACGTGGACATCGCGGCGGCCGACCGATTGGGCATCACGGTGGTC
The DNA here is from genome assembly GCA_937863465.1 of uncultured Clostridia bacterium. GTDB lineage: Bacteria > Bacillota > Clostridia > Christensenellales > CALMFG01 > CALMFG01. Next base: position 17,546 of record CALMFG010000125.1, read on the forward strand.
AATGTGCCCCGCTATTCGCCCGAGGGCGTCGCCGAGCACACACTGGCGCTGATTCTTTCACTGAACCGCAAGATTCATAAGGCGTTCCACCGTACCAAGGACTATAATTTCTCGCTCAAAGGGCTGATGGGCTTTAATATGCGGGACAAGGTGGTCGGCGTCATCGGCATGGGCGCCATCGGGCGCAATGTGGCCAGACTCTTAAAAGCTTTCGGGTGCGAGGTTCTGGCCTACGACGTGTTCCCCGACAAGTCGCTTGAAAGCGATCTGGGCATCCAATTTGCCAGTCTGGCCGACATTTGGGCCAAGAGCGATATCATCACACTCCATTGCCCGCTAACCGCGGAAACGCGGCATATCATCTCGGCTGATTCAATCGGTCAGATGAAGGCCGGCGTGATGATTATCAACACGTCCCGGGGCGGTCTGGTGGATACGGCGGCGCTGATCGACGGCATCCGTGCCCGCAAGATTGGCTCGGTGGGCCTCGACGTATACGAGGAAGAAACCGAATACTTCTTCCAGGATTTCACCGACGAAATTTTAGACGACGAGGTTCTGCTGGAGCTTCTGGCTCTGCCCAATGTGCTGGTCACATCGCATCAGGCGTTCTTTACGCGTGAGGCGCTGGAGCAGATCAGCAAAACTACGCTTGCGAACATCTCCGAGTATATCCGAGAAGAACCCTTTACCTTTCGTGTTACCGAGCGCAAAGGCGCTTAAAAGAAAAGCTTTAATCAAAGTGAAGAACCGCGTCGATGACGCGGTTCTTTATTTTTCCGGAATATAGAGCGCCAGGAGCTTATAGAACTCGCTCATCTTTTTGGCTTCCTTCCACGGGCTGTGTCCGCACTGGTCGATGACCGCCATTTCAAACGAAACGCCGGAATCTTCCAATGCCCGCAAAACCGCCCGATACGGATGGGGGTCCTGCCTTCCGTGCACCGCCGCAATCGGGCACTTCACCGCACCTAAAATCCGTTCCCATTCGCCGTCTACCCGCATTTTCCGCGCTTCCTGCCACACCGCGGTACCGATGTCCGCATCCGCCATCACCGTGTCGGGCGCGTTTTTCATCCGCTCAAACGTGTCAGCGCGTTCCATCAGCGCGCCGAACTGCGACAGTTCCTCATCGGTCAGGTTCTCCTTGTCCAGCAGTGCGCGAACCCGCTGAACATCGGTCGTCTTTAACCGGCTTAAGCGATTGGCCATAATCGCTTCGGCTTCGGCCTCGGTAAAGGGCGGACAGCCAACCAGAATCACGCGGCGTACCAATTCGGGATAGGTCTTGGCAAACAACAGCGAAAGCCACGCACCCCATGAATGCCCCAGCAAAACAAACGGCGGGTCACACGCGTCCAACTGTGTTTTCATCTCGGTTAGCTGTCCCGTCACGCTCCTTTGGGTCTGTCTGGGCTCGACCACGCCGAATTTCTTCGAAAGCTGTCTCGCGACCGGCACTAAATCCCCTGCCGCGCCCGGTCCGCCGTGAATCACCGCCACATAGTACGGTGCTTTCCCATATTGTCGTTCCATCATTTCCCCTCCTTCTGGCTTGCGTTTTGCTTGCGCAGTACACGCCCATACGGATGTGATCTGTCCATATCGCTCACCACGGTCAGTGTCCCGTCCTCAACCATCTTTTCGATGCGGTTCGCATACCATCCGTCCGATACGCCTAAAGGGTACCGCCCCAGAATATTCCCGATCAGCCGCGCCATCACAAAGTCCCCGTCCGGAAGTTCCTTCGCTAGGATATCATCATAGAAATCCTCGGGCACGGAAAGCAGTGTGCCGTTGATGACCGCGCGAAGCGGTGCGTTCTCACATGCAAGGTTTCGCCATATATCGGCATGAACCCATTTCTCCATGCGCGGTATCGGCTTCTCCAGCGGAAGAAACGCGACAAATTGATCGTCGGGCACTTCTGCCCAACTGCTGAAGGCCTGTATGGTGTTTTCGTCCACCGGCACGTGTTTTGGCAGATGCACGGCGCTGAACGGACAGTCGATGTCCCGTATAAGGTCGCAGACATACGCGAAGCCGCACGCCGAGTAGGCCGCGTCGCTCTTCCAGACGCGTATCGCTTCGCCTTTTCTGGCGGCGTTCATCAGATCGTCAACATCGTGTCTTTGGATGCCGAAAAAATGTGCGAGGTCGGACGGCTTAAATTCGACCGAACTGAACAGGCGGACAAAAACCGCTTTTCTTTCATCGCCGTCCACCGCACCTGAGATGTCGCCGACATCCAGATTGAACCCGATGCCGACCGGCGCGCCGATTTCGCGGTGTTTTTTTTGGGCCATCGCCATGCCGCCCTTGGTGCTGTCGTTAAAAACCACTTCTACCATATGTATTTATCCTTATATCATTGATGATTTTAGGCTGAGCACAAAACTAACAAGAAACAGACCGAAGATGATGACAAACGCGGCCAGCATGCCGTATTGGAGCGCAAGAGCTATGCTGCCTTGGGGAAAGACTAACTGCATCCCCACGCGCACCGCCCAGAGCAGAACGTCCGCCGCCAGCATGATGCGAAGCGCAAAGGCGCCGCTTTTAGGCGAAAGCACAAAGATGAGGCTCAACAGCCCGAAAATCACCAGACTCATCGAGAAAAACACATTAGTCGCGCGGACCGCGGCCACCAGCTCGGTTGCCTCGGGCGAGATATAACCGTACCAGTCATACGCTTTCGGCACAAAAAAGTGCCACACGCCAAACCCCATGGTACAGAGACTCGCGATTGATACCAGAATCTTTACCGCCACGCAGAACACCCCCTGATTGTTTTCTCATATTATACCACATTGCCTGCATCAAATGGATTTTAGCTTCCTTTCAGGTTTCCGAAAAATTCACATTCTCAGGAAGATTCCATGATAGAATAATAGGGATATCAACACAAACTACGGGAGAAGCTTGATGAAAAACAACTGGCTGAAACGTCTGATTACGGTTGCACTCACTGCGGCATTGGTCATCATGCCCTTTTCAGTTAGCGCCGAAACAACAGATACCGTTTCTGCGCCCAAATACATCTTCTATATCGTCGGCGACGGGATGGGTGAAACGCATCTTGAGATCGGCCGTATCTTCAACAAGCTGATGAGCGGCGATATGACCGCCGAGCCGGTCTATATGGACTTTCCCGTGCACATCACGGTGGACGGCGGCGCCGATTCTTCGCAGGGCGGCACCATGCTGGCTACCGGCGTCACCATGCCGTCGGGCTATATTTCAGCCGATAAGGACGGCAACGCACTGACGACGATTTTGGATATCGCGGGCAATAACGGTTACAAAACCGGCGTCATCACCGCGGCTTCGCTGATTGACGGCACACCGGCCGCTTTTCTGGCCCACGCGGGACGTCGCTCCATGATGAAGACCATCGCGCGCTGTTTCCCGGATTCGGGCGTCGATTTTATCGCGGGCGGCGGTGTCGAACGGCTGTTTACCAAGAGCGATATCCCGGCCGACCTCAAGGTGGATGCTTCGGGCACGCGCCT
>CALMFG010000126.1 GCA_937863465.1 uncultured Clostridia bacterium
CCGGCCAGCCCAGCGTGGAGAAGGGCCATAACCCTGAGCTGAACCAGGTGTCCAGCACGTCTTCGTCCTGCATAAAATGGTTTCCGCCGCATTTCGGGCAGACATCCGGCATTTCTCTGGCCACAATCATTTCGCCGCAGTCGCAGGTGTAGGCGGGAATACGATGCCCCCACCACAGCTGGCGCGAGATGCACCAGTCACGGATGTTTTCCATCCAGTTAAAGTAGATTTTATCAAACCGTTCGGGAACAAACTTGATTTTGCCGCTCCGAACCGCCTCAATCGCGGGCTTGGCCAGCTCTTTCATGGACAAGAACCACTGCTTGGAAACAATTGGCTCTACCACGGTGTTACAGCGATAACAGTGCCCCACCGCGTGATTGTGGTCTTCAATTTTCACCAGGAGACCCAGCGCCTCGATATCCTTGACGATATTCTTGCGCGCTTCAAAGCGGTCCTGCCCCGCGTACTTGCCGCCAAAGCTGTTCACTTTGCCGTCGTCGGTCAAAACACGGATGACCGCCAAGCCGTGACGTTCGCCTACCTCAAAGTCGTTCGGGTCGTGCGCGGGCGTAATCTTCACCGCGCCGGTGCCGAATTCCAGGTCTACATAATCATCCGCTACCACGGGTATCTCGCGGTTCACCAACGGCAGGATGACCGTTTTACCGACCATATCCTGATACCGTTCGTCCGCAGGATTCACCGCCACCGCCGTATCGCCCAGCATGGTTTCAGGGCGCGTGGTGGCCACCACAATGCCTTCTCCGCCGTCCTTGGCGGGATAGCGGAAATGCCACAGATGCGACGCTTCGTCCTCATGCTCCACCTCGGCGTCCGAAAGCGCGGTTTCGCAGTCCGGGCACCAGTTGATAATGCGGTCGCCCTGATAGATCAATCCCTTATCATACAGACGCACAAACGCCTCTTTAACGGCTTCCGAACATCCTTCATCCATAGTGAAGCGCTCACGGCTCCAGTCGCACGAAGAACCCAGCTGTTTTAGCTGGTTGACGATACGTCCGCCGTATTCGGCGCGCCATTCCCACGCGCGTTCCAGAAATCTTTCGCGTCCCAGCTCTTCCTTGCTGGTGCCCTCTTTGGCCAGCATATCGACAATCTTCACTTCGGTCGCAATGCTGGCATGGTCGGTGCCCGGCTGCCACAGCGCGGCAAAGCCCTGCATCCGCTTAAAGCGCGTCAGTGCGTCCTGCATCATGTTGTCCAGCGCGTGCCCCATATGCAGCTGCCCTGTGATGTTGGGTGGGGGCATCGAGATACAGAAAGGCTTCTTGCTCCGGTCCACTGTCCCCTTAAAGTATCCTTTATCCATCCATTCCTGATACAGGCGTTTTTCCACCTGTTTCGGATCATATACCTTGTCCATCTCTTTTGCCATTGCTTTCCTCCGAGAATATATTCCTAAAAACTTTTTTAGTTTTAAAAAAACTGCGTGATGACCATGGCGAGAATCGCTGTGAGAATCAGCGCGACGGTCTTAATCTTCACCGACAGACGCAAAATCTCGCGGTCGGTTTTCTTAAATCTTTTAGCGATTTTTTCGGACAACAGCGCCACAGCCAGCATGCCCGCTAGAATTATGATGAACATGATATCCAAAGCGCTGATGTTCCGCATAAACCGATATTTGAAATCGTCACCGATACTGCCAATAAAATCCATAGTTTCTCCTTTGTAAAAAAAAAACCCGCCCCACAAAAGGGCGAGGACTTATCCACGCGGTACCACCTTAATTCGCAAAAACGACTTCTTTTTGCCTCATTCATCCGTTCCGATAACGCCGGAAACCCGCGATACGGGCTTATCCCCCGCACAGCTCCTTTTGCGACCCGTGTTCCGTCCTTGCCGGTTTAAACGCTTTCAGCCATCGGCGTTTATCTCTTTTGTTCGGCTCTTTTCGGTAACACTCTTCAAAAATCAACGCTTTTTTATATTAGACCAATTATAAGCGGTGTTTGCTATATCCGTCAATCGGTTTTTGACGCCGTTTCCCCATTACCCGGTTTGTTCACCTTGAAAAAATAAATGTAAGCGTACTGAGCCAGCGAAATCAGCGTGGCCGCAATCGCCACAATCATCACATAGTAGTAGGCACTCTTGTAGAAGAAGCTTAAAAATGCAAGCCCGATGGAAACATGCGTCAGCAGTGCCGCGCTTTTCCCAGCCCAGTTGGCCTGAACCACCACATCGCGCTTAAACAGAAACAGCGCCCCGATAATCATCAGCAGTTCCTTGGCAAGAATAATGATGAGCATGGCCAGCGTATACAGGCGCATCACGGTAAACGTAATCACCATGGCGATAATCATCACCTTGTCCGCGAGCGGATCCAGAAGCTTTCCGGCATCGGACACCTGATTATATCTCCGCGCGATATATCCGTCTAGCACATCGGTGGCGCAGGCCGCAAGATAGATGATAAAGCCTAAGATCATGCGGTTTTTCAAGGCGCACCAAACCGCAAACGGCACCATAAAAAACCGCAGCAGCGTCAGGATATTGGGGACGTTTAACTGTACCTTGGTCTTCATCAACCTCTAAACCCATCATTGTGATGCATTTCAATTATTATATCCTTTTATTTGCATTTTACAACACCCATTTGTTTTTGTTTACGGATAAATTACGCTAATTGCGGATAAATAAAGGACAAATCCATCGATATTTTTTGCGTCAGACAATAATTCTTTTGTTTTTCAGGGCGTGTATGTTAAAATGGCAACTGGAACGTCAACTTTAAGGAAATCACAACCATGAAAATCTTATCAGCCGTCAATCTTTCAAAATCTTTTGATGATACGCTTTTCGAAGGCGTCACTTTTGATGTGGAAAATCATGACCGCATCGGCCTGGTTGGCGCCAATGGCGCGGGTAAGACCACCCTGTTTCGTATTTTGCTGGGGGAAGAAAAGCCCTCGGACGGCAGCGTCCATTTCGGCAAGCTTATTTCGCTCGGCTATATGGAACAGCATTTGAATATTTCCGACTCACGCTCAGTTCTGGACGAGACTTTAAGCGTCTTCTCCTTTCTGGATAATATCGCCATTGAGCTGGAACAGATACACAGCGACATCGATCACCATGTCGGCGATCTGGATACGCTGGTCAACCGCCAGCACACCCTGACCGAGCGGTATGAAGCGCAGGGCGGACTGACCTACCACAGCCGTACCCGTGCCATGCTGACCGGCCTGGGCTTTGGCGAAGCGGACCTGCAAAAACGGGCGGCTTCTTTAAGCGGCGGAGAAAAAACCAAGGTCAGTCTGGCCAAGATGCTGCTGGCCGGCGCCAGCCTTCTGCTTTTAGACGAGCCGACCAACCATCTGGATATCAATTCGGTCGAATGGCTGGAGGGTTTTCTTTCGTCCTACAGCGGCGCATTTATCGTCATTTCGCATGACCGCCGTTTTTTGGATAACGTCACCAACCGCACATTTGACCTGTCTCACGGGCGTCTAAAAACCTATATCGGAAATTACACCGCGTACTTAAAGCAAAAACTGTTGGACGAAGAACAACTAACGCGGGACAACAAAAACATCCAGCGCGAAATTGACCGTATCAACGGCATCATCGAGCAACAGCTGCGCTGGAACCGCGAACGCAACATCAAGACCGCCAAGTCTAAGCAGCATGTGGTGGATAAGCTGGAACAACAGCTGAAAGACGAAGTGAAGCATGACCGCACTCTGCACCTGTCCTTTGGCGCGGAAACCACCGGCGGCAAGGACGTGGCCATCGCTGAAAACCTCGGCAAATCCTTCGGGCCCCAGACACTGTTTAAAAACGCGTACTTTCATATCCGCCGCGGCGAACGCGTGTTTCTGTTGGGTGCCAACGGCAGCGGCAAAACCACGCTGTTCAAAATCCTCCAAGGGTCGGTTCAGCCCGATTCCGGCGAAGTGAAGATTGGCATCAATGTGTTCCCTGCGTATTTTGACCAGACGCAGTCCAACCTGAACGAAGAAAAGGACGTTCTTTCCAGCGTCCATGACGAATATCCGAATCTGACCGAAACCGAAGTGCGGAAATTGTTAGGCGCATTTTTGTTTGTGGGTGACGAGGTGTTTAAAGTAGTTCGCGACATTTCGGGCGGCGAGAAGGCACGTCTCTCGCTTCTGCTCCTGATGCTTTCCAAGGCCAATTTCCTGCTGCTGGACGAACCGACCAACCATCTGGATATCGGGGCCAAAGAGGCGTTACAGGCCGCTCTGGAGGACTATCCCGGCACCATGCTGATTATCTCCCACGACCGATACTTAATCAACCAGATGGCCGACCGGATTCTCTATATTGAAAACGAGCGCTTAACCGAATACCTCGGCAACTATGACGATTATCTATCCAAACGCGCACTGGAGGTCTCCTCTCCTTCGACCGATGCAAAAAGTGAAAGTGCCGGCCAAAACGACTATGCCCAGCGCAAAGCCCAGCAATCAGCCGTCAATAAATTAACAGGAAAGATTCAGCGGCTGGAGGACGCCATTCTTACTGGCGAAAACGAGGTTCATCAGTTAGAAAACCGAATGGCCGAGCCAGACATCGCCAATGACTACGAAAAAGCGTTGGAATTGGCAAAAACCGTGGAGAGGTTGCAGTTGGCTCTGGATGCCAAGTATGACGAACT
>CALMFG010000127.1 GCA_937863465.1 uncultured Clostridia bacterium
AGCAGCAGAACATGCTGATGGCTGGCGTCACTTATGCGTTTATCGGCGGACTTCTGATATCCGGCCTTTTCGGTATGCTGATGTCGCGCTATGTGTCGGATATGCTCTATACCAAGCAGAAAGAAAAGATATTTTCCTCTTTTATCGGGGGCATGTCGCTGTGTGTGATGATTTCTGGGCTTATCAGTCTGGTTTTTATATATTATATCGATTTACCGCCTATGATGGAATTTCTCTGCTATATCCTCACCATCACCATCACGGCGATGTTCTTCTCGATGGTGTATATTTCGGCGGTCAAGGACTATGTACGGATTACGCTGAATTTCATCATCGGCATCGCTGTCGGATATCTCATCATCCGTTATCTCATAAGCCGCCAAACGATGGATACGATTTATGCGGTGCTGGTCGGAATGGATATCGGATTCATCCTCATCGTCTGCCTGCATACTGTCAGCGTCAAGAGCTTCTTTGCCGTACATGACAAATCCTACTTTGCGTTTCTCTCCTATCTTAAGAAAATGCCAAGCCTGCTTTTCATCAATACGTTCTACATGGTCAGCATCTTTGCGCACACGGTCATCGTGTGGCAGACCAGCATCGGGTTCTCCATCGCCAGCCATATGCGCGTGGCGCCGGTTTACGACGTGCCCGCGTTTATCGCGCTTTTGACGACCATGCCCGCCATGGTGATGTTTGTGGTAAAGACCGAAACCACGTTCTACGACCACTACCGCGAATATATGCACATGCTGGACGGCGGCGGTTCGCTGATGGATCTGGAGCAGGCGGGTAAAAGCATGAAAGACAACCTCTACAACGAGATATTCCTCTTGATGCAGGTTCAGCTGATGGTATCGGTGCTGTCGGTCATTCTGGCGCGTCTTTACTTCTCGTCGATGGGGCTTTCGGATTTTGCGTTCTATATTTTCGCCTATCTGTGCTTCGGCTATTTCTGTATCGTGATGGTCAATATCATCGCCTCCATTATACTGTATTTTGACGACCGCGCTTCGGCGCTCAAGATAATGGCCATGCTGATGGTGACGCAAATTATCTTTGTACTGGTCTCGGTTCGTTTTGACAGCGGCTATTTTGGTCTGGGGACGCTGGTCTCGGGCGTGGTCACGCTCAGCTACGCGTTTGTCGTTTTGTCCAAAATGCTGGAGACGCTGGATTACCGCCTGTACTGCACTCAGCCGATTGGGTACTTAACCGACGAAGCGGACAGCGAGAAGGCCAAAGAAAAATCGGCGTCATCCGGCGCAAAGAAAGCGCCCCGAGGATTTGGAAGATGAACACGCTAAGACAGAATAAACAGGGAATGACAGGATGGATAAAACTTCTGGCTGTGCTGGCAACGGTTTCGGCCTTTTTTGTCGCCTGTGTACAAGACCTGCCGGAGCCGACAGCGACAATCGAGACAACTGCCACAGCGGCGCCGACGGCGGCTATCACCACCGTGGAACCCGATGCGACCGATGGAGTTGAGTTTAGCATGGATGTGAGCCGACCGGATTACCGCGAGGCGATGCGCCGATGGGTGATGGCGATATCCGAAACCATGCGGAATACCGACCCGGATTTTATCATCATCCCGCAAAACGCGTCGCCGCTTTTAACCGTCAGCGGACTGCCCGACGGGAAACCGGCGATGGGGTTCATCGCGGCCATCGACGGGCTGGGGCAGGAGAGCTTAAGCTTTGGGGAAGGCGGATACGGCGTGGCGCGCGGTGAGAAAAGCAAAACGGCGCTGACCAATCAGCTTAAGCTGGCCAAAACGCTTTCGCTTTCGGTGCTCAGCATCGATTACTGCAAACGCGCCAAACAGATTACCGACGCCCACGACTATAACACGCAGAACGGGTTTATCGGATTTGCGGCGCCGAATTTAGAACTGACCCAAGTGCCGCCGCTGACCGAAGCGGGCGGTGCGGCGGATATCACGCGCCTGTCCGACGCGAAAAATTTTCTTGCTGTACTGAATCCTGAAAACTATGCGGAAAAAGCCGATTTTCTGGCGGCGCTGTCGGCCACCGATTATGATGTGCTTATCATCGATATCGATTTTAACGGGCAGGAAGATTACACACGTGCGGATATTGCGGGGCTGAAAGAGAAAGCCAACGGCGGGAAACGGCTGGTCATCGCGTACCTCAGCATCGGTGAAGCCGAGGATTATCGGGATTACTGGCAGGAGAGCTGGTATGAAAATCCGCCCGGATGGCTGAAAGAAGAGAACCGGCAGTGGGACGGGAATTACCCCGTAGAGTTCTGGAATGCCGACTGGCAGGATATTATCCTCACCGGTGAAAACAGTATGGCGGGGCGAATACTGGACCTGGGGTTTGACGGCGCCTATCTGGATATTGTGGATGGATACGAATACTTTGAGGACAAAGCCGGATATTAAAATGCCGGGCATCAAAAAAACAAGCATACAGCTTGTTTTTTTGATAGAAGAAAAGAGAATATCAGAGACTGGGTTGTCTTTTTAAGCTATTTATATATGACCATCCGATGACCCAAGGGGTCATCCTCAATCTGGTAGTTATCGTCCCGGAACAGCGAATAGACGGCGTCGCAGACCGATTCGTCATACAGCCTGCCGCGATTATCCGAAATTTCCTTCAGCGCGACGCGGATATCAAACCGCGGACGGTACGGACGGTAGGAGGTCATCGCTTCAATCACATCGGCGACCGCCAGAATTCTGGCTTCCAGCATGATGCTGTCCCCCATAATACCTTCGGGATAGCCGCTGCCGTCCAATCGTTCATGATGCTGGTAAACCACATCCTGAATCGGCCAGGGCAGTTTGATATGCTCGATCAGCGCACAGCCGCGGGATACATGGTCTTTGACCATGGCGTATTCACACGGAGTCAGCTTGCTGGGCTTTGACAGAATTTCGGACGGAATCAGCAGCTTGCCAATGTCGTGCAGGAAGCTTGCAAAGTAGATGCAGTCCTGCTGGCGCTGGCTTAAGTTCATTTTTTTGGCGATGCTGAGCGCCAGACTGGCAACTTTGCGCTCATGTCCGGCGGAAAGCGGATCTTTCAGCTCCAAAATGCGGCCGATGGTATGGAATGTGGAGCTGATGGCTGAAAACAGGGCTTCGTCCTGCAGGGAAGACTCGGAAGAATCGACAGCCTCGCTGGTGCGTGTCATGGCCCGCTGATGCCACAGTGCCATATTGACGCTTTTGAGGAGCGCCGATTCGCCAACGGGTTTGACCAGATAGTCAAAAGCGTCTTCCTTCACGGCGGCCTGCGCCTCGTCCATTGATGCGGCGTCGGCGATGAGGATGACGGGAATCTCGGGATAGTTCTGATTGACCACGCTTAAGAGCGTAAGGCCGGTCATCTTGGGCGCCATAATATCCGCAATCACAATATCGATTCCGGTTCTGTCCAGATCATCCAATGCCTCGGATGTATTTTTCGCATAGAATGTATTATATCCGTTTTCAAACAGACAGCGGCCAATATCCTCAATCCATTTTCTCTCATTATTGACCAGAAGAATATTTGTCATAATTTTGGGTGCACTCCTTTTTAATTGAACTGCTGCGAAACAAAAGAAGTCTAATTCAGTAAATTACTTCTTATATAAACACAATATTGATTTTCTTAAACATAATCTTTGTGCGGTTTACGGGAAATTACGGTGCAAAATGAGGATTACGTTGAATTTTCGCAAATTAAGTAAAAAAAAGATGTAAGCACCGCAGAACATCGGAGAAATGACCGAGAAAAAGAGGCGATTTCTAAAAAGAATCACACCAAAGGGAATGGATACGCGCGGCCTTTTCGAACGGCAAAGACCGAAAAAAAAAGCCGCCCGAGATATGGCGGCAGTAGTCAATTCGTATTTTAATCTTCCTTGTAGACGACGCCGAATTCCTTGCGAAGCGCGTCCATCGCCTGAGCGATGGCTACAGAATCGGAAAGCGGCATGATGGGCGATTCGGTCAGGCCTTTGGCGACACAGTCGTTCACGTGCTGGGCCTCGTATTGAAAGCCGGTGCTGGGGTAGTTGTCCTTAAACACGGTTTTCTTTTCGGCGTAATCGACGACGTCCTGGACGCCGGTCGTGAGCACTGCGCGCTTGGGGTGCCACCAGTTGCCGTCCACCTTAATGCGGCCTTTATCCCCTTCAATATAGACGCGGTTATGCATACGCTGGCCCACGCCGCACGCGATGGTGGCCAGACGGTCCTGATAATCCATGATAAAGGTGTTGACCTCGTCAATGCCTTCGGCGTTGTTCAGCGACATGCCTTTAAGGGCTGCGTAATCGTTGCCAAAAACCAGCATGGTGAAGGCCAAAGGATAGATGCCGACATCCAGGAGCGATCCGCCCGAAAGCGCGAAAGATTTTCGCCAGTTCTCGCCGGATTCGATGCCGAAAAAGGCCGACATAAAGCGCGGCGTGCCGATTTTTCCCTCGGCCAGCCAGGCCTGCACTTTTTGGGTGACCGGGAAAAAGCGCGTCCACATGCCTTCCATCAAAAACAGGCTTTTTTTCTTGGCCAGCTTGGCCATTTCGGCCGTTTGTTTGGCGTTGACGCCCATGGGCTTTTCGCAGAGCACGTTCTTGCCCGCGTTTAAATACAGCTTAGCCAGCGTGATGTGGCTGTCGTTGGGTGTGCCGATGTAGACAATGTCAATATCCTTGTCGGCGGCCATCGCTTCATAGCTGCCGTAGGCTTTCTTCGCGCCGTATTTCTTGGCAAAAGCTTCGGCCTTGCTTAAGTCGCGCGAAGCGACGGCGTAGAACTCACCGCCTTTAATGCGTTTTAATCCCTGTACAAACTGATTGGAAATATTGCCGGTTGCGGCGATTCCCCATTTGATCATGATATTCACCTGCCTAATAATTTAGTGTGGTTAGTCAAAACATGATATGTCTAATATTTAGTGTATCAAACCTTCTGGTTTTTGGCTACGGTTCAAGGTTTTTTGTCTATCGACATCTAAAAATCGGTGTCGAACCATTCTCCTTTTTCTTTAAAGAAGTGCCCCGAGGAATAATTGGCGCCGTCGATGGTGATGATGACTTGACTGACCTCGAAATACGCGCCCACCGTATTGACCACGCTTTGAATAATTGCGCCTTCCATATCCGAACCAGCGTTCATTTCGGTCAGAAAAGAGGATGAAAAATCGATCGTCGCGATGCCCGAGGCGTCGTCAACCGACAGCGCATTGATTTTGGTCTGCGGGCTCATCATGCCGCGCGTGATGAAGGATTCACTGAAATAATCATGGATATCTTCATTTGTCTTAAGGTGAATCGATGTTTCGCTGACCGAGACCAGCGTATCGGTATCGGTGTTTTCGGGATAATACAGCGCAACCGAAGCGATGACAAAATCACCGCCTTCCAGAATGCTGGAAAGCTCACTGCGTACCGTCGTGTCCCCCGACTCAAAAACCGATTTAACCAGGCCGGTGTTTAAGACATAGTAATCACGGGTCACCGAATCGGCATAGGTGGTGGTCACTTCCAGCGCATTAAAATCGCCGTACGGGGTGGCGACGGGAACGCTCACGCCAGTGATGGTGCGCGTACTGCCGTCGGGGAGCGTCCATGTGGTACCGACGACCAGGGGCTCGGCCAGCAGCACTTCGCCCGAATCGGCCTCGGCATCGCACAGATTGGTTTTATAGTAGATTTCGCTTTTGGCGAGAACAACGGTCAGTTTGCCGCCGCTGTTCTCCAGAACCTTTATGGTTTCGGTGCCGCCGTTGCTGGTACGCAGCTGCATGCGGCTGTCCGATATATAATCCGGGTAGGCGGTATAGGCCGCGTATTCGTTTCCGAAGCCCTCGTAGACCATCGTTTGGTTGGCGACAAACGGGAAGTAGTCGGCGATGACGTGGGAACTGGTTCCCGCGGAGTCGGGAGCGGATGTATCCGGCGAATCAGATATGTCTTCGGTTGCCGGAGCGGAAGACTCATCGGCCGGCAGGATTTGGATATAGGTACATCCGGCCAAAAGAATAACGAGAAGCACGAGAAGAGCAAGATATTTGGAACGCCGAAGTTTCATAGAAATAAACCTCCGAGAAGATAGAAGCGGTCAAACAAAGCGCCTTTTCAGGACTCATGATTATTATACATCACGCATGGCGCGAAAGGAATATGGCGTGATGCATGGGCGCGGTAATTAAGCATGAAACCAAGCAATGCGGCTGATGAGTATGGTATAATCTAGAGAAGAAAATTAAGTTAAGGAAAGACAGATGGATAAATACAACATCGCCAGGGAATTTCGGGCGCTCAAACATTTTAAACTGGATATCTCCTCACAGAAAAATATCATCATCGTGCGTGAAGGCGAGGGACTCTTAAAGCATCTGGTCAAGAAGAAAAAATTCGGCGTCTCGATTGACTGCTTTCGCATCCCCGGCTACTTGGGCGAAATGATAGAAGTTTATGAATATCACCCCGTCCAGCGGCAGGAAAAGACTCCGTTTGTCCTGCACTTCCACGGCGGAGCGTTTGCCATGGGCAACGCGCTAAACAATGCCCTGCTCTACAGCTACGCGCATCAGCTGAACTGCCCGGTTTTTTCGGCGGACTATCGTCTCGCACCAGAGTTTCCGTTCCCATACGGCGTGAATGACTGCTTTGCGGCGCTGGAATATTTGACAAAGAACGCCGAAGCGCTGGGGCTGGACGCTTCCCGGGTGGTGATTACCGGAGACAGCGCGGGCGGAGGACTCGCGGCATCGGTCTGCCAGATGGCACGGGACAAGGGCATTCCGGTCAGCCTGCAGGTGCTGATCTATCCGGTCATCTCCAACGCGTGCAACACGCCGTCCATGATGGCTTTTACGGATACACCGGTCTGGGATTATCAGAACAGCCTGCATATGTGGCAGTACTATCTGCCGCTGAAACAAGGCGAAACGCCGCCAAAATACGCGGTGCCGGCGCTGGGGGACTTAACAAATCTTGCGCCCTGCTACATTGAGACTGCCGAGTTTGACCCCTTGCGGGACGAAGGCAACGCGTACGCCGAGGCACTAATCCAGGCGGGTGTGCCGGCGCATCTGGAGGCCACACTGGGTACCGTGCATGGCTATGACCAACTCCCTAAAAAAGGGCCAATCGCATC
>CALMFG010000128.1 GCA_937863465.1 uncultured Clostridia bacterium
AAAGTACCTTGATGATGGTGGTCTTCCCGGTGCCCGGCCCGCCTGTGATGACCGAGACGCTGTTTTTCAGCGCGCTCTGTACCGCCGCCTGCTGTTCCTCGGAGATGGTGAGTTCGCCTGCGTAGTACGCAATCTCGCCCTCGATGTCCTTAATTGGCATGGCCGCATCGGCTTTGGCCAGCATAAACAGCCGTCTGGCCGTCTCGGTCTCGGCGATATACGCCCCCGCCAAAAACACGGCCGTCACGCCCGAATAGATTTTTCGCGCCACATCGCCGTTCATCGCCAGCTGCTGTAAGTTTTTTTCCACCAATTCTTCGGCTACGCCGATGATTTCGGCGGTTTTTCTTAAAAGCATGGTTTCGGGCAAGCAGGTGTGTCCTTCGCCCAGCGCGAGTTTCAGCGTGTGCTTGATGCCGTTTTCCACGCGGAAAGGCGCTTCACGCGCCAAGCCCATAACCTCGGCGATGCGGTCGGCCCGTTCAAACCCGATGCCGTAGATGTCGTCAATCATCCGGTATGGGTTTTCCTTGATAAGCTCCTCGGCGATGCTGCCATATTTCTCGTAAGCTCTGAAAGCCTGTTTTACCGAAAGCCCCAGATTCTGCAGCTGGATGATGACGCCTTTCAGCGCGGCGGTCTCCATAAAGCTGTCGTGTATGGTCTGCGCCATATTTCCCGAGATGCCTTTAATCTCGGAGAGGCGCGTATGATCATTCTCAATCACGTTGAAAGTTTCGGCGCCAAAGACCGAAACAATCTTCTCGGCTGTGGCCGGGCCGATGCCCTTGATGACGCCCGAAGAAAGATACATCTCCATGCTGACCGGATTATCGGGCAGCTGCGTCTCCACACTGGTAATCTTAAACTGACGCCCGTAGGATTTGTGCTCGGTCCAGATGCCATACAGGCGCGCAAATTCACCCACCGCCACATGCGGGCATGCGCCCACCGCGGTGGCCAGTTCGCCGTTTACCTCAATCTCTAAAACCGTATAGCCGTTTTCCTCGTTGCGGTAGACGATGTCAATGATGATGCCTTCAATCTTAACCACGTTTTGCCTTCTTTGCTTCTATTGATGGTAAGCTTATTCTACTTGATTTATAGGTATAAAGCAAAGCAATCTATGGATGACATCGCATCCAATTTATTCTATAATCGATATGTCACACACTCTGCTAACCTGCTTATGGAAAATGAGGTAACTCGATGAAACGACTGATCATCATAGCCCTATGCTGCTCCTTACTGCTGACTTCTGGTTGCGCGGCCTACTGCCTTTTAAAGCCGCAGATAGAAATGGCTATAAAGAGCCCCGCCGAGCTTTATCCGACGCCCACACCTGAAAGCGCGCTTCTTAACGGCCGTGAAGTTACACAATTTGAATCCTATTTTACTTCAACTCAAAAATTCGAAATGAACGAGCTGAATGAAAAATACGGTATCGACATCTGGATGAATGCGCAATGGCAAACCGATGAAAATTATACACACTCGGATATCGCGCCTGCCCAATACGCGGAAATTATCGACAATGTATCTGAAGCGATATTTCTTCTGAACGAGCTGGGCGATGCAACCGCCGAAATCAATCAGTATATCAATGCCCTCTCGTTTTTTGATGTCATCACGGTTGACGGCGTGGACCGTTCCTGGCTGGCGAGCACGGAAGCAGAAGGCTATTATATCATCGATTACGCCACCGCATCCAACAGCCGAGAGCTCGCTGCGCGCCTCTTAAGCATCATTGCGTATACAACCGCCAATGAAGAGGCTCTCGCATATCACTATTTTTCAAATATCAATGCCAATGGGTTTTATCTTTATGATGACCAGCTCCCCTTAGGAGCGCTTTCCTACCGCGATTGTTTAGCTTCGTACGGCATCACAGACCCGGAAGATATTCAGATTGAATGCCTGAAAGCCGGATTTTTAACGCCCGAATCGACCGAAAGCATTCGCGCAGATTTTGCCGAGTACATCTATCAGAGCATATCCCCGAATCATTCGTTTTGGTGGGCTTACGGCAATGTAAACCCCATACAGACAAAAATTGAATCGGCTCTTCAATATATGGGAAGTCTCCATCCCGCCTGGTGCGATACTTATATCATAGTTGTCTTCAATCCCGAGTATGGTGAAATACTATACTACCTTTCCTCTGATTTGAACAGCACATACTACCTGAACGGCGCTGTTTATTCGGGGACATATCAGAACACTTCCGGCACGATGAACGCCGAGCTCATCATCGACAGCATTGATAATGAATCCGGCAAAATCAACGCACGCTTCGTCTTCAGCCCGGCTGACGGAAACACTATCGAAAAAAGCGGCGAGTACGCCCTATCCGGATATGTAGACTTTACATCGAATTCCCTGTCTTTACAGGCCGATCACTGGATATCCGCGGTGCCGGAAGGGTATAATATGCTGGACATTAACGGCGTGCTGTTTGCGACCAAATTGTCGGGTGAGTTTAATCGGGACAAGAACATCGAGATTGTGCTGGACAGAAATCCGGATAGCTATATGATTCTCGCACCAAAATAAATGTCACTTCAGCTTTAAAAAAATGTTATAGATAAAAAAAGACTGTGAATGGCTCACAGTCTTTTTTGTTATTTAAATTAAATGCCGTACACCCAAAAATCGAATAGAAACGACCCCAAGGCCCTTGGCGAAGCCAGCTCAAAGCAAAACTTGTCCAGGCACATGCTTACATCCGCTTACTGCTGCTTCCGTCAGGACCTGACAGGGTTCACGGCAAAACATCGCTTTGGGGCCTGCTTGTCAACGCCGGCTTAACGCCACACCATACTGGAACCGCTTCACCCTCAAATCGGGAATCCAGTTCCGCTGTAGCGGGTTGCGGATACAGGGCACCGCTGGCTCCCCACCTGGTACGGCAAACTTGTAACCAATGTTTTTTAAGGCTTTCATTATACCTGTCCGCCCCGAAAAAGAAAAGCTTTTACACGTACTGTTTACGCAATATACATTCTTCGCGGCTGGCGCCCACACCGATCATATCCACTGGTACGCCGAGGAATTCCTCGATGAAGTTGACATATTCTTTAGCCGATGCCGGCAAATCCTCAAATGCGCGAATATGCGACAGGTTTGCATCCCAGCCGTCAAATTCCTTGTAGACCGGCTTGCAGGCTTCCAGGTCTTTGAGGGATGCGGGGTAGTTGCGGATGACTTCGCCGTTCAGCTCGTAGCCCACACAGATTTTGACCCTGTCCAAACCGCCCAGCGTATCCATGCGGCTGAGTGCGATGGACGTGATGCCGTTGATTCTGGCCGCAAATTCAACGATGACCAGATCCAGCCATCCGCATCGCCGGGGTCTGCCGGTGGTGGTGCCGTATTCATGGCCCTTCTCGCGGATAAGGTCGCCGGTTTCGCAAGAAAGCTCGGTGGTAAACGGGCCTGCGCCCACACGGGTGGTATAAGCTTTCACCACGCCGACCACTTCGGTCAGCGCCGCAGGGCCGATGCCCACACCGCTGGCCACCCCGCCCGATGTCGGGTGAGAGGATGTCACATACGGATATGTGCCGTAATCCAGATCCAGCAGCATGCCTTGCGCGCCTTCAAAAAGCAGGGTTTTTCCACTTTTCTGCGCGTCATAGACCATCTGGCTGGTATCGGTGATATAGGGTTTCAGTCTTTCGGCGTACGCGCGGTACTCCGCGATAATCGCTTCGGCGTCCAGCGGGGCTTTGCCGTAAATTTTCGTGATAATCTGGTTCTTTTCCGCGGTGCGCTGACGCGTCAGCATCGCAAACCGTTCTTCGTCCAAAAGGTCGCAAAACCGAATGCCCAGACGCGACGTTTTGTCGGTATAGCAGGGTCCGATACCCTTCTGCGTGGTGCCAATCTTGCTTTTGCCCAGGGATTCTTCATTCATCGCGTCCAAAGCCCGATGGTAGGGCATCAGCACATGCGCGCGGTCGGACAAAAACAGCTGGCTTGTTTTGATACCGGCTTTTTCCAGTCCGTCGATTTCCTCCAGAAGTGCACCCGGATCCACCACCACGCCGTTTCCGATGACGCAGGGTTTGCTGCCATACAGTATTCCCGAAGGAATGAGGTGCAGTTTGTAGGTCACTCCGGCGTGGATGACGGTATGGCCGGCGTTGTTTCCGCCCTGGAAACGGATGACCATATCCGCGTCTTTTGCCAAAAAGTCCACAAACCTGCCCTTGCCTTCGTCGCCCCATTGGGCGCCGCAAACTAAAATTCCAGCCATTTCCCTTTTCTCCGGTGCAAAAAAGCACCTATATCCTTTCAAAAATTATATACAGTAAAAAAATAAAAAAGATATCCGATGGGGATCGCCCAAACGAATATCCTCGGCTATCATACCATAACTTGCTTTTTTTAGTCAACGACTTTGTCTTCTGCCGGGACTTAACGAATAAAAACAATATTATGCAAACGCCATGCCTCTGGTGTATAATACAGTCATAACTTTGCAGTACATGAAAAAAAGACTTAAGGAAATAGCCATGAAAAAATTCTTTGCCGCCGCCGCGGTCTTTACGCTTATACTGGTCTCTTTTGTCTCCGCCGCCGCCGAGCAGTTTGACGGTTTCACCATCAATTTTCCTGATGACTTCACCGGCGCGTATACCGACGTGGATACCGATATTCAGTCCGACTTTTTTACCGATAATCTTTTATATGAAACCGCCAGTGATTATGAAGTGATGCGTGTGATGGTCGGCGAAAGCACCAGCCTTAACAGCCTGTTCAGCGAAGACTTCGGTTTTGCCAACCGGCAGGATTTGGATTTGTCTCTTTTGACCGAAAAGCAGCTGGCCGACGAGGCCGACATGCTGGCGTCCTATATTGGACGTTCGACCAAGCTTTATATGACCTATGTGACCCCGACGAGCATGGTGGTGGACGGTCGTCTGAGTTTGGTGGTTTCGGGATATTTCACCGATTATGAAGGCGGCCTGACCGGCGAGTTTCGCGCATATGAATTCTATTATATGGGCAATGTCGTCATCGTATACTACGATACCCAGATTGAAGGCACCTACTTTGTCGAAAGCGTCTATGACCTTCCGGACAGCATCGTCCAGACTTTGGATTTTGATTTAAACCCGACCACACAGCCTGTCAACGCCGCGCTGTACCGACAGCTGCTTAACACCGCCGCGCCGGTTGCGGGCCTGCTGGTTTTGGCGGTTCTTTTAGGTGCCCTGTTCGGCCGCTTGCTCCGCAAGCGTCCCGAAGCAGAAACGGGCGGCATCGCCGCGCTCTTTGGTCTGGAAAAAACCCCGGTTGAAGAAACACCCAAAAACCAGAAGAAGCAGAAACAACCAATAGATGCCCCTGCCGCAGATACAGAACCGGCGCCCGTGACGGTCATCAAGGAAAAAACCGCCGCTCCGGCCCCGGTCGTCCCAACCACCGATGCGGGTTCTGAGGAAGCTGTGGACTGGAACTCCATGTTAAGCGCACTGAAGAACGAAACGGTATACGCCAAAGCGGAGCCGGCGCCCGCCGAAGTTTTGCGCACCGAAGCGCCCGAAGTGACGCCGGAACCCGAAGCACAGACTGCGCCGAAGTCGGAAATCATGACTGACGCACCCGAAATAACTGTGGCAGAGCCGAAAATGACGCCAGAAGAACCCGAATTGATCGTGACGGAAAAAAAAAGCTTCGATTTTTCGGAACCCGAAAAAACCGCCCCGATCAGCGCGCCGGAACCCCTGACCATGAAGAAAAATAGCGAATCGGACGCACTTTTGGCCCAGCTGAAGGCCATGGATGATATGAGTCTTGAGATTTCCGCGGCGCTCGATTCCCTGGAAACGCTGGGCAAAAATGCAAAATCCGCCGCTCCGGCAAAAAAAGAAACTGAAACGTCGACCGCATCGGCTGCGAAGCCGCCCACTGCGTCTGTGGTAAAACCGGCCAGCGCCCCTGCCGCCGCACCCGAAAGCAACCCCGCTCCGGTGATTCCCGAACCCGCACTGCCCCAAAGCAAGAACGCCGAAAAGGTGTCTGAAAACTATCAAAGCTATAT
>CALMFG010000129.1 GCA_937863465.1 uncultured Clostridia bacterium
TTCAGGCTTTCGATGCTGTCCTGAGGAATCCACTGGAAGGGCGTCGCGGGTTTGCGCACAAAGTTGGAGGCAGAAACCGTGAGCATTAACTTTATAGGATTATTCTTTCCGGCCACACCGTAGATGGCTTTAACGCCTTTCACCAAATCCACAATGCCGTCCAAATCTTCGTAAGTCTCAAACGGCAGGCCGATCATGAAGTACAGCTTAACCGAGGAATAGCCCTGGCTGAATACCTGCTCCATGGTGGAGAAGAGGTCCTCCTCGGTGACGTTCTTATTGATGATATCCCGCATCCTTTGGCTTCCCGCTTCGGGGGCAAAGGTGAGGCCGGATTTGCGGATGGAATCCAGACGCTGGGCGTAGTCTTTAAAGACGGTATCCAAGCGCAGGGAGGGCAGAGAAACGCTGACGCGTTTGTCTTTTAAGTTGTCCAGAAGTCCGCCGATGAGCGGCGCGATTTCGGAATAATCCGACGTGGAAAGCGAGCACAGGGAGATTTCGTCATACCCTGTGGCGGCTTCGATATCCAGCGCCTGCTGAGTCAAGGTGTCGGCCTTTTTTTCTCGAATTGGGCGATAGGTGAACCCCGCCTGACAGAACCGGCAGCCGCGCGTGCATCCGCGGAAGATTTCCAGCGTGATGCGGTCGTGCACGATGCCGAGATAGGGCACGATGGGTTTTAACGGGAAATATGACGCATCCAAATCACGGATGATGGCCTTGCTGATGGTCGGCTTGGCGTACGGATTGATGGGCTTTAAGTGATAGCCGTTTTCGGTTTCCTCGGGCACATAAAAGGCGGGCACATAGACGCTCTCAATGGCGCAGGCCTTCTCTAAAAATGTCTGTTTGCTCCATTTATATTTCTTTTTCTCTTTCAGCAGGTCAACAAAGGCATTCAGTGTTTCTTCGCCTTCGCCGATGAATATCGCATCGAAAAAGTCCGCAATGGGCTCGGGATTGTAGATGGCCGATCCTCCTGCGATGATCAGCGGCGCGTCTTCGCCGCGGTCGGCTGACATGGGCGGGATATCCGCCATCTGCATGGCGCGGACGATATTGGAAAAACACATCTCATAGGATACGTTAAAGCCGACGATATCGAACTCGTCCAGCGTGCTGTGTGTTTCCAGACTAAAGAGCGGCACACCGTGCGCCCGCATGGCGTCTTCCATATCCGGCCATGGGGAAAACACGCGTTCCACATAGGTATCGTTGCGTTCATTTAAAAGATGGTAGAGGATAGAGAGACCGAGAAAGCTCATGCCGACTTCATAGACATCCGGGAAGCAGAATGCAAAGCGGACATCCATGGCTTCGGGATTTTTTTTGACCATATTGAGTTCGCCCCCCGTGTAGCGCGCAGGCTTTTCCACGTCGGGCAGGAATTTTTCTATTTCTTGCAGTACTTTCAAAGCGGTACCTCGAATTTAATTAAGATTCTGTTTAGTTAATCTACCATGTTTGACGATTTCGGTCAAATATTAATGATAGGAAGGGACTAAAACAGCAAACAAAAGCGGCTTCGCACAATTTCTGCACAAAGCCGCTCATCCGCAAAGTCAATTATAGCTGTACTTTTTTGGGCTCTTTAATCTCGCCTTCATCCACCAGCAACACTTTTTTGATGCGCTGGGCGGAGACGGGACGGTCACCCACGCCGGTGGGAGTTTCAGCAATTTCGTCCACCACTTCCATGCCGCTGACCACCTGGCCGAAAGCGGCATAAGCACCGTCCAGATGCGGCGCATCGGCATGCATGATGAAGAACTGCGAACCCGCAGAATCCATCTGGCAGGCGCGCGCCATGGAGAGCACGCCGCGCGAATGTTTTACGTCGTTATCGAATCCGTTTTCGGAGAATTCACCTTTAATGCCGTATCCCGGGCCGCCGGTACCCACGCCGTACGGGCACCCGCCCTGAATCATGAATCCACGGATGACGCGGTGGAACACCAGCCCGTCATAAAAGCCCTTGTCTGCCAACGCCAGAAAATTGTCGCAGGTGTTGGGCGCTTTATCCTTAAAAAGTTCAATTTCAATTTTTTTGCCGTTTTCCATTTCAATAATGACCATGCGTATCCGTACCTCGAAATATTTTTTATTGGATTATAACACATCCGAGGTCGGCGTTAGGGAATAATTTGTAAATTTTCTTGCAGGAGACTGCGCAGAGATAGTTTATTTTTTATACAAAGAGTGTATAATGTAGGAAACAGGTAAAAAAAATATATATATGAGGAAGTATGACCATGGCCGGCGATCTTTGTATCAGCGTTGATTCAACCACCACAATCAGCCATGAGCAGGCGGAGAAGTACGGGATCATTTCTTCTGCTTTGACGTATATGGTCGATGGAGAAGAACATCTGGACGCTTTCTCGGATGATCTGGAAAAATCTAATTTCTACGAAAAGCTTCGGGAGGGTGCGGATGTGACGCACCAGAATATTTCGCCCAGGCACTTTATGGATACATGGAAACCACAGCTGGAGGCGGGCAAAAAAATCCTGCATCTGTCCATATCCTCCAAAGTCAGTCAGGCATATCGGAGCGCCAGTATTGCAGCCGATGCGATGAACGCGGTGTATCCGGACAGCATCACCGTCTTTGATACGCTGATCGGCGGCGGATGCGTGACGGTGATGGCGGTGGAAGCGGCTGAAATGAGCCAAAAAGGCGCATCCTTGGATCAGATAGTCCTTCGGCTGATGCAGGAGCGCGATAAGTACAATATGCTGCTCTGCGCGGACGACATCTCGCACGCCAAAAAGGAAGGCATCATCAATTCGTTCCAGGCGGCCATCGGCACAGCCATCGGCATCCGGCCGATTCTGTTTGCATCGCCCGAGGGAAAAATCGAATTAGTCAGTGTTTCGCGGGGACTGAAAAATGTGTTCAGTCTGGCAGCTGAAATCATCGAAGCCGCGATGACCGAGGAAACGACTTGGGTCTCGGTGGAACACGCCGGAGACGAATACAACGCGCTCATGATGGTAGAAATCATCCGCGAGCGGTTGAAACAGGTGAAGAAAACCGAAGTCAGCGTGCTTTCGCCGGTGCTGGGCATCAATGGCGGACCGGGCTTGGTCACCATTTACTTTAAAGGGAAATCAAGAAACTTTGTTCGTGAATATATCCGGAAATCCAAGAAAAAGTAGAGAGGATTTCAAAAAACTATTGCAATGATTTTTGCTTTGTGATAATATTCACTAAAATTGTGTATGGATTGACAACGGGGTCTTTGAAATTACAGGTGTTTCATGGCCCTTTTATTTTAGACAATGAAGTCTTACATTACCGCTGTATTTCTTGCGCGTTTGTAGGACTTTTTTTAAGTTAAGGGCATCATATTTAGTGCTTTAGTGGCTTGCGTGAAACCCGCTGCCACAGCGGGATGAATATCAATTATTAATAAATAAAAGGAGAAGTAAAATGACGAAGAAGTTTACATCCAAAGACGTACTCAAAATGGTGGAAGAAAATGACGTTAAATTTATCAGATTACAATTTACCGACGTTTTCGGCGTACTGAAGAATGTAGCGGTTACATCCAAACAGCTTCCGGGCATCCTGGAAAACGGCGCTATGTTTGACGGCTCTTCCATCGACGGTTTCGCAAGAATCGAAGAATCTGACATGATCTTAATGCCGGACGCTGATACTTTCGAAATTTTCCCGTGGAGACCCCAGCAGGGTAAAGTTGCGCGCCTGATCTGCGACGTTCTGACCACTGACGGCCAGCCCTATGTTGGATGCCCGCGCGGTGTCTTAAAGAAAGCTTTGGCAAAAGCCGAAGAAATGGGATACAGCATGAATGTTGGTCCCGAATGCGAATTCTTCCTGTTCCAGCAGGACGAAGAAGGCGGCCCCACGCTGATCACACACGACAAAGGCGGCTACTTCGATATGGCGCCGGTTGACAAAGGCGAAGACGCCAGAAGAGAAATCTGCCTGACGCTGGAAGAAATGGGATTCGAAATCGAAGCTTCCCACCACGAAGTTGCTGAAGGACAGCACGAAATCGACTTCAAATATTCCGACGCTCTGCACGTTGCGGACGCGATCATGACCTTCAAAATGGTTGTTAAAACCATTGCGCAGAGACACGGCCTGTACGCCACCTTTATGCCGAAACCGATTTTCGGTATCAACGGTTCGGGTATGCACTCCAACCAGTCCCTGTCCACCAAAGACGGCAACGCGTTCTATGATCCGAAGGGCGAACTGCAGCTTTCCGATATCGCTTATAACTACATCGCCGGTCTGTTCAAACACGTTAAATCTTTCGCCGCAGTCACCAACCCGACCGTTAACTCCTACAAACGTCTGGTTCCCGGCTACGAAGCACCCTGCTACATCGCATGGTCGGCCAAAAACAGATCCGCGATTATCAGAATCCCGGCGGCCAGAGGCGCTGGAACACGTATCGAACTCCGTTGCCCCGACCCGACAGCCAATCCGTATCTGGCAATCGCTCTGATGCTGTCCGCTGGTTTGGACGGTGTTAAGAACGGCCTGAAAGCTCCGGCTCCGGTCAACAGAAACATCTTCAAGATGAACGATGCTGAGATGGCCGAACTGAACGTTGACAGCCTGCCGAGCAACCTGTACGACGCGCTGCAGCTGTTCAAAGCCAGCTCTTTGGTTAAAGAAGTCCTGGGCGACCACATCTACAATGCTTACTACAGCTACAAGATGAAGGAATGGGACGATTTCAGAACCACTGTTCATGAGTGGGAACTGGACAAATACCTGACGGTATATTAATTGCTCCTTGGCATAGCGAATCGGACTCGGTCCGATTAACTTCGCTTGCTGATGATAAACTTCTTTGTTCGGCCGGCTATTAAGAGCGACTAACCTCGCTCTTAAGCCATAGGCCGTAAAAAAAAGAAGAAGCAAAACAAAAACACCGGTTTGACAGCGCATATGCTGGCTGACCGGTTTTTTAGTCTCGATTTCCATGATATGCCATAATCGTTGACTTTTCGTTAACAGCTATATTAAACTGTATACAGCGGTATGACTTTTTGCTATACTGTTTTGAACGTAAAATTCTTAAAAGTGAGCTTTGCTTTGAGTCGTTTCCTATCTATCCTGATCACTATAACGCTGATACTCAGCATGCCGATTTGGGCCTTTGCCGAACCGGATGAGACCGCCGATACATCAACAACGAGTACAACCGATGTTGTGGATCAGGCGCCTGTTTTCAACGAAACCAATGTCGATGCGGAAGCGGTTTTGCTGATAGATGCGCGCACCGGCATGGTGATGTATGGCAAGAACGAAACGCAAGCGATATATCCGGCGTCCACAACCAAAATCATGACCTGCCTCATTGCTCTGGAAGAAACCGAGATGAGCGATATGGTCACTTGCGGACAGGAAGTAGTCTTTGGCCCGGAATATTCGACGATGGGTCTAATCCCCGGGGAAATCGTTTCGGTACGCGATTTAATCTACGGCATGATGATGGTTTCGGGCAATGATGCGGCGGCGGCTTTGGCCATCTATATCGCCGGGTCAATCGACGCTTTCGCAGATATGATGAACGCCAAAGCGGCTGAACTGGGTATGGCCAACACGCACTTTGTCAATCCGCACGGTGCACACGATGAAAATCACTACACCACTGCGGAAGATATGGGTAAGCTGGCGATGGCGGCATACCAGAACTCAGACTTTATGAGCATTGTCGGAACCAAGGTGTATCAACCTGCCGATACCAATATGCAGACCGGCAAGGACGTGCTTGACAACTCAAACCGGCTGATTCGAAATGATGTCAATACATTTGCTAAATGGTACAACGAATATGCAACCGGCATGAAAACCGGCTATACCACTCAGGCCGGATACTGCCTGGTGGCGTCCGCCTCAAAAAACGGTCAGGACTTAATCGCGCTTGTTTTCAACCATAAAGACACAAACGACCGATTTACCCTGGCGAATGATTTATTCACCTTCGGATTTGAAAATTACGCACAGGTCGATCTCTATGACCTCTTAGGGTCTTCGGTCATTCGGGAGGCAATCACCAACGCCACCGCCGACGATCCGAACGGCGGATTTATGGAGTTTCTGCCTGAAATTCAGCCCGAGACCTATGTGACTGGGACCAATACCTATATTCAGTCTTTAAAAGATAACGCCGCCGATATTCAGGCTATGGTGGATCTCGACGCTGACCTGCGTGCACCGATTGAAAAGGGGCAGGTTTACGGCAAGGTGATCTATCAGTATGGCGATCGCGTATTGCTCCGCTGCAATCTGGTTGCATCATACGATATGCTGGACTTTGCCACCGACTACCTGACCTTCCAGGAAGAGGATCCGAACGTGACCATCGTGCCGCCAAAGGATTTGAATTCGGGCGTGACACCTGCCTGGTGGTGGATGATTTTCCCGTCAGCCCTGATCCTGCTCATCACCTATCGCGTGCTGAGCTATGACAGGACCAAGTATAAGCGGTCCAAGAACAAACATAACTACGATAACTATCAATCATAAAAAATCCGTCAGACGGCGGTTTTTTTATGAAGAAAGTAAAAATTAAGCCGGATTTATTTGAGCAATGGTTAGAAATGCTATATAATCATCTTTGTTATGGGATATCTTGTTAAATCCATCGAACAAAACAGCATCGCCGAGGAACTGGGCATCCAGCCGGGCGATGAAATCGTCGACTTCAATAATCAACCCTTTGTTGATTTAATAGACTATTATTTTTTTGTGTCAAAATCCAGGTTTTCACTCGGGTATATCAACCGCGCCGGAGAAACAGTGAAGGCAAGAATCCAAAAACTGCCCGAAGAAGAACTGGGCATCGTCTTTGAGAAGGATTTGCTGGGGCCGTCGCGCGGATGCGGCAATAATTGCATCTTCTGCTTTGTCGATCAGCTTCCGGAGGGTATGCGGAAAACTCTTTATCACAAGGACGAGGACTGGCGGTACTCGCTGATTTTTGGCAACTATGTGACGCTGTCTTTTTTAAGTGCCCGGGATTTGAAGCGGATAAAGAAACGAAAAATATCCAACCTGTATGTTTCGGTACATACGGTGAACGAAGAATTAAGACGGCGGATGCTGGGACGGGAGAATATTCTGCCAATCCAGCCGCTGCTGAAAAAGCTGGCACGCTTTGGTGTCACCATGCATACGCAGGTGGTGTTGGTGCCGGGCGAAAATGACGGCGCATATTTAGAAGAGACGGTTCGATTCCTGAAGTCGCTATATCCGAAGGTACAGTCGGTTTCGGTGATTCCGGTGGGGCTCACCGCGCACCGCGAAGGGCTGACTCATCTTTCGGAAGTGACGCCCGAAAAAGCGAAAGATATAATAAAAAGTATAAACAAATGGCAGACCGAGAACCGAAAGAAATTTGGCAGGGGATTTGTTTATGCTTCGGACGAGATGTATTTAATTGCCGGTCAGCCATTGCCCGACAGCGTGTACTACGACGGATACCCGCAGATTGAAAACGGCGTGGGACTGGTCACCAAGTTTGAGGATGAGTTTTGGGATGCGTTTGAGGAATGGGAAACAGCAGAGCCACGGTATCAGCATTGCAGCATCATCACGGCGGGCGCGTTCTATCCAAACATTAAGAAATATGCCGAAGCGATCAGCGAAAAATTCAATACCCGGATTGATGTAATTCTGGCCGAAAATCGTTTTTTCGGCGGCAAGGTGAATGTAGCCGGACTTTTAACCGGAAGCGATATCGTCACCGCGGCGAAAGGCAAAGATTTGGGCCAAGCGGTGTGCATGACAGCCAACGTTCTTCGGGATGGAGAGGACATCCTGCTGGATGACATACGCCCAAATGAACTGGCCAAAAAGCTGGAATGTGCCGTGGCGTTTGTGCCGTCCGACGGCGCGGGATTTTTAGAAGCGTTTATAAAAGAAAGAATATAGGAGTAACAAAATGAGTAAGCCATTGGTGGCGATTGTCGGCCGCCCGAATGTGGGGAAATCCACGTTCTTTAACCGGATTGTCGGCAAACGCATATCCATCGTCGAAGATACACCCGGTGTGACGCGTGACCGGATTTACGCGGATGCCGAATGGCTTTCGCATACCTTTACGGTGGTGGACACGGGCGGGATCGACGTGACGAGTGAAGACACGATATTAAGCCAGATGCGTCTGCAGGCCGAAGTGGCCATCGATTCGGCCGACGTGATTCTGTTTTTTGTCGATATCCGGGACGGACTTTTGCCTGCCGATAAAGAAGTGGCGCAGTTGATGCGCAAGGCCAAAAAGCCTGTGATCGTGGTGGCCAACAAATCCGATAATATCGATATGGACCGCGAATCCTATATATTCTATGAGTTGGGGTTTGACGAGGTCTTCGCCGTATCCTCTATTCAGGGCCTCGGCATTGGCGACCTGTTAGATTCGGTCATCAAGCACTTCGACGCACAAGCCGAAGAGGAAGCGGAGGACAACCGTTTTAAGATTGCAGTCATCGGCAAACCGAACGCGGGGAAATCCTCGCTGGTCAACCGCATTTTGGGAAGCGACCGAAGCATTGTCAGCGACATTCCAGGCACCACACGCGACGCCATCGACTCGGAATTTGATTTGAACGGTGAAAAAGCCGTTATCATCGATACTGCGGGCATTCGCAGAAAATCCAAAATTTCCGAAAAGACGGTTGAGCGCTACAGCGTCATCCGCGCTTTTTCGGCAGTACGGCGCGCCGATGTCTCCATCATCCTCATCGACGCCGAGGAAGGCCTGACCGAGCAGGATATCAAGATTGCCGGCTTTGTGCACGACGAAGGCAAACCCAGCGTCATCGCCGTTAACAAATGGGATCTAATCGATAAAGATACGCATACGCTGAACCAATACACGAACGACCTGAAAAAGCAGCTTCAGTTCATGTCTTATGTCAACTACGAGTATATCTCGGCGCTGACCGGCCAGCGCATACCCAAGCTGCTGGAAACCGCAAAACAGGCCTATGAGAATGCCGGAAGGCGCATCACCACCGGCCTTTTAAACGACTGCATCACTGAAGCGGTCACCGTGACCGAGCCGCCGAGCAAGGGCGGGAAAAGGCTGAAAGTGTTCTACGCTACACAGGTCAGCGTCTATCCGCCGGCTTTTGTGCTGTTTGTGAACGACCCCACGCTGATGCATTTTTCATATGAACGGTATTTAGAAAACACCTTGCGCAAGACATTTGATTTTTCGGGAACACCGATACACATCATGCTGCGCAGCAGAAATCAGGACAACTAGGAGAGAAAAAATGAATTACGTATATTATGCCATTGTCGTAATCGCGGCATACCTCATTGGAGGCATCTCCATCGCCAACGCGCTTTCTAAGAAGCTGATTGGAAAGAAAATCAGCGAGGTGGGCAGCGGCAATACCGGCGCATCCAACATGATTCGAAACTGCGGCTGGGCAGCCGGCATCGGCACGCTGGCTTTTGATGCGGCCAAGGCGTTTTTTACCCTGATGATTGTGAACGCGGTATTTAAGAATTCAGCGCCGTGCGCGGTGTATGTGGCGGCGGTAGCCGTCACCGTCGGGCATATCTGGCCGATATGGGTGGGTTTTAAAGGCGGCAAAGGCGTGGCATGCACCTTGGGTGCCATGCTGTACCTGATGCCCTGGATTACCCTGATTGTGCTGGCCATTTGTGGTCTGATCACCGTGCTTTTCAAGACCATGAGCATCACATCGTTCACCGGCATCGGGCTGATGCTGGTGGCAACTCTGGTATACTACTACCACGAGATATCATTCTTAAAATCGAGTATCACCATTTATCAGAACACCCCGTTCCTTATTACGGTTCTCATCATTTTCGCTGTCACCGTGTTCACACACCGCGGAAATATCGGCCGTCTGATTCGCGGGGAAGAAGCCAAAGTGAAGATTGGCAACGAAGAATAAAGTGGGAAAACAAAAAGAACCCTCGATACAGGTTCTTTTTTTTATTTAAGAGAAACAGGAGCAGCCTTTACCGATCGCTGTCTTCGGGTGTAAACAGAGGCGTAGTTTCTTTGCCGGGGGCAACAAACGATTCGGCACATTTCTGCAAAAGAGATAATTCTTCCTTGTCATCTCCGTAATAAAGTAGTTCACACACATAATAAGCGTCCTCGTACTCATAAAAGAAATGCAGGATGATTATCTTATGCTCACTGGGGTAATAGAAAATCAGGTGTCCGTCGTCGGTTAAATCTTGAAGAATATCCGCATCTGGATTTTCACTGACGAACAGTCCACGGTTAATGACATCAGTCACCATATTTTGAATGAAGTTTTCATATGACGAAAAATGATAAATATTCTTTGGGTAGTCGCGAACAGTTAATAAGCCGGCATTTGAATTCAAAGTCACTCCGAGAATAGCATTGGGGACAATAAGCCTTGAATTTTCTGTATAAGAGTAAGAAGGGTCGATTTTAACCTTGGCACCATCCAGACACGACGAGTAATAGTACTTGTTGTCAGACTTGACTTTGAAGTTGTTGACCCAATCAGCTTCCTTTTCGGTGTCAATTTGAAGTGTATCAAAACACGAAACAATAGCAGTTGAATCGACAAAATCTTGCGGGCCCAAAAATTGGATACTGTAGTAGACGCCATTTGAGCCTATAAAAAACGCATATAGATCATAGTTTGTTTCGGCGCGGGTAAACTTGTAATGAGTGATAAAACCTTTAGCTGTATTGTTAAGGGTAACATCTTTAATACGTGTAAATGAATAATCGGGAGTTAGATACATTAGTTGTAATGATTCTTCCAAAGTATCAAACATCGCATAGTCCATGACAGGTTCTTCTGCCTGAAATACGTTTGTCACAGTAAGCTGGAAATCGCCTTCTTCGCCGTTTGAATTTTCAAGCGGCCCCAAAGCGACATACAGAGAGCCTGGAAGGCCGAACGGGTCGCGAATGCCGTCGGGAATATCCATCGTTAAAACACCGTCCTGTATCGAAATCTGTTTCATATCACCAGAAAATTGAATATTGCTGATATTAACAGTGGATGCGGTCGGCTCTGAGACTGAAGTGGTTGGTTCCACATTCAAAGTTGCTGCGTTTTCTGATTTTGCTGCGTCTTGTTTCTGTAAACATCCTGATAGAAACAGGAAACAAAAAATAAAAATGGCTATCAGAGTATTCTTCATAGAGACCTCATATGTAATAAATATGCTATTATGATAACATTGGAAGAAGATTAAAACAACGCCAAAAATGGAGTTTCAAATATACGATTAAACGAAACCATATGCTTCAGAACATCAGAACGGTGAATATTTTTAGAACTATTCGTAAATCCTCTTTATAAACCATGTCAAAACCGATAGAATGCATTATGAAAAACGGCCGAAGCCAAATTGATAAACATTTTGGTTTATGGTAGAGTATAAAAAAAGAGTGAAGAATGGAGCCGAGATGAGCAAAACGCTTTTGGCGATTGACGGGAACAGTTTGCTGTTCCGCGCTTTCTACGCCCTGCCGCTGATGGAAAACCAGAAGGGCGAATACACCAACGCGATATACGGCTTCTTTGCGATGATATTTAACGCGCTGGAAAGCGTGAAGCCGGACGATATGGTTGTGGCTTTCGATACCAAGGGTCCGGTTTTCCGGCATGAGACCTATGCCGAATATAAAGGCGGACGAAAGGATACACCGCCCGAACTCATCCCGCAGTTTGACCTCTTAAAAAAAGCGCTGGATATGATCGGCATCAAACATGTTGAAAAACAGGGTTTTGAGGCGGATGACTTTTTAGGCGCTTTTGCCAAACGCTACGAGAAAAATGGTGACGCGGCATACCTTTTAACCGGCGACCGTGACACCTATCAGCTGATCAGCGACAAGGTGCATGTTTTTTTAACCAAAAAAGGCGTCAGCGAGCTTTTAATTGTCGATGAAGCCATGCTGAAAGAGATATACAATCTGGCGCCCAGCCAGATGACCGACCTTAAAGGCCTGATGGGCGACCCTTCGGACAACATCCCTGGCGTCAAGGGCGTGGGCGAAAAAACCGCGGTCAAGCTGCTGAACGATTACGGGACACTGGACGGCGTTTATGCGCACATTGACGAGATTAAAGGTGCGTTGAAGGAAAAACTAATCAGCGATCGAGAAAACGCCTATATGAGCCGCAAAATCGGTACCATTGTGACCGATATCGACGGTCTGGACTTCAGCGCGGATTACCACGCACCCGAGATTTCGGCCGAAACATTGACGCCGGCTTTTACCATGCTGGAATTTAAAACGCTGTTAAAGCGTTTCGGCGGGGAAGCCAAAGACACCGCCAAACGTGTGGAAACCCAAGCGGTGGACAGCACGGAAAAGCTTTCGGCTCTAACGGCGGCAATACAGAAATCGGGGCAGTGCGGTATTGTTTTTGAGAACAATCTGATACTGGCGGCTGACGCAGAAACAGACTATGAGCTGGTGTGTGAGCATTCGCTGTTAAGCTCAGAATTTACGCTGATGACGGCTTTGGAGATATTAAAGCCATTCTTCGAAGACGAGAAAATAAAGAAAGTGGCGTTTGACGCCAAGGCCGTGAAGCACAAGCTTGCCGATTACGACGTTTTGCTCAACGGGCTTTCCTTCGATTCCAAGCTGGCCGAATATGTGCTGGATCCCACAGCCAAATCGTTTGAGCTGGACGCGCTTATGAGCAAATATGACCACAGCGGCAAGGCGGCCATGCTGCTCGCTGTGTGGCCGACCCAGCAGGCACGCATTCGGGCGGACGCATTGGAACCCATCATGGACGGCATTGAAATGCCGCTTCTGGACGTTCTCTATGATATGGAACTGTGCGGATTTAAGGTGGACAAAAAGGCTTTGCTGGAGCTTCAGAAGGAATATGACCAGAACATTGAAGCGACGACAACGCGCATCTACAAGGCCGCGGGATTTGACGATTTTAACATCAATTCCACCAAACAGCTGGGCGAAGTGCTGTTTGAACGGCTGGGACTGCCCATCCAGAAGAAAACCAAAACAGGCTATTCCACGGATATCGAGGTCTTGCAAAAACTTGAAGATCGCCATCCTGTGGTGCCCGAAATTATTGAATACCGCAAGCTAACCAAGCTGAAGAGCACATATATTGACGGGCTTTTGGGACTGATTGATTCGGAAGGCAAGGTGCATTCCACCTTCAACCAGATATCGACCGCCACAGGACGCATATCCAGCACCGAACCGAACCTGCAGAACATCCCCATCCGTACGCAGGAGGGTCGGGAGATTCGGCGGGTGTTTGTGCCCAGCCGGGCCGACGGCGTTTTGGTGGCCGCCGACTATTCGCAGATTGAACTGCGCGTGCTGGCCGACATCGCGAACGACGCCAACATGATTGACGCGTTTATCAAAGAGCAGGATATCCACGCGCGGACGGCCAGTCAGGTGTTCGATGTGCCGATTGAAGAAGTCACCAGCCGCTTAAGAAGCGACGCCAAGGCCGTCAACTTCGGCATCGTCTACGGTATCAGCGGTTTTGGTCTGGCACGCAATCTCGGCATCTCGGTCAATCGCGCACAAGCGTATATTGATAAATATCTCGAAGAGTTTTCGGGCATCGCCGAATATATGGAACGCATCAAACAGCAGGCTAGAGCGGACGGATTTGTCCGCACCGAGCTGGGCCGAATCCGATACATCCGGGAACTGTCATCCAGCAATTTCAACATCCGTTCGTTCGGTGAGCGCGCGGCGCTGAACACGCCGATTCAGGGCACAGCGGCGGATATCATCAAGCTGGCCATGATCAAGGTGGACGTGGCGCTGAAAAGAAGAGGATTAAAATCCCGGCTGATTTTGCAGGTGCACGACGAATTGATTGTGGATGCGGACAATTCCGAAGCGGAAGAGACGGCGATTCTGTTAAAAGATATCATGGAACATGTGGTGAATTTAAAAGTGCCGCTGGTGGCGAATGTGAGCAGGGGGAAGACGTGGTATGAAGCAAAGTAACAGACCTTATATCATCGGCATCACAGGCGGTATCGCTTCGGGCAAAACGCTGGTCACCCGCATCTTAAAGGATTTGGGCGGCAAGGTGCTGAACGCGGATGAGATTACACACGCGCTTTATAAACATGGTGGCCCGGGTGAAGCGATGATTGCCGAGCACTTCGGCGCCGAATACGTCAACGAAGACGGCGTGGATCGAAAAAAGCTGGGGGCAAAAGTCTTTTCGGACAGTGCCGAGCTCAGCAAGCTCAACCAGCTGATTCATCCGATGATTTTAAATGAACTGTTAAAGCAGATTGAGGAAGACGACGGACTGGTCTTTTTTGAGGCGGCGGTATTGGTGGAATCCATACTGATTGATGAGATGGATGAAGTATGGCTGGTCATCTGCGAGCTGGACGAACGCGTGCGCCGACTGAAGCTGCGGGACGATATTGACGACGATAAAATTGAACAGATTCTGCAGGCCCAGATGACCGATGACGTCAAACGCAATTTTGCGAATTTTGTCATCGACAATTCTGGGACGCCTGAGAACACACAGGCACAGGTGGAGAACCTGTTCAACAGCCTGATGATTCAAATGAAATACAGGTAGAATATGCGGGATTTTTTAAAAGCAATCGGGGTTCTGTTGCTGCTCACGGTAATTATTTTCGGTTTTCGTGTCGGCAGAGAATTATATTATATCCAGCGCTACCCTCTGTTGTATAAGGACAGCATTGAAACCAGTGCGAAAACCTATGATCTGGATCCGTATATGGTGGCTTCGGTGATTTGGGTGGAATCCAAATTCAATGCGAACGCGGTTTCGGGCAAGGGCGCAATCGGACTGATGCAGATTATGCCGGATACCGGAGAATGGATTGCGGGAAAACTCGGCGATGCCGATTTCTCCGCCGATGATTTAGAAACGCCGGAAGTCAGCATCCGTTATGGCTGTTGGTATCTTAACTATCTGGATGAACGATTTTCGGGCGATACGACCTTGATGCTCGCGGCGTACAACGGCGGGCCGGGACGTGTCGAGGAATGGCTGGCTGATGAGCAGTTCAACGAAAACGGTCAATTGGTCAATATTCCGTTTGGCGAGACCGACGATTTTATCAAACGCGTGGAAAATACTTATGAAATATATCAGGAATTCTATACATTTAATGACCAGAATTAAACGCACGGTGCATTTCGGCCTGATACTTGGTTTTTCGATTCTGATGCTCTCGGCGTGTTCAGCGATGGAGAGCCTCATGGGAACCGATGATTCTTCCTATGTGCTGGATGCGGCGGATACCTCGGAGCAGGAAAAGACCGTCACACCGCTGTCAGGCGGCGAAATCACCATCGCCATGCCGACCAACCTTGAAACCTTCAACCCGCTGACCGAGACCAATATCAACATGATTAATATCTACACGCTGCTTTTCGAGTCTCCGCTCCAGCTGACCGTTGACGGTGAGTTCCGCGGCGAGCTGGTGGAAAACTGGACGGTGGACGATACCGGTCAGGTCTGGACGTTTTATTTACGGAAGAATGTCCAGTGGCACAACGGATTCGGCGAACTGACGGCGGATGATCTGGTTTTCACACTGGATATGATCACAAGTATGACTGCCGAAGAAAGTATGTATGCCCGATACAACAAACGTATTGGTGAATACTATGCGCTGGATAAATACACGCTGGTCTTGAATGCGGTCGATCCGCTGACGACCTACAATGAGGATTTGGCGCCGGAGAAATCCTCCTATATCGAATATGCGATGATTTTTCCCGTGCTCTGCAAGGCCTACTACGAAAACTATAAAACGTTTGATAACCTGTGGCCCATCGGCACAGGCCCGTATGAGTTTACCGATTTTGACATCGCCGACGGCATCGTTCTTTCTGTCAACGATGACTGGTGGAAGAAACAACCATATATCAGCACCATCCGCGCCATCCCGCTGGCCGACGCCGAGGCGGAGATTGAGGCATATGCCGATCAGCGGCTGGATTTGGTCGGCACTTCCGAGCTTTCGGCCAACCGATACAAAAAATACGGTGTGACCAACGTGGAAGAATACATGACGCAGTATTATGACTGCCTTCTGCCCAACATGTATGTGCCGACACGGGGAACGACCACCGAAAAATTCATCCATGATGTGCGGGCCAGACAGGCCATTGCGTACGCTTTAAATAAATCGCAGATTATCTCCAAGGTTCTGGTCAACCACGCGGTGGCCACCGATGTCCCGGTGCCGCCCGATTCATGGCTGTATGATACGACGCTCAGCATCTATGAATACAACGAGAAAAAGGCGATTGCACTGCTGACCGATATGGGCTATACCGAACGCGATGCGGACGGCTTTTTGGCCAAAAAGGATCCTGAGACCGGGGAGCTGATGACCTGCAGCTTTGAGCTGATGTATCCGAAAGAGCTTCAAAACAACTACAAAACCAATATTGCGGCGCTGATTGAAGAACAGCTGGAAAGCATCGGCATTCGTGTGGACTTACGTGAGGTGTCGGCTTCGCTGTTTGTGTCCAAGGTAAAAGCCGGTTCATTTGATGTGGCGCTCATCAGTTTCTACCTGGCGAGAAACCCCGATGTTCGGTTTATGCTGCACTCCACCCGTGCCACCGCGAATTACGGGTATTACAAAGACGAAGTGATGGACGCGGCGCTGGAAGCCTGCGGTCAGGCGATTACCGACGATGAAAAACAGGCGGCTTATTCGGAGATGGAACAACTGTTTATCGAGCAGCTGCCGCAGATTCCGCTGTATTTCAAGACCAATTCGCTGATCTACGACGATACCATCAAGGGCATCTCGGATTTCCGGGCTTTAGATATCTTTAACGATATTCAGAACTGGTATGTCTTAAGCGAGATACAGTGATTATTTAACATTCCGCGCCTTGACATCAGAGGTCATCGTGCTATAATGCAAGATAGCAAAACAAAAAGTTTTGCTTTCCGGGTGAGACCCGATGCTGTGAAAGCCAGAAAGAGAGCCGTTCGAAACGCTGAAAGAACGGCAGAGTTGACAGCTAATGGGATTGTCTCGACCGCCCCGGGAACAATGATATAGAAAAATGCCTTAAAAGCGCTGGCCGTCTGGCCGGAATTTGGGTGGAACCGCGGGTTAAACTATCTCGTCCCATTGAACACGACACATGGTGTTCTGTCGGGGCGTTTTTATTTATCGGAAAGGATTCCTGACATGAAAGTAACTTTGAAAGACGGAAGCGTTCTGGAGGCACAAAAAGGCGCAACCGCACTGGAGATTGCCGGACAATTAAGTCAAGGCTTGAAAAAAGATGCGCTGGCCGCCAAGGTGGACGGCAAAGTGGTTTCGCTGGACGACCCAATCGAAAAGGATTGCAAGCTGGAGATTTTAACCTTTGAGGACGAGGAGGGCGTACACGCCCTGCGCCATACCGCCAGCCATATCCTCGCACAGGCGGTTAAGCATTTGTTCCCCAATGTGAAGCTCGCGATCGGCCCCGCGATTGAAACCGGATTCTACTATGACTTTGATATCGAGACACCGTTTACCGCCGAAGATTTGGCCGCGCTGGAAAAAGAGATGGCCAAAATCATCGCGGAGAACCTGCCGGTAACGCGGTTTGAACTTGCACGGGAAGACGCGAGAAAACTGATGGCCGGAAAAGGCGAGGATTACAAGGTACAGTTGATTGATGAATTGCCCGAAGGCGAAACCATCAGCTTCTATACGCAGGGCGACTTCACCGACCTGTGTGCCGGCCCGCATGTCTCTTCCACAGGACGCGTGAAGAACATCAAGCTCCTGCGTTCGGCGGGGGCATACTGGAAAGGCAACGAAAAGAACAAGATGCTCCAGCGCATCTACGGCACAGCGTTCTACAAGAAGGATGCTTTGTTGGAATATCTGGAAGCCTTGAAGGAAGCCGAAAAGCGCGACCACAACAAGCTGGGACGCGAACTAAGATACTTCACCACCGCGCCCGAAGTGGGTCAGGGCCTGCCGCTGTTGATGCCCAAAGGCGCCAAGGTGATTCAGGTGATGCAGCGTTTTGTGGAGGACGAAGAGGAATCCCGCGGCTATCAGTTTACCAAAACGCCGCTGATGGCCAAGAGCGATCTGTATAAAATATCCGGCCACTGGGACCACTACAAGGACGGTATGTTCATTCTGGGAGACGAGGAAAAAGGCGAGGAAGTGCTGGCGCTCCGCCCCATGACCTGCCCGTTCCAGTACATGGTCTACAAGGCCACGCACCACAGCTACCGCGACCTGCCGGTGCGCCTCTCCGAAACGTCCACGCTGTTCCGAAATGAAGCCTCGGGCGAAATGCACGGGCTGATTCGCGTGCGGCAGTTTACCCTGTCGGATGCACATATCATTGCGCGGCCCGATCAGGTGGAGGATGAGTTCAAGGGCGTTCTGGATTTAATCGTCTACCTCATGACCTCGGTGGGCCTTCAGAACGATGTGACCTATCGGTTCAGCAAATGGGACCCCGCGAACACCGAAAAATACATCGAC
This sequence comes from uncultured Clostridia bacterium, assembly GCA_937863465.1. GTDB lineage: Bacteria > Bacillota > Clostridia > Christensenellales > CALMFG01 > CALMFG01. The sequence goes on from CALMFG010000129.1 coordinate 18,508, forward strand.
AACCCCGAAGCCTGGAACAGCACCGAAGCGCTGATGAAAAAGATTCTGGACGATATCGGCCTTAATTACAAGGAAGCCGAGGGCGAAGCGGCCTTCTACGGCCCCAAGCTGGACGTGCAGTTTAAAAACGTCTTTGGCAAAGAAGATACGCTCTTCACCATCCAGATCGACTTTGCGCTGGCTGAGCGCTTTGACATGACCTACGTGGACAGCAACGGCGACAAACAGCGTCCGTTCATCATCCACCGTGCGTCACTAGGATGCTATGAGCGCACATTGGCCGTGCTGATTGAAAAATACGCCGGGGCGATGCCGCTGTGGCTGGCGCCCGAGCAGGTGCGCTTTTTGCCGGTGACCGACCGGGCGGTCGAAGCCTGCGAGGAGTGGACAAGCAAGTTCAAGAAAAAGGGAATCCGCGCTACCACCGACACGCGCAGCGAGAAAATCGGCTATAAGATTCGGGACGGAAGAACCGAACGACTGCCGTATATGATGGTGGTGGGCGACAAAGAGGTGGAGGACGGCACATTCTCGGTCTGGAAACGGGGCTTGGGCGATCTGGGAGCCAAACCCGCCGAAGAGGTCTTTGAGACCGTACAACAGGAAATTGAAGATTTGGTGATTTTCTAAAGAAAGTTTCGATAAAAGCAGGGCTTGAAACGCCTTGCTTTTTTTGTTGGGAATATGAGTGCATGATGCAAAAAAACACTTAATAGCATATAATAGTATTGACAATTTATAGCCGAGGATGAAAATGAGAAATATGCTTTTGGTTTTAATATTAGTGCTGATGTTGGCAGGG
>CALMFG010000130.1 GCA_937863465.1 uncultured Clostridia bacterium
GTGATGGAAGGTGCAAGCCTTCCCACCATGACCGAGTCACAGCTGGGATACGACATCGTGGCCGGACTGACCGGGGATTACATTGATATGGATATCACCTATGTCAATGAGAAAACAAAAGAAACCTATACGTACACCGTGGATAACGCGTTCTGCTGGGCGATGGAATTCGCGCCTTGGGACGAAGCCGGACAGGAAGAAGTATCAGGCACGCCCAAGTACAGTGAATACATCGACATCTTAGGCTGTCAGATTGTGAAAACCAAGACCGGTCTTACGCTGTATTACGAAGGCGTCTTGTATACCATAGACACAGACCCGGCGGTGTTTGACGCGATGGTTGAGATGATTAAAAGCAAATGAGAAGGGATATTGAATAGCAAGAAAGGGCCCGCCTAGCGCAACCGCGCGGCGGGTTTTTTCTTGGGCTGATATGAAAAAATTGTAAACAAAAATATAGCATATTGACATTATGGTAGATTTGATATACCTTAAATATGGGAAAAGGATTCTACCCTAAACGATTCGAGGTATACCATGAACGAACTGAAACTGACCAACACGGAAAGAATGATTATGGAGGTGATCTGGCGGGACGGAGAACTTTCCAACACGGAAATCTTCGACCGAATCGGCGAGGCGCATGACTGGTCGCGGCACATGGTGAAGTTCTACACCAAAACCATGGCCGACAAGGGATTGCTCGGCGTCAACCAGATTAGCGAGCGGAAGATTAAGTATTTCCCTAAACTGACCAAGGAACAGTACCTGGCTTCGGCCGCCGACGGATTTTTGCGGCGCAATTACCGGGGGCTGTCCAACATGGTGGCGGGGCTGATTGACAACGAAAAGGTCAGCCGCGAAGAGATAGATGAGCTGGAACGACTAATACACGATTTTAAGGAGAAAAACGATGGAAGCGTTGATTAAACAGATTCTGCTGACTGCGCTTCTGTCCTCGGCGATGATTGCGGCGGTCCTTCTGGTACGGCGGCTGTTTCGCGATAAGCTTCAGACGCGCGTAATTTCGCTCTTGTGGTTTTTGGCGATGGTACGGCTGATGCTGCCGGTCACCATCGAGGCGCCTTTTCACGTCGGTTCTCTGCTGCCCCAAACCGTTTCAGAAGCCGTCACGCAGACTGACAGCGCACTGAATGATGCGCCGGCGCTGGAAACCGGATTTTCACCGACGGCGGCGGAAACCATGACGGCCACTGCTGAACCGGCGGAAACCGAGACGGCGGCTTCATCAGAAAAAACGTTCCGGGTTCCTGAAATTTCCCTCTGGCAGATTGCGTTTGCGGTGTGGGCACTGGGTGCGGCGGCGGCATGCGCGATCACCCTGCGAAGAATGGGGATGTTTCTCTCCAGAATTAAGGCGAGAAAGCTGTTGTACGAAGGAACCATCGCCAAGAAGGCGTACCTATCCAGCAATGTGCTCGGCATCTACCGAAATGTATTTGTCTACGAATGCGAGTATATCGATTCACCGATCACCTGCGGTGTCATCCGGCCCAAGATTCTGTTGCCGAGGCACCTGATACAGCAAATTGGCGAAAGTAAGACTGGACTGATTCTGTTCCACGAGCTGGTGCATGTGAAGCGTCAAGATGTTCTAAAAAACTATCTGTGGATGCTCGCTAAAATCGTGTACTGGTTTAACCCGCTGGTGTATCTCGGAAGCCGCGCGTTTCTGGAGGACATTGAGATGGCCTGTGATGAGGTTGTCAAGAAAAAGCACAGCCGGGAGCAGATGCTGGAGTATTCGCAAGGGCTTCTGGACGTCATCCGGCTTTCGCAAGGGGAGATAGTACTTCCAACCGCCATTTCTTTCTGTAAGGACACAACAAAAATCAGAAAGCGAGTGGAGAATATGTTGAAACCAAAAAGAAAATCGAAGCTGGCCATGACGGCTGCTGTCGCGATGATGATGGTGTTTACATTCGGATGTTTTACATCGGCCTGTATGCCGGAAAAAACAGATAGCGCAATGAATGCTGAGCCGACCAATCCGGCGGAAACACAAGTTGCTGTCGGCATGACGGGCCGAGGATTTACGCCAGTGGGGTCAGAGGAGAATGCTTTGGCGATTGTGGAGGCGCATAACCTGAACGGTGCCAAGAACTTCCGCTACGATGGTCTTTCGGAGAACGTTCTGCCTTTCCATATGTTCACCAGCGAAGACGGGACAGACACGATGTATCAGATCTATGATTTTAACGGCGAGATACTGCAGGCGGCGATTGAAACCAACTATAATGAGAATGCGGTGACCATCAGCACGGATGAAGCGAAAGCTTTGGCGATGCCCGTCCTGCAAAAGCTGTATCCCGATTCGGAAGCAACCATTGAGAGTTGCGCCATTGGACGCGGAACATTCTTTGAAATCACAGGAACACTCTACAAAGTGAGTGAAGAAAGTACACGCGAATTTGGGATGACACTAAACAGCAACGGTGAACTCTGCGCTATTATTGCACCCTATGACGCGCTGGATGTCGTCGGGGCTTCAGACGAACTCATCAGCAAAGTGCTTTCATATTCCCAGATTGAGGATGTCGAACTTGAACTGACAAATATAGAAACCAGCGGTGACGACAAGATCTATACGATTGCGCTGAATGGCAAAGACAGTCCGACTTTGGGTGACCAAATTGTCAGAATCAACGCGTCGGATTTATCCCTGATGGAGTATACATCCAGACTGGGAAAGACGGATGAGAAACTGACGATGGATGACGCCGATTTTAAGAATCTGGTGCTGAAGTATATCGCGGACTACTATCCGCAGTTTTCTTACGCCGATATCATTAAAACGGAGAAGGGATACAGCGACGGTTCGGCCATCGCCGAAGCGGTGGGTTGGCCGGGCCAGATTTACGTCGCCATTTGGGCGGACGGAAGTCTTGAGACCATCAAGCTGTTAGACAACACCCAAGAGAGCGCAGCAGTGATTTCGACGGATTCGGATGATATAGTGCGGGCCAAAGAGAAACTTTTCGAATACTACTATGACCTGACCTACGGCAAAGATATGACTTTTGTGCGTATGTACAACGAGATGGACAACGCGGACCGAACGGTGTATGAATTTGAATATATATCAAAGAATCCTTCAATCCGGGACTACTCGTTTGTCGCATCGGTGATCTATGATTCCGAACACGATCTGCATTATGTCAAAATCAATCCGGTTCTTGAGGAATTAAACATTATCAGCGAGGATGAGGCGATTGAGATTGCGCGGGGAATTGTGTCGAAAGAACAAGGTATTGCGGCCGATAAGCTGGAACTAAACTACTTTAATCTAATGGAGATGAGTATTTTGTATTACGAAATCTCATTTATCTATGACCATACAGCATACGGCGTACGACTGTATGCGGACACCGGCGAACCTGAGGTGGGCAGCGAGCTGAGTCTGGACTGATGTCGCGGCGATTAAAAAGCAAATGAGAAGGGATATTGAATAGAGAGAAAAGGGCCAGCACCGTGTCGTTGCGGGCCTTTTCTCATGCCAAACGGAAAGAAAAGAAAATAGAAAGTGAACACAAACGAACAATCCTGGGCTCAAATGACGTCATATGTTTACAGGAATATTAAAAATATGGAATCCGGGAATTTACCCTTGACCAACTTGTACGTATCTTGTATAGTACATGTAAGGACAAGTTAGAGGTAATGGTGCGTCGTCATGACTGAAGATATCAATACACCAAAGTATGAATTAGTTAAGGACTACGTCAAGCACCTGCTGAAAGAGAACGTCATCACTTACGGTGGAAAACTCCCGTCAGAACATGAGCTGATGGAGAAATTCGAAGTAAGCAGACATACAATTCGACAAGCCTTCGGGGAACTGACCAGTGAAGGCTACATATTCAAAGAACAGGGCAAAGGTACGTTCAGCAACTATCGCAGAGATGCCAAGTACAAACAGATTGTTGCGGTTCTGACCACCTATATTGCGGGCTTTGTATTTCCGGGTATCATCTCGGGGATAGAAGAGACGTTATCGGATGAAGGCTATATGATGCTTCTATCCAACACCAACAATATCAAGGAGCGGGAAGCGCAGTATCTGGCCAGCATTTCGGAACACAACGTGGTTGGACTGATTATTGAACCGACAAAGAGCGCCCGAGAAAACACCAATCTAAAATTGCTCGAGGACATCCGGAGCAGAGACATCAAATTTTGCTTTATCAACGCATGTTATGACGATTTTTCAAGCGCATACGTGCTTTTGGACGACTATAAAGGCGGCTACATGGCCACGGAATACCTGATTCAGCTGGGGCATCGCAGGATTGCCGGAATCTTTAAAACAGATGATAAACAGGGTATCAACCGTCGGGCCGGTTTTGTGGCGGCAATGGAGAAATATGGAGTGCCGATTCAACCTGGTTTCATCGGTGAATATGAGACGTTCAATATGTATGACTTTCCGTACATGTTTGCACAATCTCTGCTCCGAAAAGAAGATCGTCCAACTGCGATTTTCTGCTATAACGATGTGTACGCGCTGATGGTCGTTCAGGCGATCAATGACAGCGGGTTAAGGGTGCCGGATGATATCTCGATTATCGGTTATGACGATTCGACATCCATCCTGCAATCGGGGATCAAACTGACCACCATCATGCATCCGAAAAAAGAGATGGGTGTTCAGGCCGCCAAGTATATGATCGATATGCTGGAAGGGCGTCTGGAAAAACCGCAGATTGTCTATCGGCCCGAGCTGATTGTCAGAAACTCCTGCAAGAACCTGTAAAACCCGTAGGGCGTCGGCCAGAAGCGGAAAAAGTTTTACCCCAACTTGTACGTACATTCTGGGTCAACATGTTGACAATTGAGGGCCAAGCATGCGATGAAACCCTGACCAGACGACGGCATGGAGAAGCCTCGGGTTACCGGCTTGCGTGTATGCGGTGGTTACCCGCTAATAATTTTTGATATTAAGTTTAAGGCAATCATGCCTTAAAACATAATCTATATCTAGGAGGAAAGATATGAAGGTTCTAAAAAGTTCTTTGGTACTCGTGCTTGTCGTAGTTATGATGTTCGCATTTGCAGCTTGCAACAATGCAGCGGCTCCTGCGGCTGACACCGCGGCTGACACAGCGACAGCTGCTCCGGTGGCTGATGATGGAATGGTTAAAGTTGGTATCGTTAACAACCCGCCGTCCGAATCCGGTTACCGTGCAGCGAACGTTGCGGACTTTGAAAAAGTCTTCACAGAAGCAAACGGATACGAAGTTTCGACTGTTTACACCCTGAATATTGATGAACAGCTGAATGCGGCTGCTCAGTTCATTACTGATGGCGTAGACTATCTGTTGATCTCTGCTGCTGCTACCGATGGTTGGGATACCGTTCTGACAAATGCTAAAGATGCTGGCGTCAAAGTTATCCTGTTCGACCGTATGATCAATGCGGACGAAAGCATGTACGAAGCAGCTGTTGTTTCCGACATGGCTGTTGAAGGACAGAATGCTGTTGCATGGCTGAAATCTCAGAATCTGGAAGCTTACAATGTTATCCACATTCAGGGCGTTATGGGAACTGCTGCTCAGATCGGTCGTACCGGCGCTTTAGACGCTGAGTTCGCCGCTGGCACAATGACCAAAGTTGTTCAGCAGACTGCTAACTGGCAGGCTGACGAAGCGAAAGACATCGTTGCAACCGTTATTAGCGCTGGAACTCCTTTCAACGTAATTTACGCTGAAAACGACGACATGGCTAAAGGTGCTGTTGCTGCTCTCGACGAAGCTGGTATCACTCACGGCGTTGGCGGAGACGTTATCATCATGGGCTTCGACTGCAACAAATGGGCGCTCAGAGAACTGCTTGCTCAGAACTGGAACTTCGACCAACAGTGCAGCCCGTTCCAGGCGGCTGTTATCGACGAAATGATCAAAACTCTTGAAGCTGGCGGAACGCTGGACAGCAAGCTGGTCATTTCTGAAGAAAAAGGCTTTGATGCAACAACGATTACCCAGGAAGACATCGATACTTACGGTCTGGGAGACTAATTGCAAGATTTTTCTCTGCTGAATAGGCAGTGACGTTGTATCAAAAGTATGGGCGGTGCGGCGTGTGTGGGATTTTCTCGCATACACGCACCGCGTTTTTAAAAACTTCCAAAAGTATAAAGGATGGTTAGTTATCTATGAAGAACGACATCGTTTTATCCATGCGGGGTATTTGCAAAGCATTCCCGGGTGTACGTGCTCTGCAAAATGTGGATTTTACTCTCTGCAAAGGCGAGATTCACGCCCTGATGGGTGAGAATGGAGCCGGAAAATCGACCTTGATTAAGGTCTTAACAGGGGTACATCCGAAGGATTCAGGCCAAATCAGCTTGGCTGGTGAAGAAGTCTCGATAAAATCACCGAGTGAAGCCCAGAGCTTGGGCATCAGTACGGTTTATCAGGAAATCACTCTCTGCCCCAACTTATCGGTTGCCGAGAACATGTTCATTGGACGCGGCAATTACCGGTTGGTTAAGTGGCGTACTATAGAAAAGAAAACAACAGAAATTCTTTCAAAACTCAATATTCCTGCCAGAGCGGCACAGCAGCTGGGCTCCTGTTCTTTAGCGGTTCAGCAGATGGTGGCGGTTGCACGTGCGGTGGATATGGACTGTAAAGTGCTGATTTTGGACGAACCGACATCGTCTTTGGACGAACATGAGGTTGAAATGCTGTTTGCGCTGATGCGTGACTTAAAGTCGCGCGGCGTTGGCATCATCTTCATCACGCACTTCTTGGAACAGGTTTATGAAGTATGCGATAAGATCACAGTTTTAAGAAACGGTGAATTTATCGGCGAATATGAGATTAAAGATTTACCGCGAATTCAGCTCATCTCCAAGATGATGGGTAAAGAGCTTGATGATATCTCCGCGCTGGAAAAGAAAGATACCGAAAGAGTAAAAGACGCTGAGCCGGTTGTCTATGAGGCAGAAGGCTTGTCCAGCAGCTATGCGCCCCATACATTCAACTTTGAAGTGCATAAGGGAGAAGTCAACGGGTTTACCGGTTTGCTTGGTTCCGGCCGCAGTGAAAGTGTCCGTGCCATCTTTGGCGCAGATAAGCCAAGTACGGGCATGATAAAGATTAATGGAAAAAAAGTAAAAATTGCCAAGCCTAGAGACGCGATGAAGCATGGAATCGGATATCTGCCTGAGGACCGTAAAGAAGACGGTATTGTGGCGGATCTGTCTGTGCGCGAAAACATCATTCTGGCGCTTCAGGTCATGCAAGGCTTTTTCAAACCGTTCTCCAAGGCGGAAGCGGAAGCCTTTGCCGATGAGTATATCAAACTGCTGGGAATCAAAACGGCTTCGACCGATACACCCATCAGTTCCCTTTCCGGCGGCAACCAGCAGAAGGTTATCCTGGCGCGCTGGCTGCTGACCAACCCACAATATCTTATCTTAGACGAACCGACACGTGGTATTGACGTGGGTACCAAAGTTGAAATTCAGAAGCTTGTATTGAAGCTTGCCGAAGAGGGCGTCAGCGTCACCTTCATTTCGTCTGAAATTGAAGAAATGCTGCGCACCTGCTCTCGCCTCATTGTTATGCGCGACCGAAAAATCGTGGGTGAATTAAAAGGTGAAGAAATGACCCAGGCAAAAATCATGCATACCATCGCGGGGGAGGTAAAATCTAATGATTAACGGAATTAAGAAAATCGCAAGATCGCAATTGCTTGTACCAATCATCGCGCTGCTTGCATTAATCATCTTTAATCTGTTCAGAGACATCAATTTCTTCACAATCAGTCTCATCACGAACAACGAAGGCAATCAAGTGCTTTCGGGCAACATTATCAGCATCCTGACCGGTGCATCCGAGCTCGCTATTCTGGCGATTGGCATGACCCTGGTGACAGCGGCGGCAAGAGGACAGGATATCAGCGTTGGCGCAGCGGCTGCGATTGCCGGCAGCGTTTTCGTCAATATCCTGCGTTCGACACAAATCACGCCGGGAGTGATCATCGGCGCGTTCGTGGCCTGCTGCCTCGTAGCCATACTCTTTGGTATGTTTAACGGCACATTGGTTGCGATATTCAAAATTCAGCCGATGATTGCATCGTTGATTCTGTTTACATCCGGCCGCTCTGTGGCTTATTGGATTAACGGCGGCGCTTCACCGACGGTGGAAAGCCCGCTGATCAGTCACCTGGGCAGCTTCATTCCGGGCATCCCGATTCCCACACCCGTTTTGGTGGTTATTGTATTCTGTATCATCGTTGCGCTCATCTTACGATTCACGAACCTTGGTCTGTATACCCAGTCCGTAGGTATCAACGAAAGATCCGCGCGGCTGAACGGAATCAACTCGGTTTGGATCAAGATGCTGACCTTCATGTTCTTAGGCGTCTGCTGTGCGATTGCCGGAGTCATTGCCGTCAGCAGAATTGGACTCATCAATCATGAGACAATCCTGCTGGATATTGAAATGGACGCCATCCTTGCGGTCGCCATCGGCGGCAACTCGCTGGGCGGCGGTAAATTCAGCTTAATCGGTTCGTTGATGGGCGCTTATATTATTCAGGCGCTGACCATCACTCTTTATGCGATGCAGGTTCCTTCGACCGATGTAAAAGCATATAAAGCGATCGTTATCATCGCCATCGTTGTTCTGGGTTCGCCGATTGTTAAGAGATATGCGGCGCAGCTGCGTGATAAATTAGCAAAAAAACCGATGAAAGTAACGGAGAATTATTAATATGACAAGTAAACTAGATAAAAATAAATCTACCGGTATTGAGACGAAAAAACGCAGAGAGCCGATATCCAGCACCAACCTGCTGCTGACCATTACGATATGTACGTTTATTGGCATGTATGGTTTTGCCATGCTGATGTGGGGCGGCGGTTTCCTGAATCCGCAGCAATTCTTTGATCTGTTTAATAACAATGCATACCTCATCGTTATCTCCTGCGGTCTGACCATCGTCATGATTGCTGGCGGCATCGATCTTTCGGTGGGCGGCGTCATTGCCCTGGTCACGATGGTCTGCGTGGTTTATCTGGATGATAAAGGCGGAAGCGTCGTCGGTTCAATGGCCGTTGCGCTGGGAATCGGGCTGGCATTTGGTCTGATACAGGGCGCGTTGGTCGCATATCTGGAGATTCAGCCCTTCATCATCAGTTTGGCGGGTATGTTCTTTGCCAAAGGCATGACAACCATCGTCAGCAGTGTGCCGCGCACCTCGGGAAACGAAGCTTTCCTGGTACTGAAAGATTTCCGTATCGTTTTACAGAATGTCGGTTCATATGCAAAGAACGGAAACTTCATCCCGGCAAAAATAGAGCCTGGGGTCTTCGTCGCACTTGGCATCGTCTTTATCATCTTTGTGGTGCTTCGGTGGACGAGATTCGGACGCAATCTGTATGCGATTGGCGGTAATCATCAAAGCGCTTTGATGCTGGGTATCAACATCAAAAGAACAAAATTCTTCTCCTATCTGCTTTGCGGTATACTTTCGGGCATTGCGGGATATCTGTATCTGCTCCACACAGGCGCTGGAAACGTATCCAATGCGACGGCGGCCGAAATGCAGGCCATCGCTTCTTCCATCATCGGCGGAACACTGCTGACCGGCGGCGTGGGTAACGTCATCGGCACACTGTTCGGGGCGCTGTCTCTGAAAACCATCAACACCATCGTGGTCGCATCCGGCTTAAGAGAACCCTACTGGCAGAGTATCACCACAGGTCTTATGCTGTGCTTCTTCATCCTGCTCCAGAGCGTCATTCTGTCCATTCGGGAGAGGGGCGGCGTCAAAATGGTGATGCCGAAATGGCTGAGAAGAAGCAGTTCGGATAAGTAATCGTAAAACTTACGACAATTTTCTTTGTGCATCAAGTTTCATTCGGAGAAGCTCCGTGATTAATAGAATTGCGGAGCGCTCCAAATGATGGACTAATAACAATAAATCATGAATGAAGCGGTGGCCGAAATTCCTGATTTTTTTTGGGACGAAAAGCAGGCAAGATAGAGAGACTGCGCCTGCCCTATCGGAGACCGCGAAAGGAGCAGTTTTGGAACAGAATCCGCAAGCCTTGATAGAGGCGAAAAAAGCGTTAATTGTAGCAGGAGAAACCGCACTCGGCATTGAGTTTGGTTCAACGCGCATTAAAGCTGTTCTGATTGGCAAAGGGCTGGAGAACATCGCATCCGGAAGCCATACATGGGAAAACAAACTGGAAAACGGCTACTGGACATACTCGCTGGATGACATCTGGGCGGGATTAGGCGATTGCTACGCCAAACTGGCCGCAGAGGTTTTGAGCACTTACGGCGTCAAACTGGAAACCGTGGGTTCGTTCGGCGTATCGGCGATGATGCACGGATATATGCCGTTTGACAGCCAGGGTACGCTGCTGGCGCCTTTCCGCACATGGCGGAACACGACCACCGGCGAGGCGGCCGAAGAACTGACAGAGAAATTCGGATTCAATGTCCCCCAGCGGTGGAGCATTGCGCATCTGTATCAGGCGATTTTAAACAAAGAAGCACATGTCCCCAATATCAGCTTTTTAACGACGCTGGCGGGATATATTCACTGGCAGCTGTCTGGAGAAAAGGTCTTAGGCATCGGCGATGCTTCGGGTATGTTTCCGATTGATGATACCGTCGGCACCTATAACCAGAGCATGCTTCAGCAGTTCGAGCAGCTGGCAGCCAGCCGTGGTTTTGGATGGAAACTTAGCGAGATACTGCCCGCTGTTTTGCCGGCAGGAGAATCGGCTGGTGTTCTATCTGAAGCCGGCGCGAAGATGCTGGACCCAACGGGAACGCTTAAAGCAGGCATCCCCATGTGCCCGCCGGAAGGCGACGCGGGCACAGGTATGGTGGCAACCAACAGCGTCCGCCAGCGCACCGGAAACGTCAGCGCGGGGACCAGCGTGTTTGCCATGATTGTGTTGGAACGCATGCTTTCCAAAGTATATCCTGAAATCGATATGGTCACGACACCTTCGGGGGATCCGGTGGCCATGGTGCACTGCAACAATTTCCTAAGCGATATTGATGCCTGGGTCAAGCTGTTTGGCGAAGCCGCCAAGGCATTTGGCGCCGATATCAGCACACCCAAATTGTACGATACGATTTATGAGCTGGCACTGAAAGGTGCGCCGGACTGCGGCGGACTGATGGCCAACAACTATATCTCGGGTGAACACGTGACCGGGTTTACCAACGGATGCCCGATGTTCCTGCGTCTGCCCGAAGCCGAATTCAATCTGCCGAACTTCCTGCGCGCCCATCTCTATGCGGCCTGCGCGTCGCTGAAAATCGGCATGGACATTCTGTTCGGCGAAAACGTCAAACTGGATTCCATCATGGGGCACGGCGGATTCTTTAAAACGCCGGTGGTCGGCCAGCAGGTGATGGCGGCGGCGCTGAATGCGCCGGTCAACGTGATGGCGACGGCCAGCGAAGGCGGTCCCTGGGGCATGGCGATTCTGGCGGCATACATGAAGCAGGGCCATGGCCAAGCGCTGGCGGATTATCTGGCGAACCAGGTGTTTGCCGGTGCGGAGTTCAGCACGATTGCGCCCAAGCCCGAAGAAACGGCCGGATTTGCCCGGTTTATTGAGCGGTATAAGGCCAACCTTGCGGTTGAGCAGGCGGCGGTCGATACATTCTATGCTTAAACACGCTGCGTGATGCGGCGGAACGATTGGAAACCACACTTGCAAAGCAAAGTGTTTCTCCGTAAACTCTGTTCGCAGCGCTGACGATACCAAAACACGCAAAGATGTCACATAAGTAGAGGAAAATTATGCTGGAGAATCTGAAAAAAAGAGTATTGCAGTCCAATCTGGACTTAGTCAGTCTGGGACTCGTACTTTTTACGTGGGGCAACGTTAGCGCTATCGACAGGGAAAGCGGACTGGTGGTCATTAAACCGAGCGGCGTGAAATATGAAAAAATGACTTTTGCGGATATGGTGGTGGTCGATCTTGAAGGCAAAGTCGTTGAAGGCAGGTTAAACCCGTCCAGCGACACACCGACGCACGTGGAACTGTATAAAGCGTTCCCGAACATCGGCGGCATCGTGCATACGCATAGTAAATTTGCCACGGCGTTTGCGCAAAGCGGCATGGATCTTCCGGCCTACGGCACCACTCACGCGGATTACTTTTATGGGCCCGTGCCCTGTGCGCGTGCGTTGACCGAAAAAGAAATCAAGAGTGAATATGAGAAAAATACGGGGATGGTTATTATTGAAACATTTGCGGGACGCGACCCGGATGCAATTCCGGGTTGCCTGGTCCGCAACCACGCTCCGTTCACCTGGGGAAGCTCCTGCGAGGAAGCGGTCTACCACTCCGCGGTACTGGAATACTGTGCCGAGATGGCCATTATGACCAAACAGCTGGACCCCAACGTTAAACCGGCAGACAGCTTTCTGCTGGACAAGCATTACCTAAGAAAACACGGCAAAGACGCCTATTACGGACAAAAGGAGAATAAATAATGGCAAAGTTGTATTTCATCACAGGCAGTCAGGATCTTTATGGCGAGGAAACACTGAAACAAGTGGCAAAAGACAGCGCTGTCGTCGCAGCACACCTGAACGAAAAGTTAGGTGACGTCGTCAATGTGGAATGGAAACCCACGGTTAGAAATTCAAACGAGATTATCAGCGTTTGCCGCGAGGCATCCATGGACGAGGATTGCGTCGGTGTCATCACCTGGATGCATACGTTTTCGCCCGCGAAAATGTGGATTAAAGGTCTCCAGATTCTAACCAAACCGCTTTTACACCTGCATACGCAGGCGAACGAAAAGCTCCCGTATGGGACCATCGACATGGACTTCATGAACTTAAATCAGAGTGCGCACGGCGATCGTGAATATGGTTTTATCGCGTCGCGTTTGGATGTTCCGCGTGAAGTAGTGGTGGGATATTACGCCGACCCGGATGTCATCAGCCAGATTCGCCGTTTTGGCGAAGTCGCCAAGGCACTGGCATTCTCAAAGAGCCTGAAAGTGGCTATGTTCGGCAGCAATATGCGTGAAGTTGCGGTGACCGACGGCGACCGTGTTGAAAGCCAGATTTGCTTCGGCTGGGAAGTCAACTACTACGGCATCGGCGATTTGGTCGAACTGGTTAATCAGGTGACTGACGCCGAAGTGGATGCGAAAATTGCCGAGTATAAATCGGCGTATACCATGACAACCGATCATATGGCGCCCATTCGTGAGCAGGCCAAGTACGAAATCGCACTGGATCGGTTTATGGTTGAGGGCGGTTTTGGCGCCTATACCGATACATTCCAGGACCTGCACAACTTAAAACAGCTGCCCGGTCTGGCCACACAGCGTATGATGGCCAAGGGCTACGGCTTTGGCGCGGAAGGCGACTATAAAACATCGGCACTCGGTGCAGTGATGTTTGAAATGGCCAAGCACCGCAAGGGTTCCACTGGATTTATGGAAGACTACACCTACGATTTCGTAGACGGTCTGGTTCTCGGCGCGCATATGCTGGAGGTTTCCCCCGAATTTGCGGCGGGAAAACCCACGGTGGAAGTCCATGACTTGGGCATCGGCGGCAAAGAAGCGCCGGCGAGACTGGTCTTCGATGGTGTTCAGGGCGATGCGGTTGCGGTCTGCATGACCGACATGGGCGATCGGTTCCGGCTGGTTGCGGCCGAAATTGAGCTGGTCAAACAGCCCAAACCCATGCCGAATCTGCCGGTAGCGCGCATCATGTGGAAGCTGAAACCCGACTTTAAGACGGGTGCGGCGGCATGGCTGTATGCAGGCGGCGGACATCATACCGTGGTCAGCACAGCGCTTAGCATGAAGGATATTCGCATGTTTGCCAAGCTGACGCGCACCGAACTGGTTGAGATTACAGAGAAAACCGATATTGAAGCACTGCAGGCCGAGCTGGATATGAAAAATGTGCTGGCAAAGCTTCGGAAATTCTAGTTGAATCAACTGGATTAATGCGATAGTTTCTATATTTAATATAAGCATCCGGCTTTTGATGAGCAAGGTCGGGTGCTTTCTTATTGAAAAAGGTTATTGCAGGGGTATCCCGCGCCGGAAGTACGGCAATAATCCGCATTGCAGCGGATGGGCAAGAAGGCGGAAATACGCGTTTTTGGATGCTTGACGGATACGCGCAGAACCATTATTATCAGAATAGAATTTTTTGAACAGCGAGGTTATTCAGGTGAAAGCTTTATCCGTTTCTCCGCTTGTGCGGTTTTTGTCGTGGCTGGGACGTTTGGTCATGCTCAACGTCATCACTGTTCTGCTGTGTCTGCCGGTCTTTACCGCGGGCGCTGCTGTGACAGCGCTTTACAAATCTTTGTTTGACATGCTTCAGAACAAGGACATGAACATAAAAACCTATTTTGACGCGTTCAGGTCGAACTTTAAGCACGCGGTATTGCTTGAATTGATTTTTATCGCGGCGGCGGCGCTTTTTGGCGGATATGTCTATCTCTTAAGGCTTTTATTGGCCAGCGGCAGTATTCTGCCCTGGGCCTCGGTGGTGGTACTGGGATTAATGGTCCTGTTCCCGTTGGTCTACGCCTTCCCACTGCTCTCAAAATTCGACAACACCGTGATGCAGACACTCACCAACGCACTGCTCATGAGTACAAAGAACATGAAAACATCCCTGATTCTGATTATTTATCTCGGTATACCCGTTGCGCTATACTTGATTACGCCCGTCTGGTTCATCAGAACATGGCCGTTTTGGGCGGTCTTCGGACTGGCTTTTCTAGCCTGGCTGGCGGCAAAGCAGCTTTTGCAGGTGTTTAAGAAATACGCGGAGATTTAACTATTCAGGCGGCAGAAACTAAAAATAGAACGGGGAAAAGCGGACAGCATTGCGATGAAAAAAAAGCAGAAGGTCATCACCGTCAAGAATTACGCGCTGGGCGAAAACGGGAAAAAGCGGTTCTGGAACCCCAAGGATATCCGGACCGTGGTTTTTGCTTGCTTCATTCTTCTGATGGTTGCAGGGGCGGTCATCGCTGTTCCGCATATATTCGCTAAAACTGACGCCGGTGAACAAGCGGAAACCGCATCCGGCACGCAGGCCGAGCCGACCGCATCGCCCGCCGCGGCGCCGACCGAAACCCAGGTAGCGGGCTGCCCCGATTACTTAAAGCCCTTTTTGGAAGCGAATTTTAATACTGTCGGATATATTAAAATTGACGATACCGAGATTGATTACCCAGTGCTTCAGACCAGCAATAATGACTACTATATGACGCATAACTTCAACGGGGAAGAGGACCGTGCCGGTGCGATTTTCATGGATTTTCGCTGTGATATCAATGATTTTTCCAAGACGCGGAATATCATTCTCTACGGGCATAGGATGCGGGACGGCAGTCAGTTTAAAGGACTTGTTCAATATGAAGACGCAGAATTTTTCCGAAACCATCAAACCATCCGTTTTGATACCATCAACGGGCCGCTGACGTGGGAGGTCTTTGCGGTATTCGAAACTACCACGGACGATTATTACATTGAGACCGAGTTCCCTTATGATGATATGTGGGTGACGTTTTTGGAGTCATACTACGAAAAATCGATGGTGCACGTCTTTACCAACTTCCATCCGAACGATATTGTTCTGACGCTTTCCACCTGCGGGGTAAAAGAAGACCAGCGGGTCGTTGTGATGGCCAAGCTGGTTCAATAGCGTTCGAAGTATTCAATAAAAAAACATCAAGGAAGCGCTTTTCAAAGCATGAGGAGCGCCTCCTTTTTTCTTCTTGGGTTACTTCATGTTTTTCTGCAACAGCGCTTTAATTTCGCCTAACTCCGCTTCCATGTGGTGCAGGTGTTTTTGCATATCGTCGATTTCCTGCTCGGCTTTGTAATTGATGGCAAAATCGATAATCGCCTCATGCTTATCCCGTGCGGCCTGACGGTTCTGGCTCATCATGATGATTGGGGCCTGAAAAGCGGCGATGAAGGAGAGGATGAGGTTTAAAAGGATAAACGGTTTCGGGTCAAATTGCAGGCCGAGAAAAGGCAATATGTTAATGAGAATCCAGATGACGAGAAATGACGCGAAGATGATGATGAACATCCAGCTGCCGCCAAACGCGGCGACCTTATCGGCTACGCGGTCACTCTTTCTCGTGTGTAATTCGTAGTCCTCGTCCAGCCGTGCGGCGACGCGCCTTTCATAGCTCTCCACCATCTGGTCAATGCGCGTCAGCTTCTCGTCATTCAGCTCAATGCCGTATCCGCGAATCTTGGTCTGATTCTCTATCTTCATGATGATTCTTCCTTTCATATCTCCCTTTTTGACCCTGATAGGCATATTCTATCAGTAACGGTTTGGTTTGTAAACGGATACCCCGGGGCTGGCGGCAGACAGAGCAGACCAGGCTTGTTTCCGTGCAAGACAGGCCGCATTTTGGGAATGAACCTGAAAGAAGCGATCATATAATCGTTATTTCTGATATTCGTGCATTTTTTCGATATTGCCTGTTCCAAAATTCTTTAATTGCAGGTATGATAGATAAAATATATTTTTTTAGAGCGGATGGAGACAATCATGGAGCTGTTAAAAAAACGGATATTGTCAGATGCGAGAGTGAAGAGCGGCAACATCATCAAAGTGGATGGGTTTATCAATCATCAAATCGATATTGCGCTGATGAATGAAATCGGCAAAGAATTTAAGACTTTGTTCGAAGGCGAGCACATCACCAAAGTCATCACGATTGAGGCCAGCGGCATTGCGGTGGCCTGCCTCACTGCACTGCATCTGGACGTGCCTGTGGTTTTTGCCAAAAAATCGGAGAGCAAAAATATCGACGGTGAAGTCTATAAAACCACGGTAACCAGCTTCACGCGCGGAAGGGATTACACGGTCATTCTGGAAAAACGCCATCTGTCCGCGGATGACCGAATACTGATTGTTGACGATATCCTCGCAACAGGCAAGGCCCAGCAGGGGCTTTTGGACATCAGCGGTCAGGCCGGCGCCGAAGTGGTGGGAATCGGCGTGGTCATCGAGAAAGGCTTCCAGGGCGGCGGCGATCAGCTCCGCGATGCCGGATATAACGTGAAGAGTCTCGCGATTATCGACAGCATGGAAGAAGGCGCCATCGTTTTTCGGGATTAGGAAAAAGTTAAGACAATTATATGGAAGAGTGCACTGAATGGCGCGCTCTTTTTTTTTAGTTCGCGAAATCGCAGTTTCAAAAAAAGCGCATAGTGATATGAACCACAATACAGCGCAGGGAAACGTAAGGCGTGTTTTTTAGTGAACGCAGTGATTTAAAAGGATTATATATGGACCCTTGACAACAACCAGCCCGAATTATATGATAACATATAGATAGAATTCGATGCGATATAAAGGAGTTTAATATGGATGAATATGCACATCATGCACTCATATTCCGGGCTTTCTGCGATGAAGGCAGATTGAAGATTATTGATTTGATCAAGGCGGGAGAAACCTGCTCGTGCGTCCTTCTGGATAATCTGACGATTACACAGCCAACCCTGTCCCATCATATGAAAGTTCTTGTCGAAAGCGGGTTGGTCGAAGCCAGACGGGAAGGCAAGTACACGATGTACAAGCTCTCCAAAGGCGGCATTGAGAACGCCAAAGCGGTTTTGGATGAGATTCTTAAGGACAGTCAGGAAGGCCGCGCGCCAAGCTGTTCGGTGTGCGCTGAATAAACCAATAAAAGCGCATGGGACGGTTCCACAAAGCCGCATAAGGGCACAAGTTTTCCGCAAACGGAGTTTTTAAGTACGGTATTTACCGGCAAACATATAAGGAGAAAAGTAAAATGGAAAAAGATAAAAAGTCGGGTATTGGCTTTTTCGAGAAATATCTGTCGTTGTGGGTCATCCTCTGCATGGGCATCGGCGTGGCACTGAGCATTTGGCTGCCGCAGGTTCCAAAGTTCTTGGGACAGTTTGAATACTATAACGTCTCCATCCCAGTCGCCATTCTGATCTGGCTGATGATTTACCCCATGATGTTAAAGGTTGATTTTGCCAGCATCATGTATGTCGGGAAGAATCCGAAAGGACTGGTCATCACGTGGGTGACGAACTGGCTCATCAAACCGTTTACCATGTTTGCGATTGCGTATTTGTTCTTTTTCATCATATTCAAAAAGGCGATACCGGAGGCGTTAGCCAAAGATTATCTGGCCGGCGCAATACTACTGGGGGCGGCGCCGTGCACGGCCATGGTCTTTGTCTGGAGCCACCTGACCAAGGGGAATCCGGCGTATACGCTGGTTCAGGTGGCCACCAATGATTTAATCATTCTTCTGGCTTTTGTGCCGATTGTCGGGCTTCTTTTCATTCTGGGCGGCATCTCGGTGGCCGGCGTCGGCGTACCCTGGGGCACGCTGTTCCTGTCGGTCATTTTGTTCGTCGTCATACCGCTGTCGGCAGGCTGGCTTTCACGGGTTCTCATCACCAAGCGGAAAGGACTGGCTTTTTTTGAAAAGCAGTTTATCCCGAAATTCAATAACATCACGGTCATCGGGCTTTTGCTCACGCTCATCATCATCTTCTCGTTTCAGGGCAGAACCATCGTGGAACAGCCCTTCGATATCCTGCTGATTGCGGTTCCCCTGTCCCTGCAGACTTTTCTGATTTTCTTTATCGCCTATTTGTGGGCGAAAAAGTGGAAACTGCCGCATGACATCGCATCGCCTGCCGGAATGATTGGCGCAAGCAACTTTTTTGAGCTGGCGGTTGCTGTGGCCATCTCGGTTTTTGGTTTGCAGTCTCCGGCGGCGCTGGCCACCATTGTCGGCGTGCTGGTTGAAGTACCGATCATGCTGACGCTGGTCAAAATATCAAATAGAACGACCAATTGGTTCCCCGCCAGTCAATAAAAAAATCAAGGTAAGCACGGACCCGCAAGAGGCAAAGCAAGCGAAATCTTAACAAAGCAGGAGAAAAGATGATGAGAACAATGATTATTGAATGGAGACATCTTAAGGTCGAAGACGAAACCTGTGACAGATGCTATGATACCGGCGAAAATTTAACCAATGAGGTGAAGAGGCTGAACCGTACATTTGAACCGCAGGGTGTACACATTGAAATTGAAGAAACGGTGCTGGATGAAAATCAGGTAGCAGAGTCCAATGCACTGCTATTTAACGGAGTTCCCATTGAGGATATCTTGGATATCAAAATATCCGAAAGCTATTGTGAGTCATGCTCAGAGCTGATTGGTAAACCCACATCATGCCGATCAGTGGTGTATGCGGGCCAGGAATACGATGACGTTCCCGCAAAAGCCATTCGACATGCGGCCCATCATATGCTTGGGGAGAACATGAAAGAGGAGGAAAGAGCTTCGGAGCACGTGAGAGCCTGTTGCTGTGCTGAAGGCGGCAGTGACTGCTGTGGTTAAGCTTAGATAATTTTCTGGAAGATTAATGGATATCATCGTCAGACACATGATTGGAAAAGCGCCTATGAGTCAGCGGGGTTTAATCGCGTATTTCGTATTTGGAGCGAAGTCAACAGCATTGATTTTAAGTTGACAAAAATGGGATTCATTCTTATAATAGAACATATCTCTTTGCACTGCATTACATTCAGAAAATGGATGCGAGATCAACAGTACAAACTGAGCAGGCGATATCTCTGGGAAACGGAGAAATGGGGCCGGGCCGCCAGCGAGAGCGGCAGCAGATTGCATATGCGCACATCTGTGGGACAGTAAGTTGTTCCATGGATGTGCTTTTTTATATCCTATGGATGCGGCAGGAGAAATCTTAACTTAAAGCGATAGGGAGAACTGATGGAAAACAGAGAAACCGGACTCGACTCGGCCGAGGCCAAACGCCTGCAGCAGCAGTATGGGAAAAATGAACTGACATCTTCGGACAAGGAAGGCTTTTTTAAAAAAGCGCTTCACATTATTGCCGAACCGATGTTTCTTTTGCTGATTGCGGCCGCAACCATTTATTTCATTTTGGGAGAACCGAGAGATGGCGCGATTATGCTCGTGTTCGTCATCGGAATTATCAGCATCGATATCATCCAGGAATGGAAAACCGACAAAACACTCAACGCCCTGAAGGATTTATCTGCGCCGCATATCACGGTGCTTCGGGACGGGTGTGAGACCGTCATCGCCAGCGCTGACTTGGTGCCCGGGGATTGGATGATGATTCATGAAGGCGTCAAGATTCCGGCGGACGGAACTGTGATACGGTGCAACGACCTTTGCGTGGATGAATCCTCGCTGACCGGCGAAGCCGAGGGCGTTTGGAAAGTGAACACCGACGCCGCCGAACCAACGGACGATTACTGGCGCAAGGACTATTGCTACGCGGGGACGCTGGTGACGCAAGGCACCGGCACAATCTGCGTGGAACAGATTGGCGCCGCGACCGAATACGGAAAAATCGGTATGGACGTAGCCACCGCGCCGGATGAACCGACGCCGCTGCAAAAGCAGACGGGAAAGCTTGTGAAAGCAAGCGCAGTGATTGCGGGTGTTTTGCTGACGCTGGTCGGCGTGGTCACTTTTTTCAATCTGGCCGATCATGCGCTGGGAGAACGGCTGACCGAGAGTGTGCTTTCGGGCATCACACTGGCGATGGCCATGATTCCCGAGGAATTCCCGGTGATATTGACCGTCTTCCTTTCGATGGGCGCATGGCGGCTGGCCAAGAAAAATTCGCTGGTACGGAAACTGCCTTCGGTGGAAACGCTGGGGTCGGTGTCGGTGCTGTGCGTGGACAAGACGGGTACCATTACGATGAACCATATGGCGGTTCAGGAAGCCTGGTCGCCGAACGGGGACGAGCATACCCTGATTGAAACCATGGGACTCGGCTGTGAGACCAACGCTTATGACCCGATGGAAAAGGCGATGCTGGCATACTGTGACGACCACGGCATCTCTGAAAAGCACCTTTTCAGCGGAGAACTCATCAGCGAATATCCGTTTACCAATGAGCTGAAAATGATGGGGCATATCTGGCTACGGAAGAACCGAATCGTCATAGCCGCCAAGGGCTCGCCCGAACGTATTCTGCATATCTGTAAACTGTCCGATAAAGACAGAGAAGCGGCGGAGCATAAGATTGTTCAGATGTCCAAGGAAGGTCTGCGCGTCATCGCCGTGGCTACCGGTTTCCCGGAGAACGAAGCGTCGGTGCCCAAAGAGATTACCGACTGCCGGCTGGATTTCTGCGGGCTGATTGGGCTTTCGGATCCGCCGCGCGAGAGCGTCAAGGGGGATATTGCGGTTTGCCGCAAGGCGGGCATCCGCGTGGTGATGATTACCGGAGACAACGGGATTACAGCCTCCGCGATCGCGGGAAAAATCGGGATGGACAACAGCGACCAGATCATCACCGGGGATATGCTGAGCAGTATGTCGGACGAGGAACTTCGGGAAGCGGTTCAGCGCGTCTCAATCTTCTCTCGGGTCATCCCTGAGCATAAGATGTGCATCGTCAAAGCGTTTCAGGAGAACGGCGAAATCGTAGCCATGACCGGCGACGGGGTGAACGACGCACCCGCGCTGAAATATGCCGATATCGGCATTGCCATGGGCAAACGCGGCAGTGAAGTCTCCCGCGAAGCCGCGGACCTGATTTTGATGGACGACAACTTCACGACCATAGTGGAGACGGTGCGGGACGGCCGAAGAATCTACGATAACATCCGAAAAGCCGTGGGTTATGTGTTCACCATCCACATCCCGATTGCGTTTGCGTCCCTGCTGGCGCCCATGCTGGGCATCGCTCCGGCGGCGCTGATGCTGCTACCGCTGCATGTTGTCCTTTTGGAACTGCTGATTGATCCGACGTGTTCGATTGTGCTGGAACGTCAGCCGGCCGAGACAGACATCATGTCGCGTCAGCCGAGAGACCCCAAGGAAAAGCTCTTAAGCGGACGGCTTCTGCTAAAAAGCGTCATACAGGGTCTGGTGATTTTTGCGGCGTCCTTCGGCACCTACTATATGGTGTTAAACGGAAACCCGGAACATGCGCCAACGGCGCGCGCGATGGGACTTACCATCATCATGCTGTCCAACCTGCTTTTGGTTCAGGTCAACAGCTCGGACCACGATTTTGCAATCCAGTCGGTTTTCCGGCTGGCGAAGGACTGGGTGATGTGGATTGTCAATTTCGGGACACTGCTGATGCTGGGCGTCATTCTATACACGCCGCTGGCGGACTTCTTAAAGCTGGCGCCGCTCCCGATGAACCAGCTGTTGCTTTCTGCGGGTATGGCTGCCGCCGCGGTTTTGTGGTATGAAATCGTCAAGCTGATTAAGAGATTGTTTAAAGGAAAAAGCAACCGGCTTTAATGCTTCATAAGGGCAAAAACCCTGTATCATCAAAATTAAAGCATCCGCTGATGAACGGACGCCTGAACTAATCGTTGAGGCCTAAGTTCATAAGCCGGGTGCTTTTTTTGGTGCGTTTGGGAAAAGGACGAAAGAAAGATGAACAATTTGGAAAATTCGATGAAAAGAGGGCAAAAGCCGTGGCTGCGATAGATTTAGATTCAAATGGTGTTATAATTAGGTCAGGAAACAGAATTTCTGGCATCACAGTTGAATAGAGATCATCAGAATTACGCTGATGAAACCTAAATGGCTTTACGGCCTTGGGCCGAATAGAGAAAACCGGGTTGTGGAATGAAGCGACCAAAAAGGAGAAAACGATGAAGATATTGATGATAGGCGGCACCGGCCTTTTGGGCAGTGAAGCCGCATATGAACTCATCAGGCGCGGCCATTCGGTGAAGTCGATTGCCCTGCCGCCGCTTCCGGAGGGCGCAAAGCTTCCGCCGGAAATGGAGATTGAATTCGGAAATTTCATGGAGATGAGCGACCAGGAACTGAAAGCGCACTTAAAAGGCTGTGAAGGACTGGTGTTTGCGGCCGGCGTGGACGAGCGTGTGGAAGGTCCGCCGCCAATCTATGACTGGTTTAAAAAATTTAACATCGACGCGTTATCGCGGCTTTTGAAATTGTCGAAAGAGAGCGGCTTAAAGCACGCAGTCATCTGCGGGTCTTACTTTTCCTATTTTGATAAAACCCGCCCCAAAGAACAACTCAAGAAATGGCATCCGTATATCCGAAGCCGCATCGACCAGGAGAACATGGCATTGGCGTTTGCGGACGATAACTTTGATGTCGCCGTGCTGGAGCTGCCCTACATTTTTGGCACACAGCCGGGCAGAAAGCCCGTTTGGGTCTTTTTGGTGGAGAATATTCGGTCGATGAAGAAATTCACCCTATACCCCAAAGGCGGAACCGCGATGGTGACGGTGAAACAAGTGGGTCAGGCGATTGCCGGTGCCATGGAGAAAAACAAAGGCGCCAACTGCTATCCGATTGGCTACTATAACATGACGTGGAGAGAGATGCTGACCATTGTGCATAAATATATGGGGACGCCGGACAAGAAAATCGTGACCATCCCCGACTGGGTTTTTGCGCTGTACGGACGCCATATCATGAATGAACGAAAGAAGGCGGGCCATGAGGGCGGCCTACATGCAGTGAAGTTCACCGCGCTCCAGTGCACCGAGCAATTCATCGATCAATCGCTGGGCTGTGTGCCGCTGGGCGTGGCGGAAGACGATATCGACGCAGCAATTGGAGACTCGATTAAGCTGTGCCTGGATGTTCTGGATGGCAAAGCCAAAACCATCGACATGAAAGGCGAGTAAGAAAACGGGCAGACAATTGGACGCATGCGCCTTACTGATCATAAAGAAGAAAGGCATATACAATGAGCAAAAAACACCTGTTCTCAGGTGTTTTTTTTGCGGGCATATCGTCCGAAAAGCAGACTTTGTGAGGGTAAAGGAGTGGCCCGATATTAATCATCAAAGTTTTGACGGGGTATGGCATCGGATATGTGTGATCAACAAAAAAAAGTAATAAATTGATAGAATGATCAGAACAAGTTATAATTTCCCATAGAGCTATTCTTTTAATATGATTAAGACTAACAGAAACCGATAGAAAACGTAACCAAAGGATAAAAAGAGTA
>CALMFG010000131.1 GCA_937863465.1 uncultured Clostridia bacterium
TGTCGCCCCCGGTGAGTGATACCGAGCTTAAAGAAGTGATGGGCATAGAAAGAAAGAAAGGATAATGCCATGAAAGTTGTGATTTTAGCCGGCGGACTCGGCACAAGAATCAGCGAGGAATCTGAGCTTCGCCCCAAACCGATGGTGACCATCGGCGGCAAGCCGATTCTTTGGCATATCATGAAAACCTATTCATCCTTCGGGCACAATGACTTTATCATCTGTCTGGGTTATAAAGGGGATATCATCCGTGAGTATTTCAACAACCTCATGCTCTACTCGTCCGATGTGACGATTGACTATACCAAAGGCGGTAAGATGGATACGCACAAGCACTGGTCCGAGCCCTGGCGGGTTTCGCTGATTGAAACCGGCAGGGATACCATGACCGGCGGACGCGTGAAGCGGATTGAAAAATTCATCGAGGACGACACATTTCTTTTAACCTACGGGGACGGCGTTTCGGACGTCAACATCAACGCGTCCATCGAACTGCACAAAAAATCCCGCGCGGCGCTGACTGTGACGGCGGTACGCTTAAAACCCCGCTTCGGCGCGCTGGATATCGACGGCGGCGGCATCGTGACGCGGTTTAAGGAGAAGGACATCATGGACGAAAGCTGGATTAACGGCGGATTCATGGTGGCCGACAAGAGCGTATTTTCGTACCTTAACGGAGACAACGATATATTCGAGGGCGAGCCGATGAACCGGATGGTGGCCGACGGCAAGGTGGCGGCCTACCAGCACGAGGGTTTTTGGCAGCCTATGGACACGCTTCGCGAACGGCAGGAGCTGGAACGCATCTGGGCGGAAGGCAATGCGCCATGGAAGCTTTGGGAGGATCGATGAACGCAACCTTCTGGCAGGGCAAAACCGTCTTTGTGACGGGACATACCGGCTTTAAAGGCGCGTGGCTGTCCTTTTGGCTGAGCCAAATGGGCGCGCATGTGACCGGATTTTCGGACCGCGTCCCCACGAACCCTTCGGCTTTTGAGGCGCTGGACCTAAAGTCTCTGGTCACCGATATCCGCGGGGATGTGCGGGATTTGGATGCGCTAAGGAAGGCGATGGACGCCGTAAGCCCTGAGATTGTGCTGCATCTGGCGGCTCAGCCGCTGGTCATCCCCGGGTTTAATGACCCCGCGGGCACCTACAGCGCCAATGTGATGGGGACGGTTAACCTTCTGGAAGCGGTACGGCAGAACGGGAAGGTGAAAGCCTGCGTGGTCGTCACTTCCGACAAGGTTTACAAAAACAAAGAGAAGAAACAGGGATATATGGAAGGCGATACGCTCGGCGGGGACGACCCGTACGCGGGTTCCAAGGCCTGCGCCGAACTGGTGGTGGAAACCTTCCGAAATGCCTTTTTAAGAGATATCACGCCGACGGCTACGGCCCGTGCGGGCAACGTCATCGGCGGGGGAGATTGGGCGCCGTATCGGCTGATTCCCGACGTCATCACGGCCCTTCACGAGAACAAGCCGCTGGAGATTCGAAGACCCAAAGCGGCGCGGCCGTGGCAGCACGTTTTGGAGCCCTTGAGCGGTTACCTCACGCTGGCCGAAAAGCTGTACACCGAGGGACAGAAATTCGCCGGAGCCTATAACTTTGGCCCCAGAAAAACCGACTGCCGTCCGGTGGGTGAGGTGATTGACGCGGTCAGCCGCGCCTGGGGCGGAACGCCGCAAATCACCAAGGCGGTCAGCGCCTACCACGAGACCAGCCTGCTGCGCCTACAAACCGGCAAAGCCGCAAAAGAATTGGGGTGGCGGCCGACATGGCCGCTGAGCACCGCGATTGAGAAGACCGCGGCGTGGTACAAGGCCTACTACGGCGGTGAAGACATGGCCAAAGTGACGGCCGAGCAGATTGAAAAGTTTGGCTTAAAAAAAGGATAGATGACGAATGAAGATACAGGTATTGGACTGCACACTTAGGGACGGCGGTTTCGTCAACGACTGGCAGTTTGGCCATATGAGCATCATCAATATCTACCTGCGCCTGGCCGAAGCCGGCGTGGAGATTTTAGAGTTGGGCTTTTTGCATGACCAGTCGGTCTTTAACCCCGACCGCTCCATGCAGCCGACCACCGAGGACTTCAACCGCGTGTTTGATATTGCGCCCAAAAACAAACCCCTGCTCACCGGCATGGTGATTCTGGGGGAATGCCGGATTGAGAACATCGGCCCCGCCAAAGATACGCTTTTGGACGCCATCCGTGTGGTCTTTAAAAAACAGGATATGGACGAAGGCATTGAATACTGCCGTCAGGTCATTGAAAAGGGGTATACTCTATTTGTTCAGCCCGCCTCGGTGACCGATTATTCGCCCGAGGAGCTGAAGCATCTGGCCGAGCGACTGAATCCGCTTTCGCCCTACGCGGTGTATATCGTGGATACCTACGGCCTGATGCAGAAGAAGGATCTGCTCGGCACATTCGATGTGCTGGACGAGACACTGACGGACGACATCGCTATCGGCTACCACGCGCACAACAATTTTAATCTGGCCTACGCCAACGCCACCGAGCTCCTGCAATTGGATACCCAGCGGGAGATCATTCTGGACGGCACGGTATACGGCATGGGCAAGGGCGCGGGCAACGCCAATACCGAGCTTCTGGCCTATTCGCTGAACAACGATTACGGCAAGCATTATGACCTGGCGCAAATCCTGGAGATCATCAATCTGGAAATTTTAGCACTCAAGAAGAAATACGATTGGGGATATTCGTTCGATAAATTCATTTCGGCGGCCAACCAGTGCCACCCGAAATACGTCAGCTTTCTCGTGGGCAAGAACACCCTGCCCGTCAAGGCAATCAACGACATTCTTTCCGAGATACCGAAAGACACCAAGACGCTGTACAACAAAACCCTGATTGAAGAGTTGTATGACGCGTATCTGCTGAAAAATTCTTCGGCCGAAGACGGCTATCATCGGCTGAAAAAGGACCTTGAAGGAAGGGACGTGCTGATCATCTGTCCGGGGGCCACGCTGGAAACGCATCGCAAGGATATTGAACAATATATAAAGGACCGCCATCCGATGGTGGTCTCGGCCAATTTTTTTTCGCGGGATTATGCCTGCGACTACATCATGGTTTCCAACGCCAAGCGTTTTGGCCAGATGATTTATTACTTAAAAAAAGAAGAAGGCAAAAACCGCATCATCACCACCACCAATGTCAGCGGAGTGGAGACAAATGCGGATTACACACTGGACGCCGAGGCGCTGAAGTTTGAGCCCGAGGAAATCCGCTTCAATTCGGCCTTGATTATGATTAAGCTTCTGGCCGAATTCGGGCACAACAGCGTGACTTTGGCTGGCTTTGACGGATATAACACAGGCACCGCGCATAAGTCGGTGTATCTGGCGCAGGATTTTGCGTTTGATAAGCCGGTGGAGGGTGGAGCGATCAACGCGGCGGTCAACGCGGCGCTTCATGAACTGAAACAAAAAATCGATATCGATACGATTACGCCCACCAGTTACACGGTGGATTAAAAAGCTTTCAAGCCCGCTTTGCGGGCTTTTTTTAATGGTTTGTACAAATCTGGTTGTGACAAAATCACATGACATCAGGCCAGGCAAAGACTATACTTTAACCATAAAAGGAAAAGTGACCACATGAAAACGGAAGAGATGAAAAAACAGAACAGACGAACGGTGATGGTCATCTTCGGCGCGACCGGCGATTTGACGCACAAAAAACTGATGCCCGCGCTCTACAATCTGCTGAAGCGGGATTTACTGCCCGAGGATTTTCATGTGATTGCCGTCGGAAGACAGGAAAAGACCAGCGAAAGCTATAGGCAGGAGATTTCGCAGAGCATCGCGGACAACATTTACGGTGAACTAAAGCCCGAGCTTTTCGGCGCGCTGGCGGAAAAGACGGTCTATCACCGGCAGGACTTTTCCGAAGACGCGGGATATACCAAATTAAAAGAAATCATCGGCGAGGATGCCGACGTGATGTATTATCTGGCTGTGGCGCCGCAGGCGTTTGAGGTCATCATCGGAAAGCTGGGCGAGCACGGCATGCAGGCGCACGACAGCGGTTTTCGGCGCGTGGTGATTGAAAAACCGTTTGGCGCCGACCTAAAGACCGCCGAATATTTAAACGAAAAAATCAACGCGGTGTTTCCCGAAAAGGACATCTACCGCATCGACCACTACCTTGGCAAGGAGATGCTTCAAAACATCATCATCTTAAGGTTTGCCAACGCCATCTTCGAGCCGATATGGAATAAGAACTATATCGACAACATCCAGATTACGTCGTCCGAGGACATCGGTGTGGGTTCACGCGGTGGATACTATGAGCATTCGGGCGCGCTGCGAGATATGTTGCAAAATCATCTTTTACAGCTCCTCAGCCTCACGGTGATGGAGCCCCCGAGAAGCCTTTCGGAGGATGATATCCGTATCGAGAAACTCAAAGTCCTTCGGAGTTTAAACGACCGGCTGGACAGCATTGAGACCGTGCGGGGGCAATACGGGGCGGGAGAGATAAACGGCAAAACCATTGCCGCCTACCGCGATCAGGAGAAGGTAGACGCTGAAAGCGACGTGGAAACCTTTGTGGCGACCAAGATGTACTTAAATACCGGCCGCTGGCAGGGTGTGCCCATCTATATCCGCACGGGCAAGGCGCTGAAGGAGAAGACCACCGAGGTGGTGATTGAGCTGAAAGAAACGCCCTACAGCCATTACTTCCCCGACCAGACCTTAAAGCCCAACCTCTTGGTCATCAAGATTCAGCCCGAGGAGGGCATGGTGGTGCGCTTCTGCGCCAAGAGCCCGGGGGCGCTGAATCAGGTGGTGCCGGTGGGCATGGACTTCTGCCAGAACTGCCAGACCGGCGTCAACTCGCCCGAAGCGTACGAACGGCTGCTGCACGACGTAATGCGTGGGGACGCCACGCTGTTTACGCGCTGGGAAGAGGTGGAGGCGTCCTGGATTTTTGCCGACCGAATTAAGGCCGAGTGGGACAAGCAGAAGCCGGATTTCCCGAACTACGCGCCGGGAAGCTGGGGGCCGAAGGCGGCGGATGAACTTTTGCGCAAGGACGGAAGACGCTGGTGGGTCAGCCAGACCGGGGAGATATAATCATGATTGATATTTCGATGCCGATTACCGAGGCGATGCAGGTTTACAAGAACAAACCCGAAAAGAAACCCAGACTGACGGCCGCGGCCACGCATGAAAAGAATGGGGTCTATGAATCCGAGATTCATATGAACCTGCACACCGGAACGCATATGGACGCGCCGCTGCATATGATTGCAGACGGAAAAACGATGAAGGACCTCCCGATTGAGAAGATGATTTCGCCCTGCCGTGTCGTAGACGTCACTGAGGTGCTGGGTGGCATCACCAAAGAGGACCTTAAGGACAAAGGCATCCAAAAAGGCGAGTTTGTTCTCTTAAAGACCAAAAACTCGTTCTCGGATAGCTTCGATTTTGAGTTCATCTATCTCGAGCGCACGGGCGCGGCTTACCTCGCCGAGCTCGGCATCAACGGCGTGGGCATCGACGGTCTCGGCATTGAGCGCGCGCAGAACGATTACGCCACGCACCGCACCTTACTCGGCGCGGATATCCCCATCATCGAGGGGTTGCGGCTGAAAAATGCGCCCGAAGGGGAGTATATTCTGGTGGCTTTGCCCGTCAGCATCCCCGATGCCGAAGCGGCGCCGTTAAGAGCGGTTCTGCTCGAAAAAGGTGAGCGGATATAATAAAATACTTCTTAAGTTAGTCAAAACTAACAAATTTAACTGAAATGACATATTTGTTTTGATGTTCTTCATGATTTCGCCATGGTTTATTCCAATAAACCCTGTATCTTTAGGAACACAAGACAGTGGGAGGAAAGCTTTATGACAGGTTTGGAAGCGCTTTTGGGCAATCAGGTGACGGTCATCACCGTATTTTTGGCGGGAGTGATATCATTCCTTTCGCCGTGCATCCTGCCCCTGATACCCGTCTATTTTTCCACACTGGCAGGCAACCGCATTGTTGAGGACGAAGACGGCAACAAGCGCTATGACGCATCGCTGGTGGTGAAGACCCTGCTGTTTATCTTAGGGATATCAGCCACGTTTATCGCCATGGGCTTCGGCGCCGGATTCTTTGGTTCGCTGTTCCTAAACCGCAAGTTTTTAGTGGTCATGGGCATTCTGGTCATCATTCTCGGCGTTTTGCAGACCGGGCTCATCAAGATTCCGTTTTTGCAAAGGGAAGCCAGATTGGATTTAAAACGTGCCAAAACGGGCGATTATTTGGGCGCATTTCTGCTGGGCCTGGCGTTCAGCTTTGGGTGGACGCCCTGCATCGGGCCAATCTTAGGTGCGGTGCTGACCATTGCGGCGTCGGGCACACCGCTGTACGGCGGGGCGCTGATGGCGCTGTATACGCTGGGGCTGGCGCTGCCGTTCTTAATCATCGCGGTGTTCGCCAACGTTCTCTTGACCCGCATCAAGAAGCTGAACCGGTTTATGCCGGCGCTGAAAATCATCGGCGGAATTATCATCATCATTATGGGAATACTGCTGCTGACCGGAAAGCTGAATGTGCTGACGGCGGCAGTGATGAACTGATTTTAAAATGAGGAGAAAAAGGATATGAAAAAGAAGCTAATCGCTTTAACGGGAATTGCATTGATTTTAACGATGGGCCTTGCGGCCTGCGCGCCAGTCGAAACGGCGTCCAGCACGGCTGAGCCGACTGCGGCGGCGGATACCCAGACCAATGAGGCGAAGGAAGATACAATTATGCTGTATGATTATGACGGCAACGCGGTGGATATTTTTGCGGACGGCAAGCCGGTGTACCTAAAAGCCTGGGCATCCTGGTGCCCCACCTGCCTGGCGGGCCTGGGCGATCTGGATGCGCTCTTTGCCGAACAGCGGGACTTTAAGGTGATCACTATCGTGGCGCCGGGCGTATTCGGCGAAAAATCCGAGGATGAATTTAAACACTGGCTGGCGGGGCTGGCCGATGAATACCCGAATGTACAGGTGCTGTTTGACAGAGACGGCGACATGATGTACAGCCTGGGCATTCAGGCTTTCCCGACATCCTACTACTTTGATTCCCAAGGAAACCTGATGGGCACGGTCATCGGGCACAACGACAACGACTATATCAACACCACCATGGCGGGGATTCAGTAGAGGATAGACGAAAAAATGAATATCAGGAGGAAACGACGATGAAACAGTTTGCCTTGACGGCGATGATGTTTTTAGCGGCGATGGTTTTGCTGGCGGCGTGTACTCCCAAACAGGCGAATTTGGAAACGAACACGAATAGTGAACAGGCGGTGATTGATATGAGCAACGCGCGGGATATCTATCTGGCCGGCGGATGCTTTTGGGGCGTGGAGGAATACTTCTCGCGAATCCCCGGCGTGTATGATGTGGTGTCGGGCTATGCCAATGGTGATGCTTCGGTGACCGACCCGTCCTATCAGGACGTGATTGCGGGCTCGGGGCACGCGGAAACCGTACATATCCAGTACGACCCCAAGGCGGTAAGCCTTGAGACGCTGCTGATCTATTATTTTCGCATCATCGACCCGATTTCGGTCAATCAGCAGGGCAACGACCACGGCATCCAGTACCGAACCGGCATCTATTATGTAAGCGACAGCGACCTAAGGGTCATTGAGGCGGTGCGGGACTATGAGCAGAAAAACTATGACCAGCCGTTTGCGGTGGAGGTGGCGCCTCTTTCCAACTTCTATGAGGCGGAAGGCTACCATCAGGATTACCTAAAGAAGAATCCGAACGGATACTGCCACATCAATTTCAGCCACCTAAATGACCCGATTGAGACGATTGATCTCGGCGGTTCCAGCTATGAGGACGGCGTGGTGTTTATCGACCCGGCCGATTACCCAAAGCCGAGCGCGGACGAGATTAAGGCGATGCTGACCGATACGCAGTACAAGGTGACGCAGGACGCGTACACCGAAGCGTCGTTCGGAAACGAATTTTTTGACAATCATGACGCGGGCATCTACGTGGACGTGGTGACCGGCGAGCCGTTGTTTGCCTCAGGCGATAAGTACGATTCGGGGTGCGGCTGGCCCAGCTTTGTGAAGCCCATCAGTCCGGATGTGGTCAACTATGCCGAAGACACCAGTTACAACATGATTCGGATTGAGGTGCGAAGCCGCGTGGGCAACAGTCACTTAGGGCACGTGTTTGACGACGGCCCGAAGAACCGCGGCGGGAAACGCTACTGCATCAACTCGGCGTCCTTGCGGTTTATCCCGAAGGACGAGATGCAAGCCGAAGGCTACGGCTATCTTTTGCCGCTTGCCATCGCATATTAAAGCTTCTATAATAGGTCAGGGTGCGAAGACTCTTCTCACCCTGACTTTTTTTGTTTAGGAGAAATCATTTTGAGCATTTTAGAAGCGGGGATGCTGATCTGCTTCGGTCTGGCCTGGCCGGTATCCATCTATAAATCCTACACCAGCAAGACCAACCAGGGCAAAAGCATCGGTTTTCTTTTGGTCATTCTGGTCGGCTATGTGTTCGGAATACTGAACAAGGTTTTTGGACACATGGATTGGGTCATCTGGCTGTACGCGCTGAACTTTCTGATGGTGAGCGCAGACGCCATGCTGTATATCCGAAACGGACGCTTGATGGCGCAAAGCGGCAAGTAAATTAGCTGGTTTTTTTACATAAGTAAAGGCTTGACCGCAGGGGAAAACGTATGTATAATATCAAAAGTGACCCCGTGGGGGATTAGCTCAGTTGGCTAGAGTGCTTGACTGGCAGTCAAGAGGTCACCGGTTCGAATCCGGTATTCTCCACCAGCAGGCAAGGCCTGCACCTAAGAACGCGCGCTGCAATAATGTGGTGCGTGTTCTTTTTATTTTAGGCTTACACCGACTGCAGGGCCAATCCCACAAGGGCGATGGCTTTGATTCTCTGGATGGTGATATGGTTCTCAATATTGCGAACTATGATAAAACAATAGAGACATCCATGGGGACCTATATCAGCATGACAGCC
>CALMFG010000132.1 GCA_937863465.1 uncultured Clostridia bacterium
GACATCTGATTCCGAGAGAAAAAGTGCGGGGCAGAAAGAAAGCATTAAACCTTCGGGTGGAGAAAATGGCCGACAAGGTGGTTAATCCCGACGGACAGGATATCTTCATCAGCCATTCGTTCTGCATCGAAGACGCTGAATATGTGGCAGGGCTGGTCAAAGAACGCTTCCCGGGCATCAACAGCCTGACCATCAACTACATCGGGCCGGTCATCGGCTCACACACAGGGGTAGGCACGGTGGCGCTGTTCTTCATCGGCGCAAACCGATAACATTCAAGTATAAAAATAGGGCAGGATATCCTGCCCTTTTTTTGTGTCGTGATTATAACGCTTTTTTGTTTTGCTTGTAGACCATATAGCCCATCCACACAATCCAGACGTAGGCGACGGTTTTGGGAATCATCAGCATGCCCAGCGCAGGGATGGTATCCGCGAACAGCACGACCGGGATGTAGAACCCGAAGGACAGGATAATGGCCAGACCCATGTGCCGGTATGGCGGATAGGCGGGGTCTTTTCTTTGGCTGTAAAACGCGGCGATGACCAGAATGCCCAGCAGCGCAAAGGGGATGTTGCGATAGATGCCCCAGGAAAGCGGGGGATTGGCCGAGACCCAGGCGTTCTGCGGGAACAGACACAGCGCGATGCGGACAGCCGCCAGCGCCAGCGCCACCCAGGTGAGGGCTGTGGCTTTCTTGCCAAAAATCTGCCGCCACACAAAGAACAACAGAACATAGAACACGGTCATGGTGACCGATGTGACCAGTTTGCCGATGCCCAGCGCCGCGATGACCGAGGGGTCGTCGAAGCGGTCGGTGACCAGCGCAAAGACGCGCGGCACCAGATGGAACGCGTCGCCAAAGCCTAAGACCAGCGCCATAATGCCATAGTTCTTCAAGACCTTGGTCTGGCCTTTACTCGTCAGGATAAACCCGACGGTGATGATAGTGACAAGATATGCGATATCGAATGCAGATTCAAATAGGACTCTCATAATATTAACCTCAACTTTTCTTTTTTTCGTTATTTAAAAGCCACTTTTTGGCTTCCAGATTGCCGCCGTAGCCGCCGAGACCATGCGCGGCAACCACGCGGTGACAGGGAACCAAAAGCAGCAGGCGGTTCTTGTTGCAGACGTTGCCCACCGCGCGCTGAGCGCCCGGGTGTCCGGCCATCATGGCGACTTCCTGGTAACTGCGCGTTTCGCCGTAGGGAATCTCGGCGATGGTGCGCCAGACCAGTTTTTGAAAATCGGTGCCCGAAAGCACATACGGGATATCCAGCGCCTTTTTTTCGCCACGAAAAAACGCAGTCAAATCCGAGATTTCGGACCCGAAAGCGTTTTCATCTTTAATCCATTCCATGGGGTAGAATTCCCGCGCGAAACCGATGTGGGTTACCGCACGGCCGTTGCCCGCAATGTAAAACTCAGCCTTTTCGGTGGAAAAGGTGTTATAGAACGTCCTATCCGACGACGACATTGACCAGCTTGTCCGGTACGACGATGAACTTTCGAACCGTCATGCCCTCAAAGAATTTGGAGAGCTCGGCATCGCCCCGAACCAGCGCTTCGACGGCCGCACTGTCCGAACCGGCGGCTACGCTGAATTTGGTTTTGATTTTTCCGTTGACCTGCAAGACCAGCTCCACGCTGTCCTTAATGAGTGCGCTTGCATCACAGACCGGGAAGGACTGGTTGAAGATTGAGTAGGGCTTACCCAGACGCTCCCAAAGCTCTTCGGCCGTGTGCGGCGCAAACGGCGCCAGCAGCAAAACAAGGGTTTTGGTGACGTCCAGAATAAAGCCTTTGTTGAAATCCCCGTCGGTGTATTTATACATGGCGTTGACCAGCTCCATCAGACGCGCCACGCCCGTGTTGAACTGGAAGTTCGCAAGGTCGTGATCAATCTTGTCAATCGCGTAGTTCAGCGCGTATTCAATCTCCTTTTCGGCAGGCCCGACGGTGCTGACCGGGCTGTCGCTGGCGATAACCTTTTCCACCAGACGCTCGACGCGGTCGAGGAATTTGTGTACGGCCTTGATGCCGTCGTCGTTCCAGGGGCCGCCGTCGATGTAGGAAAAACCGAAGGCCAGGTACATGCGGAAAACGTCCGAGCCGTATTTTTCAATATAGGTATCCGGGCTGATGACGTTGCCGCGAGATTTGCTCATGCGCTCGCCGTCCGGGCCTAAGATGGTGCCCTGATGCACGAGACGCATAAAGGGTTCGTCAAAATCCAGGATGCCCATATCGCGTAAGGCCTTGACGAAGAAACGCGCGTACAGCAGGTGCATGACCGCGTGCTCGGCGCCGCCCACGTAGCAGTCCACCGGCATCATCTTGTCCACTAATTCTTTATCAAAAGGCGCCTTGTCGTTATGCGCGTCGATGTATCTTAAGAAATACCAGCTGGAGCACAGGAAGGTGTCCATGGTGTCGGCTTCACGTTTGCCCATCTTCCCGCACTTGGGGCAGGGGACGTTCATGAAGCTTTCGCTTTTGGCCAGCGGCGATGTGCCGTCGGGTGTGAATTCCACGTCGTAGGGCAGGAGCACGGGCAGGTCCTTTTCGGGGACGGGTACGGTGCCGCAATCTGCGCAGTGGATGATGGGGATGGGGGTGCCCCAGTAGCGCTGACGGCTGATGAGCCAGTCGCGCAAACGGTAGTTGACTTTAAAGTCGCCCACGCCCGCACTTTTAAGCTTGGTTAGGATGCCTTTCTTGCCGTCTTCCACAGACAAACCAGAGAACTCCCCGGAATCGATCAAAACACCGTATTCCACGAAAGGCAGGCTGTCGTCTTCATCGCCCTTGGCTTTAATGACGCGCTCAATCGGCAGATCGAACTTTTTGGCAAAGTCGTAGTCGCGCTCGTCATGTGCGGGTACGCCCATGACCGCGCCGGTGCCGTAGGTGTACAGCACATAGTCGGCAATCCAGATGGGGACTTTGCGTCCGTTGACCGGGTTGACGGCATACGCGCCGGTAAACACACCGGTCTTCTCACGCGTGGTGGAAAGCCGGTCAATCTCGGTGGCCTTGGCGGCCTCGTTGATGTAGGCTTCGACCGCGCTTCTATATTCGTCGGTGACGAAGGATTTGACCATGGGGTGTTCGGGTGCAAAGACCATATAGGTACAGCCGTACAGCGTATCGGCACGCGTGGTGAACACATTAAAGTCTTCGCCGCCGTCCACCTTGAAGGTGACTTCGCCGCCCACCGATTTACCGATCCAGTTTCTCTGCATCATCTTGGTCTTGTTGGGCCAGTCGATTTTGTCGAGGTCGGTCAAAAGCTCTTCGGCGTATTCGGTGATTTTCAAAAACCATTGGGTTAAGTATTTGCGTTGAACCACGGTGTGGCAGCGTTCACATTCGCCGTCCACCACCTGCTCGTTGGCAAGAACGGTGTTGCAGTGGCTGCACCAGTTGACCGGCGCTTCCTTACGGTAGGCGAGCCCCTTGTCGTACATCTTTAAGAACAGCCATTGCGTCCAGCGGTAGTATTCGGGCAGACAGGTCTTAATCTCGTAATCCCAGTCGAAGGTGGCGCCCATCGCTTTCAGCTGTTTTTCCATGGTCTCGATATTTTTCAAGGTGGAGTCCTGCGGGTGAATGCCGGTTTTGATGGCGTAGTTTTCGGCCGGAAGACCAAACGCGTCAAAGCCCATCGGGTGGAAAACGTTGAAACCCTTCATTCTGGAGTAGCGGGCGAAGGTGTCCGATAGTCCGTAATTGTACCAGTGTCCCACATGCAGGTTGGCGCCCGAAGGATAGGAGAACATCTCCATGATATATTTCTTTTCCTTGGCGCTATTTTTGTCAAAAGAATACAGGCGGGTATCGGCCCATTTTTTCTGCCATTTCTTTTCAATCGTCGTGTAATCCATCGTTTAAAAAATATCCTTATCCGTTAATGTCGTTAACTTTCAATATATATGAAGCGGGGTCAAAAGTCAATTTCCAGCGGTCGATTTTTCATTTTGGGAAAATGAATTTCTGGCGGCCTTAAATTGTAAAGCATCGGGTTTTAGGGTATAATCGATTCACAGTAAGCCGTAAAATAAGGAGACGTAACGCGGATGATGATGATTGACGGAACCCAAGCGATTTCGCTGAAAAATATGCCCACCAATGCGCCCAAAGAAGACCGCGACAAGGTCACCAACAAAGCGGCGGTGAAGGCCAACATTGAAAAACTGACCGAACTGCAGGCCAAGATGTACGCCCAGAACGAGTATTCGCTGCTTTTGGTGTTTCAGGCCATGGACGCCGCGGGCAAGGACGGGATGATTCGCAGTGTCACCAGCGGTCTTAATCCGCAAGGCACGCAGGTCTACAGCTTTAAGCTGCCATCCACCGAGGAACTGGATCATGATTATCTGTGGCGGACGCACAAGGCGGTGCCCGAACGCGGACGCGTGGGCATCTTCAACCGCTCGTATTACGAGGACGTTCTGGTCGTGCGCGTGCATAACCTCATCAAGGACCGCCAGCTGCCCGATGCGCTGATAGACGAAAACATCTGGCAGAACCGCTTTAACGATATCAAGGCGTTTGAGGCCTATATGGCGCGAAACGGTCAGGTGACTTTAAAGTTTTTCCTGAACGTCTCCAAGGACGAGCAGAAAAAGCGCATTCTGTCACGCATCGACGACCCGGCGAAGAACTGGAAGTTCTCGGCGGCGGATATCAAGGAGCGAAAATATTGGGACGAATATCAGGCGGCATATGAGGACGCCATCAACCATACGGCCAGCGAGACATCGCCGTGGTACATCATTCCGGCCGA
Source organism: uncultured Clostridia bacterium (assembly GCA_937863465.1). Classification (GTDB taxonomy): domain Bacteria; phylum Bacillota; class Clostridia; order Christensenellales; family CALMFG01; genus CALMFG01. Next base: position 4,796 of record CALMFG010000132.1, read on the forward strand.
TAACAAATGGTACGCGCGCCAGCTGGTCTCAAGC
>CALMFG010000133.1 GCA_937863465.1 uncultured Clostridia bacterium
AGCGTGCGCGCACTTTCATTCCACTCATAATGACTGCTGTTATACTGATACGCAAAGCTCCAGTCCCCAGACATCCGCTGAAGCGCTTTTTGATAAACCGCTTCCCCCTGGTCAAACTCAGCGGTTCGAATATTGATGGCTTTGGCAGACAGTCCCGGCTCTGCCGACTTGGCAAAAGCCTCATAGCACTTTTGGGACATATGGATTGCGATGCCGCCGCAGTTGTTGTTGCCGTACTGCAAATCTTCAACAAACCCCGCGATCGTAAATTCATAAGTGGCTGAGGCTGTCCGATAAACCAGCGTGTCGCCCAAGCGGCATCCTTTATCTGTTTTGAACCAATAAGACACATAGGCCGCATTATTGGCATCTGACGGCATGCTTTCCACCAGAAGGTAGTTGTTCATAGCGTGCCTATCATCCCGGTTGTAGACAACCATAGGCATCGCCACCCGAACATCATCGCCGACCGAAAATTCGCCGTAGAGATAGCTGCAGTCGCGAACCTCAATATCCGCCACCTCCGGATAGTCGCCGATCTCATCGACCGCTTCCTTTGAATAATCCATATCATAGACAACAAACGACGAATCTGCCATCTTGTGCGCCGCCCATTTTTGGAGATAGACCTTGCCGAAGTTTAGGGCAATCGATAACCCGAGATTTAGAAACAACGCGGAGAGAATAATAATTGCGGTAAAAGAGAAAAACTGCAGCCGATTCTTCCGAAAGTTGCATATAAGCAAAACCCAGTATTTTTTCATCTCTACCACCTTAAGTCTTCCAAAAACGCTTCCAGTTTCCCCCGGCGTTCTGAATCCTCTTCGGCATACCTGCTAAGGCGGCACTCCCCGCAGACCACGCCGTCATTCAGATAGATAATCCGATTGCCGCGAAGCGCCGATTTTATATCGTGTGTCACCATGACGATCGTCTGGCCCGCCTGGTTAAACGCCGAAAGAACATCCAGCACGGCGGAGGAGTTATTGGAGTTGAGCGCCCCCGTGGGTTCATCCGCAAACAGAATTTCGGGCTGATTAATCAGTCCTCGGACAACCGCCGCCCGCTGCTGTTCTCCGCCCGAGAGTTGTGAAGGGAACTTCCTTTGCGCCGCAGCATCAATATTCACCTGTGTAAAAAGCCGCTCTGCATTCTGTATTACCGTCGTCCTGTTCTGCCCGGTTAGAAGACCGCTGATTAGCACGTTATCCATCACGCTCATCTTGTCGATCAGATAAATCTGTTGAAAAACAAATCCGCAGTTTGCTCTGCGAAAAACAGCTAGGCGGTCACTGGAATAGCCGGATATTTTCTCGCCCTTGAACCATATTTCTCCCAGCGTCGGTTTATCCATACCGGAGAGCGCATACAGCAGGGTGGTTTTCCCCGCACCCGAGCTGCCCATGATGACGGTAAAATCACCTTTATATAGTTCGACATCCAGATTTTTTAGCACGTGCTGCTGGAGTCCTTCGTTTGAGAAGGTTTTGCAAAGCTTATTTGTTTTTAATACTGTTTCCATCTATACATCCTCGTTTATGTTGATGCCCTCATTATATCGGCCGGCACCCTTAACAGTCTTTATTAATTCCTTAAAAAAGTCTTAAAAAAAGCCCTCTGTGTGAAGGCTTTTGCAGTTATATTATCAGCTAAGTTTAAAGCTCAGGATCACGGCGAACCCGCCCGACTGATTTGCCACTTTTAAATGCCCGCCCATCTCTTTCATGAAATAGTCGCACATATAAAGGCCGAGCCCTGAACCGCTTTTCCCAGCCGCATTTTCTCCGCGATAGAATTTCTGCGTCATCAGCGGCAGCTCGCTTTCGGGTGCCCCTCCGCCGCTGTCCAGAATCGTCAGATGCAAGAAACCGTTTGAAACCAATGACGAAACATCAATCGCCGTCCCGGCATATTTATAGGCATTCCCAAAAATATTATCAAAGACCTGCTGGGTGCGCATCAAATCACAGTCAATCATCGCTTCGGCCACCGCACAGCTTTCAATTCTATTTTGATAATCGGCCGTACGCAGCATCGGAATCAGTACAAGGCTCTGCTGTTCGGAAACAGTGACGATCAGCTCATTGAGTTCTTCCATGGTCGCGCTAAACAGATTGTTTGTCAACAGGCTGATCTGCTCCGTTTTCTGGTCAATGGTCTCAAGCTTCTTTCGCTGGTTTTCGTCCTGAACGGTCACTTCCAGCAGTTCGGTTAGCGCCTTTATGGATGCCAGCGGTGTTTTGATATCGTGGCTTAAGCACGCTACCAGTTCCTTCTTGCTGTTCGTAGCGGCTCGCTCGCTCTCCCGAGCCTGTTTCAACGCCGCCCGCATCAGATCAAAGCTCTCGGTAAACGCGCCAAACAGATTGCTTTTGTCCATCCGGAGCGGAACGTCCAGATTCCCTCCGGCTATATTCCGCGCAAACCTGCGCATCTCATCAAACGGCCAAATGATTTTCTGGTTTAGATATATAAGATACCCCGTACAGCCCAACCAAGCCAGCAACAGAATACCAACGATATAACCATACGCTGTTTTTCGAATATCGCGCATATTGTTTTTTAAATTTGAGGTTAATAGAAAGGTCCCGCCGTCAAAGCTAATCACCGAACCACCCGATTGAATCGCATCATATGCCGTCGTCGCCGCCCGATCATCGTTTCTAAAAACGCACCATCCTTCTTCGTCAAGCACAGCAAAGGCGAATCCATAGGCGGTTTGGGATAACGCTTCGCTGACGTCACCGTCCATATTCTCTTCCGCAGTTTTAACCGCATCGTTCAGCGCCGTAACATCGATCGCATTATCCTGCAAACCAAAAAGCAGGACATAGGCGCCCGCGGCAAGTACAATAAACGTAATCACTGTCCATATCAATATCCGTGACGTTTTCATGGTTCAAATAAATAGCCGCGTCCCCATATGGTTTTGATATGGGCTGGCTCCTCCGGGCTCTTTTCTATTTTTTCGCGCAGGCGGCGGATATGGACGTTCAACGTTCCATCGCCCGTCACTTTATCTTCCCACACTCTTTCAAACAGCTCACTTTTCTCTATGATGCGTCCGCTGTTGCGAATTAGATAGCACAGCAGTTTATACTCCATCGGGTTTAAGGGGACTTCCACCCCAAAGGCGGTCAGCTGCCCGGATACAAAATCCAGTGTGAAATCATCACATCTGTAAACTTCCGACGGTTTGTCGGCCGCACTGAACCGCTTAAGGTACACCTTCACCTTGGCCAGCAGAACACTCAGCGAATAAGGTTTTTTAATATAATCATCTCCGCCGATATTTAAGGCAATCAGCACATCATCATCGCTGGTCCGGGCGCTGATAAAAAGTATAGGCAGATCGACCGTCTCTCGCAGAGTTTGGCAGAGTTTAAACCCGGAATCGCCATCAAGATTGATGTCCAGCAGAAACATATCCACCGAATTTGCGTCCAGAAAAGTCAAACATTCCTTGGCAGAACTCACATACGCGGCCGATACACCGAACATATTCAAATACTCACTGGTACTTTCCGCCAGTGGCATCTCGTCATCAACAATCAAACAATTATAGTGCATGTTGTATAGCCTTTCATACGAATATAACCAACCTTAGTCTATATAATAGCATAATCTATTCAATTCGGCGTGTATACACTTCTTTTTGACCATATACAGATACTTTTTATCCTTTCGATATGATATCTTGGTTGTGCAGTGTTTCCAGACAGCCCGGTTAATAATACAAGTTGTTTTGCATTTATGCCAATCGCTGTATATGTGCTGAAAGCATCTGTTATCCAAACAGCGTATAAAACTCCTTCCTTCTATCATGAAGGGAATATGCCCTCATTTAAAAATAGTGCACATACAATGAACTGGCGTAATTTTTCTTGGTGAGAGTTTACGGATTTCAGCCCCAGGGATGTTGAGCCATTAAAAAGGTTGCTTGTGGCAGGCTTTGAGACAGCAACGGAATTTCCGTGAAGTCGAATGCTCGATTTTTTACATTGTAATTCGATCAGGTTTCGGACAACAAAAAACGCCGACATCGGCGTTTTTTTAAGGGGAGTAAATTATTCAGGTTCTATTTTTCCACAGAAAACCTGATTAATAACGAGCTAATGATTTGCTCCGGCATTCAACCAAAGTGCTGCGCGTTTTTTTAGCTTTGTCGTCGCGATGTTACTTTTCTCCGAAGCAGAACAGATCCGATTTTGATATCAATCGTCGCTGTCAGAATTCAAGGCTAGTCACCTAATGCAATCAATTCTCTTCTATCTTTAAAATGCCCGAACCGAGGCTCTTTTTACTCGGCCAGGAAATACGCCTTGAATGTGATGACGCCATTTTGGCTTCATTTTCCTCTCAGCCAGTTAAACAGTTTTTCATACCATGTCGGGGCTTCACCGGTCTCCGGGTTGGCCACCATTAAGCGGTCGGTGAGGTTCACATCGGTCAACTGCCAATATCCCGCGCCATTCAGCTGAATATTGAGTCTCAGCGAAATCGAGTTACTGACCACGACAGTGCTCACCTGTCCCGAGCTCGCGCTTGCAGCGCCGTCGTCGATGATGATTGAACTGCTCGGACTGCCGGTCGTGAAGCTCAGGTGATAGCTGGCCACATCAGCGCCGCCCTGGCGCAGCGTCAATGTATGCGATGAAAAGCTTACACCGGTAAACACAAACTGCCCCCTGGCATTCGTCGTGGTGGTTCTGGGCGTGCTGTTCAGCAACACGGTCATGCCGCTGACCGGTACATCGGCTTCGTCCACAATCGTGCCCACAATCGAGCCGCTTTGGGGCACATCGTCTTCATCGTTCGGGTCGGTACCTGCGTCGCTCTCATCGTCGTCGCTCACCCCGTCACCGTCCGTATCAGCTGCCCATTGAGCGACAGCTGTCGCACTGCCGATGAGCGTATATAAACCGCCCAGACTCCCAAGACTCCACTCTTCCAGTACCGCATTGGCTTTGGTGAAGTTCGCGCCGTCGTTCAGGGTGATGACATCGCCATAAACGCCGGTTTGGCTGGCAATGCTGCCCGAACCGCCGTTGGCATCATAATCAACTGTGTAGATATCCTGCGTCCACTTGGCATACAGGGTCACGGTATCGCCGTCCACATCCGATAAGTTCTTAACCGTTTCTGTGTCACTATACACCACCGCTCCGGTCGCCGAGGTGGCCCAGCCGGAGAAGGAGTAGCCCGTTTTCGTAAATCCGTTGGGGGTCAGCGCTTTTTGTTCGTCATAATTAAAAGCCTGGTCGGACGTACTGCCGCCCGTGTTGCTGTTGCCGTCAAAAACCACGGTATAAACGTAGGCTGTCCACTGGGCATACAATGTCGCCGTTTCGTCCTCTTTGTCCCAGGTTCTTGCGCTTGCGCCCTCGCTGGTATAGTACTGAGTGCCGCCGCTGGCTGCATCATAGTATCCCGCGAAATCATAGCCCGTTCGAGTCGGCAAAGTGATGGGCGTTGCCATATCGCTGTCGTAAACGGCCGTTGTTTCGGCGCTTTGCCCGCCGCTGCCGCCGTTGTCGCTATAGCTGATGGTGGCTTCCAGTGCGGTCCACTGGGCATAGAGCGTAGCCGCTGCTGCCTCCTCAATATCCCAGGTCCTTGCGCTTGCGCCAGAGCTTGTATAATATTGGGTTCCACCGCTTGAAGCATCATAGTATCCGTTAAAGACATATCCGGTTCGGGTCGGCAAGGTGATGGGCGTTGGCATATCACTTTCGAATGTTGCCTTCGTTGTGGCGCTTTGACCGCCCGTGCCGCCGTTATCGTTATAGCTTATGGTGGTTCCCATCAGTTCTTTTGCCGATTGAAAATAGGCAGTGCCGGAAGAATAGCCTTTATCGCTATCGCCTTGCGCGCCGATAATCATTTTATCGCCAAAGAAGTCAACGGCACATCCAAAATTATCACCCATTGCGCCATCACTCGCCGTAAGCTTGA
>CALMFG010000134.1 GCA_937863465.1 uncultured Clostridia bacterium
AACCTTTTGTTGGCTCAAACCCCCGGAACCGTCAAGTTAATGGATGTTTCGGAATCTATTAAACAAAAGTATGCTGTTCAATCTCAAAAAGCAGATAAGGCACTATTGATTAGAGCATTAGAACTTGCAAATGCTTGTGATTTTAATTACAAATTATCCAATAATAAAAGATTATCAATTGAGATCTGTTTGCTTCAAATCAATGGAAATTATGTATTCAAATTAAAAAACGGAGTCAGGCAATCACGGGAGAAATAATACGCAACCCCCGCCAGTGGAGGTAACCAGTTCACAAATGAGTATACCTCAGCAATCACAACGAGCGTTTATTTCTCCATCAGGTGTACCTATCAAAAAAACACCTTCAATCGTTGATATTGTTGAAACGGAATCCGTGCCCTGCCCCTTAGAAGATACGTTAGTATCTTCTATCTCTGTCTTATTCTCTTTCTGTGGGGCTTTGCTGGTAGCATTGCTTGAAGCATTGCTTTGTCCGCCTTTTCGCCCAGCATCAACACGTTTTTGATGTTTAAGTTCCTGTTCTTTAATAACTTCTTCACATTTTTCGTTGGTATAAAAACCCTTGCCATTTAAGGAAAAGAACATTGAAAGCACTGCATCAACGGCATCCTGTTCAGCTTTGCTGATAGCACTGCACAAGCGATATATGCGGCTATGGTCTGGCATTAAGGTAGCATTGCTTGAAGCATTGCTTACCTGTGGCAACCCGCCTGTTGAGTAGTAATAGTCAAGCATCAGGTTATATGCACCGTGTTCCAGCATGGATAAGTGCTTTGTGTCACGGGCATATTTTCCCATATCTCGTGGATACCAAGGCAATGTCATGCGGCTATCCCCCCTTCATTAAAATTATTTTTGTTTTTTTTGCAGTTGCATCTACGGCATGACATCACGCAGTTATCCATGTCCGTTTTTCCGCCGTTTACCCATGAAATTTTATGGTCTGTGCAGGCGTATTGCGGATCTCTGTTAAAGTCATCTGTGTCACCCAGCAAAGAAGATTTCAGGTGGATGCCGCAGTAAAAGCATTTCACCCCTTGCTTTATTAACAAAGCCAGTTTTTCAGAATTACACAAACGCCTGCGAGGGTCTTTGTCGGCCATAGTTCAAACCTACGCCCCCATTTTATACAGGGCATCTTCGACGCGCTGGAAATTATCCTCGGTCGGCTCATAGGTAAAATTCAGCCATTCACTGATTCGCGGCGGCGGCAGGTCAAGATAGTCGGCAATCCGCGCCGTGGTGATGCCGTGCCGTGCCATCCTCTCCTTCCAGCGAATCACCGCCTTCAACTTCACGGGGCTGGAATAGGATAAAATGCACCGTTCCTTTTTGTCCTCCAAGGGTGTACGGTTCTTTTTCTCCAACCGCTTCCGCATAATGTGCGGCACTGATTCAAGTTTGCGTTTCTCTGATGCGTTCACTTTTTTCGCCTTTCGTGGTTCAGTAATTTGTATGTTGACATTACAGATGTTAGAATTTAATGTCAACGGTGAACGAAACACTGAAAACCTGAAAGGACTGAAAACATGGCTGTCAAAATTTTTAAGTTTCAAACCGAAGATGAATGGCTGGAAGCCAGAAAGCAGGATGTCACGGCAACGGATGTCGCCGCCATGCTGGGGCTTTCAAAATTCAAGTCGCGCTTCGCGCTATGGCATGAAAAGAAAACGGGCATCGTTGCCAATGAGTTTGTCGAAAATGACCGGACAAAATGGGGTAAGCGTTTGCAGAACACCATCGCGCAGGGCATCTGCGAAGACCAGGGATGGCAGGGCGAAGACCTTGGGCTGTTCTACATCCGCGACGATGAATTGAATCTGGGATGCTCCCTTGATGTCCTCGCCGATTGCCCCGTGCGCGGCAAAGGTCTGATGGAAGTGAAGAACGTGGGCAACGATGCGTTCAGCGCATCATGGTCTGAAACCGAAGCCCCCGCCTATTACGAAACCCAGTTGATGCACGAATTGCATATGGCGAACAAGGCTGGCATCCCGCTTCAATGGGGCGTTATCGCCGCGCTGGTCGGCGGGAACAAGCCCATGCTGTATTTCCGCGATTATGACCCAGAGATTGGCGCAATGATTGAAGCCGAATCAGTCCTGTTCTGGGCATCCATCCGCAACGGCGATGAACCGAAGCCGGATTATCTGGTGGATGGAAAGCTGTTGCAGAAGATTCGTGGCGCGGTCATCGAAAAAACCGCCATCGACATCAGCACCAACAACCGTGTGTACGAATTGATTGCCCAGTACGATGAAGGCAATGCCCTTGAAAAGCAGGGAAAAGACATCAAGGACTCGGCGAAAAACGAGATATTGGACATCATTGGCACGGCGGACAAAGCCCTGTTCAATGGCGGCAGCATCACGGCCGGCATGGTCGCAGGCGGCGAAGTGTCCTATGTCCGCGAACCATACAGGCAGTTTCGCATCAACAAAAAGAAGGCGGAAGGATAGGGCCATGACCATCAAGGCACGCGCCGATGTGCGTGAATATATAG
>CALMFG010000135.1 GCA_937863465.1 uncultured Clostridia bacterium
AAATAATTTTATATATTACAGAATAGTAAAAATATTTTTTACGGAAACTTTAGCTTTAGGAGTAGTGGGCATAATATTCTATTTAAATATCTTGAGAGAAAAAATGTAGTAGAAGGAAATTATTTATTGAGTCAAAAAGAAATATATACACTAGTTTTTCCTCCAAAACCCCTCACACCCCGCCTTATCGGCGATATTAAACGCAATCATTTGCTTTAAAAGCGCGTAGTCTATGGGTTGCTCCCACGGGAAGCGCATCAATTCTTTGGTATGGTCTACCCCGTTGGCGTCCATCTCGGCTTCAAAGCGCACCATGCAGGCGTGTTCGGGCGCGGCGGCCAGATGATTTTTGGACGCTGAAAATCCGATGATAAACGTGCCGTGGTCGGTAAACATGGGCTGATTCCACTTGATGACGGATTCCAGTTGCGGGAATTCAGCCTTTACCCAATCGAAAACTGCTTTGGCGAAGGCTCTGTGGCTTTCATCGGGAATGGTTGCGAGAAAGTCATTGATATTTTCCATCGTATTACCTCAATTTTCGTTATCAGATAGAACATGTTTAAAAACCGCGAAGCTTCAAATCATGTACCAGCTCGACATAGAATTCGCGTACATCAAAGCCCTTGATGTTCTCCCGGTACAGGTCAATCATATCGCCGTGTGATATGCCGCGTCTGCCTTTGACGGTAACCATCTGACATTTTTCGCCCCACTTAAAAGATTCGGTTGAAACCAGACCATCGTTTGGCCCGTCGAAATGTCTCACTAAAGGATAAGAAAGATTAAGCGGGAGTCTGCCGCCAGTGGCGCGATTCAGTTTTGATCCGACGCTTTGGTAATATACGCTCGGGCTGTCTAAAATCGCGTCATTCATTTTTCTGCATGAATTAGCGGTTAAGTCGCGGACGGCCGCGAGAAAATCGGGATTTGTATCACCGAATTTAATCAATGCACGGTTATAGTTTTTGGCTAATGAATTTGATACTTTTTTCGGAATTTTCGACAGAAGATAATCAGCGAAAATACAGCCCCTATGCGGCGTATTGATGGTTGTCAGCGACGCTACGCAGTTTTCAGCCCCAAATTGGCTAATCGCACAGCGACAATCCAACCCGCCTTTTGAATGGGCGATGATATTCACTTTTTTTGCGCCCGATTCGATTAAAACCTGCCGGATTCTTTCTGCAATTTCCTTTCCGCACGCTTCTGATGATAAGGCGGATTGCTGATTCCCATAGAAAACGGTCGCGCCGTTCTTCATCAGTTCAGTTGGGATTCTTCCCCAGTAATTTAAGTATTTAAAATCGCGAAAGAAAACACCGTGCACAAGTAATAATGGATATTTAGTACTGCAAATACGCTCCGCTTTCCTTGCTTCATTGGTTAAAATCTTTTTATTCTCAAACCACGTTTCACTGTGAACGATTCCAATAATCTTAAGTAGAACAAATAGATTGACCACGGGTATCCAACCTGCTAAAGCACCGATGACACGCCATTTCACATAAAGCTGTTTGGACGTTAAATATACTCTGATGATACCGTTCCAGAAAACAATCAACTCAGCGATAAGCGCGATCAACAGATTAATCGACCATGGCAGGAATGATTGCGTGTGTATAGAAAATCCGAGAAATACAATGTATGCAGCGGATAATGTTGAAGAGATTAGAAAAATAATAAGCAATTCATTTCCACTGTTGCAGACACGCAACAAAGCGGTTTGAAAGCGTCTTCCATGATAGGATGGGAAAATATTGATGAGAATAAACACAATAGCGAAAAAAGCAATAAATAAAACATCATCGATACGCTTTGAAATAACATAAAAGCCGTATAGATTTGAAGCAATGAATACAATGATTGAATTAATTAATCTCGTCGCTGTTCTCACTATTATTATCTCGATTAATGTATTAGATGATATTATTTATACCCAATCAGTATCGCGCCGGCCAAAAAGGCGATGGAAACCAGTGTGATGATAATCTGGACGCCGATGGTCCATTTAAACCACTTGGTATACGGCACTACGGTGAGCCCCAGAGCGATCAGCAGCATCGGATTGGTCGGATACAGTACATTCGAGAACCCATCCCCCATGCAGTAGGCCAGCACGGTGGACTGCGCCGAGATGCCCGCCACCTGCGCTAAAGGCAGCAGAAGCGGCATCAGCAGGAACGCCTTGGCCGAAGCCGAGCCGACGAAGAGTTCGGTTAAGAGCACCACGCCGTAGATGATAAGGATGCCCGCGATGAGGCCGGTGCCCGCAAACAGCTGGCTGGAAGAATTGACGATCGTGTCCAATATCATACTGTCCTGAATGATGTACGTGACCGAGATGGCCAGCGGAATCAGCAGGATGGACGGCGCAATGGCTTTTATGCCCTTCCAGAAGGTCGCAAAGATGGTTTTGTATTTCATGCCCGAGATCTTTGCACTGAACACGGCCATAACGACAAACAGCAGCGCGATGATGGGCATGGAGTAATCCGAAACACCCAGCGGCGTCGCCGAAAACAGAAAAGCCAGCAGGATGGCGAACATGACGAGTACAAACGTGATGGCCGATTGCTTGAAATGCGCGTTTTTCTTGATTTCATCCAGCTCGGATGCATAGGCCTGCTTGTGCAGACGGTCTTCCTCAAGCACAGAGGATTTGCTGGGGTCTTTGTCGATGCGCTTGGCGTACCACAGCAGGAATATCGTGACGATGGCGTAGATGACCACAAAGAACAATATGCGGTATCCCGAGCCCGAATACAGCGGCAGTCCGGCGATGCGCTGGGCAATGGCCACGGTAAACGGGTTCATGATGGCCGCCGAGAAGCCGCAGCAGGCCGCAAGCAGGCTTAAACCAAGCCCTAAAAGGCTGTCCCAGCCCAATATATAGCATAAGCCAACAATTAAGGGTACCAGCGGTACAATCTCCTCTAAGATGCCAAAAAACGCGCCTAAGACCATGAATATCAGGGTCAGGACGGGTATGAGGACATATTTATTGGAATAAAAGCGAAGCGCAATCTTAGAGATGACCGCTTTCAGCAGGCCGGATTCCTCCATGACCGAAAAAGAACCGCCGATGAGCAGAATAAAGGCCATGATGACACTGACCATCATGCCGTAGCTTGAGCCGAAAACCTCAAACGGTGCGGTCACAATTTTCCAGACCGGATACGGCGTTTGGGTATCCAGCACATGATAGGTGCCCGGGATAATGCCCTCCCGCGCGGCTGAATCCGTGTAATCAAAAGTACCCTGCGGCACAAACAGCGTAAGCAAGTACGCCACGACAATCAGGCCGAAGATAATGTATACCGACGTTAAAAATGATTTTTTGTTGATGGAAAAGCCCTGCTGTTCATTCATAGAAAAATTACCCCTAATAATATTATATTGCGTTCATTATCCAATAAACCATCGGCGCTGTCAAACAAAAAAGGCCTGTGCACACGGCACAAGCCTAAAATTAACATTGCGATTATTGATCCAGTCCGTGTTCCTTCTCGTAAATCAGCGCTTCGGCTTTCATGGGTTCAAAAGCATAGTCGAAAATCAGCGGATTTAGGAAGGTGGACACGTGCATTCTGGACGTATAGAACTCGATATGCAGATGCTTGGCTTCCGAATCGCCGGTGTTGCCCATGGTGCCAATGACCTCGCCGCGCTTGACCACCTGACCCACTTCACACATGACGGACGAAAGATGCAGGTACTGCGAATAGAAAACGGTCTTTTCGCCGTCCTTGGAGACATGTTTAATGCGTATATATACACCATTGCCCACATCCTGATGGTTTTGGTCGATATAGTCCACCACGCCGTCATACGCCGAATAGATTCGATCGCGGATAATCTCACGCCGTGTTTCCTCATCAGCTGCGGCCGTATCTTCGGTCTGGTCGGCTTCGTCGATATAGCTCTCCCCTGCATGCGCTTCAATGTATTTCACGTCTTCAGTGATCATATCTTCGCTTCTAAAGTCTATACCAG
>CALMFG010000136.1 GCA_937863465.1 uncultured Clostridia bacterium
TCGTCGCCATAGTCATCACCATATTCGCTGGAATAATCGTCTTCCCAGCCGTCGCTGTAGTCGTCGTCTTCCCAGTTGCTGTCATCATAATAGTCATCCCCGAAGCCGCTGTCATCGTTATCACCCCAGTAGCCTTCGTCAGAACTGTCGTCCCAGTAATCGTCGTCACTGCCGCCCTCCCAACGGCTGTCATAGGCAGTATCGTATCCGTAGAAGAAATAAGTAATCTCTTCCCATAAAGAGCCAAAGAAACCATCCGAATATTCCGCTTCACTGCGCGCGTAATCGTGCCGGACTGTTTTGGCATCCCGTTCAATATTGTCCGCGGCCGCCTGACTGGTCAGCATCATCACCGCAATCAAAAGTACTGATAATATCCTTTTCATTTGAATGCTCTCCTTAAAAAACATATTTTACTGATTCGAATTATATCTGACGCATCTTTCTTAAGGCTTAACGCAATCTTAATTTAACCTTAAATCGTCGCGTCACCGCGGAATATCCTTTCGGGTATGGTATAATCATTCTTAAGAAAACATGTGAGGTATCCTATGAACGGCAAGATTCTTTTACTGGAGGATGACAGGGACATTAATGCCTTATTGACGCTGCATTTGGAGAATGAGGATTATGAGGTCATCAGTGTTTTTGACGGCAGAGAGGCGCTGGACAGATTTGATGATTCCGTCCATCTGGCCATTCTGGATATCATGGTGCCTTATATAGACGGCTTTGATGTGCTAAAAAAAATAAGAGAAAAAAGCACCATCCCGGTTATCTTTCTGACATCCCGAACCGACGAGATAGATAAGCTGGCCGCACTGGGCATCGGGGCCGACGACTATATCACAAAGCCTTTCGGCGTGATGGAGCTGATCTACCGCATAAAAGCCCATATTCGCAGAAGCTACGAATACAATCATCTGGCCGGCAGTCTGACGGATGTTCTGAAATTTAAAGACATTGAGATGGATACTCAAAAAAAACAGGTGACCGTTTCCGGCCGGGAGATTCTGCTGAGTGCTAAGGAAATGGACTTACTGCAGTACTTTCTGGAACACCCGGGGCATGTTTTTACAAAAAAGCAGCTATATGAACATGTCTGGGGCGAATTATATTACGAGGATGACAACACCATTATGGTTCATATATCCAGGCTTCGGGAAAAACTGGGAGAAGACAAGAAAGCCCCAAAATATATCAGCACGATTAAAAGTCTGGGATATCGGTTGGTGCCGTGATGAAGAGTCTGCGTTCACAGCTTCAGCGCAATTATATCGTCATTTCGGTGCTGGCTATCGTTTTGGTATTGGCAGTCATCCTGATTAACAGGCTCGATCAGAACGCTGAGGATGATTTTTTCTCCATCGATCCTGAGGAAGTATGCGAGGAGTATCTGTCCGGCGGGCTGGGATATGCCTTCAGCAATCCTTCGTTCACCGAGGAAGACGCCATCGAGATTTTAGACGCCAATTTGTCGGTGACCGAGGCGGTGAACAGCCGGCATTCTGTGGGATATACCTATACACAGGAAGAATTAAACGATCTGGTCAATCTCTCGGAAGAAGACAGCTACATATTATGGTCGATTGCCGACAGCGGCGGACAATGGATGCTGATTCATCTGGCGCCGCTGGACATATACTATGACCTTTTAATCATATTCAGCATCATTGCGGGCGTGCTGTTTATTGCTGCTGTCTATTTCTTTTCGGTATATACCGGCAAGCGCATCATAGAGCCGATTAATAAGCTGACCGAAGGTGCGGCCGCACTGGAAGCGGGCAATTTGGATTATCGCATCCATTTTAACGGAAACAACGAGTTGACCGTACTGCGGGATACGTTTAATGCCATGTCTCAAAAGCTGGGCGATGAGATTCGCCGGCGGGAGCATGTGGAGGAAAACCGAAAAACGCTGATTCGAAACATTTCCCATGATATCAAAACGCCGCTGACTAACATCATCGGCTATTCCCAGACACTGCTGTCAGACAACAATTTAAGCGGCGATGAGATTTCCAACGCTTTGTCAACCATATTGAAAAACGGTCTGACGGCCAACTGTCTGGTCAGCGAACTGTTCGACCTTTCCAAGCTGGATATGGATATGGGAGTCATGGCGCGGGCTGAAACCGACCTTGCGGAGCTGTTCCGAATCAAGATTATCGACTACATTCCCGAATTTGAGCTTAAGCATATCGGCTATACCATCGATATACCGGAAAAAAGCATCATGATGCCCATGAACGCGGTACAGTTTAACCGCGCTTTAGATAATCTGATTCAGAACAGCATTAAATATAATGGGGAAGACTTCGATATGGCTTTTGGCCTGGTCGATCGATTGGACTGCGTTGAAATGACAATTGCCGATCATGGCATCGGTATTCCCGCCGAATATGCCGATATCATTTTTGAGCCGACGGTACGCGCGGATGCCTCCAGACATACGGAGGGCTCGGGGCTGGGACTGGCCATAACCAGAAAAATCATCGAGGCGCACGACGGAAGCATATATCTGGATACACGCGAAGCGAAGGGCTGCCGTTTTGTCATCACCATGCCAAAGGACTTAAAAGGACAGGACGCCGGCGAAAAAGGCGAAGATTGAAAAGTACGCAGTCTACGGCAATATCTTTGATTTAGCCAAGAGCGTCGTTTCCGCATTGAAGTCGATCAGCCGAAGCAATCGTTTTTCGGCATGCTCTTTGGCGGTACCGTCACGCAGTTCCATCACGGACACCATGGTGGGAAGCGTACCGACGCCGCGCTGAATGGCCGAGCCGGACAGCAAGAAAACGAAGATCAGAATCACGGTCAGCGGACGGCTGTGGAGGGCATTAAAACCAAAGGACGCAGCGCTATCCGAAAAACCGGCCGGGATTTTCGCGATGCGCTTTTCTTTTTGCCGAATTATCCATCCGCTCACGTACACCGTGTTCAGCACCAGCAAAAGAAGGTAGACAAAATAGGCGACATTGCGCAGACGGTACGGGCCCGGGCTGGTAGCCGCGTAGGCTGTCGGGGCAAACTGGGAAGCATAGACGCAAAATGAGAAGAAGACCACCGCCAGCGGATAGCGAAAGGACCATTTCTGAAGGTTGAGTTCGGGGACAATAAACAGAACCGCCGCCAGAATCAGCGCCAGGGCGGCCAGGTCGAACCACTCAAGCGCGAAATAGGCGCCGTAAACCAGCGCCATCAGGACGGCTTTGACGGGATGACTCGGGGCATAACCGCTTTCGACGACAGCAGCCTGACGGATGGCGTTGCCGGGTGCGGACATGCTGATCACCATACCCAGCGCAAAAACAACCATCAGGGACAGGATAGCCGGAATCATTTTCCTATCGGATTTTTTGATGGAATAGAGCAGAGCCAGCAGGAGAAACTCGCCCAAGACCATATTGGTGGCATAGTTTCCCCCTGAAATAAACAGGGTGAGCGCCAAAGAAAGAACCGTGAGCAGGGCGCGCTTGACGGGATGCGCGCACATAAAGGCAAGCAAGACGCAGGAAATCTGCACCAACAGGAGGCTGTGAAAAAAGGTATAGAATATGGCGCTGTTATACCAGAAGAACCCTTCACAGACCGAAGACGAAAGCGTGATGGAAAGCAGAAGTATCAGGAAAGTGATAATCAGCCACGAGCGGAAATCGATTTTCATGATCCGGATTAAAACGGTATATGTTAAGAAAAACGTCGCGAAAATCAAAGCAAAAAACATGATATAGGGCGTCCAGTGATAGGCCGAGAAGTCAAAAGCGCCCGGCTGTAGGGCCATCAGGAATATGGCGGAAAAGGTGCCCTGCCAGCTTTCGCGAATCTGTTTGACGACATGCACCGCTTCGGTCAGCGTTGCGCCAATAGAATCGTCGGTTTCTCTTAAGGCTGTGACCGACTGGCTGAAACGCAGATCGTCCCCGTACGGGTAATCGTATTTTGCCATCATCAAAAGAGGGACCAGCGAAACAATCAGAACAATGAAAAGCAGCAAACTCAATAATGTCTTTAATTCCAGGTATTTATACCGCTTCATAGAATCACCACGTTACAATTTTTGTCCATTATAACCTATTGCCCTGTTAAAAACAAACCTGTATATTTATCATATCTCTTCAACGATTATTTAACGTTAAGAAGTCAAAAATGTCTTCGGCTTACAGGAAAGCATCTTCGCTACAATCCAAGTGCGCGCCAGCCCGCGCCAACCAAAGCCAACAGCCGAAATGCTGCCTTGCTTTTGTATGACCATAAGATTATCCTGCCGAATTGAGCCGGGCCCGGGAGCCTTTCCGGGACCGAAGAGCGGGAATACTTCGTTGTATATCAATTCACATTATGCTATAATGTTCCCAATTTTGTAGTGTAAATCTGCATTATGTATGGAAGAAAAATAATGAGCGGGATGTAGAGAATATGCTTTTTAACAGTATCGGCTTTCTGCTGTTTTTTTCAATAGTTATCCCTTTATATTTTTTTATCCCGTATAAATATCGATGGATATTATTGCTTGTCAGCAGCTATTTTTTTTATATGGCGTGGAAGCCGCAATTCATTATTCTGATTCTGATTACCACAACCGTCAGCTACTTAGCAAGCATATTAATCGAAAAATACGACCGCAAAGCCATAAAGAAGCTGCTGCTGGTATTAAGCTTAACTGTCAATTTAGGCTTACTGATATACTTCAAATACTTTAATCTTTTCATAGAATCCTTAAATGAAATAGCCGGTACCAATTTTAACATTCTGAAGATTATTCTGCCGATGGGCATTTCCTTTTATACTTTTCAGACCATCAGCTATACCATTGATGTCTATTGGGGAAAGCTGAAGGCGGAAAAACACTTCGGATATTTCGCATTATATGTGACCTACTTCCCTCAGCTTGTCGCAGGACCTATCGAACGCGCAGACAGACTTCTGCCTCAATTAAAGCAGAAACATGATTTTGACTATACCCGAACAGTTGACGGCCTGCAGAGAATGGCCTGGGGATTTTTCAAAAAGATTGTTATCGCGGATAATATCGCGATTCTCGTCAATAAAGTCTTTTCCGCGCCTGCTAATTATAATGGTTTTGTTTTGCTCATCGCCACTGTTCTTTTTGCCATACAGATATATACGGATTTTTCAGGATATTGTGATATCGCCATTGGTGCATCAAACATCATGGGCATTGATTTGATGGAGAACTTCAAAAGACCCTATATGGCCGGAAGCTTAAAGGATTTTTGGAAGCGCTGGCATATTTCGCTTTCTACCTGGTTCAGAGACTATGTGTACAAACCCCTGGGCGGCTCAAGAATATCTTTGGCACGGACTTATGTCAATGTGATGGCGGTGTTTCTAATCAGCGGGCTTTGGCACGGCGCGTCGTGGCATTTTGTCATCTGGGGCGGCATACATGCGGTGTTTCAACTGCTCGAAAATGTGTTAGCGCCGTTCAGCAATAGAGTATGGCGGGCTTTAAAACTGGAAGGCAGCAAGGTTCAGTCATTTTTCGGCTGGCTTGTCACGATGATAATCGTGATGTGCGCCTGGATTTTTTTCCGCGCCAACAATGCCGAGGAGGCAGTCTATATTCTTAAGACTATCCTGCATGATTGTACGACCTGGAATTTCCCAAGAGAGCTTCTATCAAGCTTGACGATGATACGCAGAGAAATCCTTTTGAATGTGCGCTTCTGCGTGATCGGATGTTCGGTTCTGATGCTGATTGTCAATGATATCGTTGAAGAATATAGGCAGACAAACTGGTTTGGCATTTTTGAACATGCGCGCTGTGCACGATGGCTGATGCGATATATCGTTGTTTTTTCCATCCTGCTCTTTGGCGCGTTTGGTCAGGTGGAGTTCATCTATTTTCAGTTTTAGGAGATTGATATGCTGTTTAAGAAGTTGACCGTACTCATTATCCCTATTTTGGTTCTTCTGCTGGCAGTCTTCCTGTTCAATGATCTGGTATATTTTAAAGTGCTGTGCCGAAAAGCGGGAATCAGCGATGCACTGCTGGAGAAACAAGACAGGGTTTACGATGTTGTCAATGTCGGGAATTCTCATGCGCGGTATGGCATCAATTACAAAGACTTGACGGATACAAGCGGCTTAAACCTTGCGTTGGACAGTCAGGATTTTCAGTATGACAGAGCGATGCTGAAGCAATACGATCAATACATGGATGAGGATACCGTGGTCGTCATCTGCATCAGCTATTTCAGCTTCTATAACCGGTTTGGGGAAACCAACAGCACAGCCCGCTACTACTATCTGCTGAATGCTGTAAACAACCCGAATTTTAAACTCCAGGACCACCTAATCGAAAGATTTTTTCCCATGATTGGAATCAATAAACTGAACATCTTTCTAGATGATCTCCACTCAGGAATTTTGTTTTATTCGCCCGAGAAGGATGATGATACAGAAGCAGAAGACATGGCTGCTGAGGATGGGATTGAAAATGAAGCGCTGGAAGAATCGGCACAATTGGCATACCAGAGACATTTAGACATGATGGATGAATATAAAGAAACGAAGCAGGCGTCTACAGAAGACCTGTATGCGATGATTGCTGAGCAGACAGCGAAGGGCCGCAGAGTGGTCCTGGTGACCACGCCGTTCAGCGATGCCTATGCTGACTTGTTTAAAGCTGAAGGAATAGCGCTGGATACTTTTTACGAAGATATCGGCAAGGCACAGAGCCAATTTGGTATTGAATACCTGGATTACTCGCAAGATCCGAGATTCCGATCAAATAAATTGTATCGCGATGCAGATCATCTGAATCTTTTTGGAGCCGAAAAGTTCACGCAAATTCTGATTGAGGATATATTCCCTGATTAAGCTGAAATGACTTTTTGAAAGCTGATGTTTAAGCGCCTGTCGGCCAATGCAGACAGTGCGCTTTTTTAATGACCGTCGAGCGACACCCCTGTCCTCATCCGGATACATACTGGTTGTTCTTTTTGTTCTGGCCGATCGCTTTTCTAAAATACATCCAAAGAGTATTAAACAGCACATAGTAGCAGTAAAAAGGATGCGCCAATAGCCGGGCATCTTTGAATTTGATGCTGGAAGCAACGGCATCATATAGCGGCAGAACGATGGTAAGGCAATAGAAGGGGTACAGGTATTTTCTTCGGGACAGCGATGGGTTGACTACGGCCATTTGGGCATATCCCGATTGTTCAACATCAAAGATATTATTGATAATGCGATAGACCAGTTTCTTCAAATAGACTTTAAAAGAGGCGGCTGAATAATGCATGATATTGTCGCCTTTGATGACTGCGGTACACCGGGATTTTCGCACAACCTCAAAAAAAATCATAGCCGCAAAGCCCTCGGTCTTCATCTCTTCGGCGAATTCCCGTCTGACGTAATCCATATCAAATATCGTTGTGCCGGCGTCACCGTTCAGCGCGGCGCCGTATTGGTCGAATCGGAACAGATAGGTATCGTTGTCCTGCAAATAGAGATTCCGTTTCAGGTTTTCAATCATGGTTCCTTTGATGCGGGCAACAAATCGCGTGAAAGGGTCACCGAAAGTGTTCACATAACTGCAGGAAAACCCCATCCCTTTTGGCGTCAGCAGCCGATCGGCCAGCATGCATTTCAGTTCGGGATACTTCGCAAAAACCGCCATGCGATTGCGAAGCTGAGATGGATTGATAAAAGCCTCATCGGCGCCCATCAATGCACCATACCGCCCTTTTGCATCGTTCAGACCCTTGCAAATAGCGGGCAGGGGTAACCGCCGCGGATTGTCAAGAATCGTGGCATTGTACTTCTTTGCAATGTCAAATGTGCTGTCTGTCGAACCGCCGTCGACCACTAAAATCTCAATGAGATTTTGATCCAAATCCTGTTGTCGGATCGAAGCAAGCTCGGTCTCAAGTGTTTTTGACGAATTGTATGTGGGAATAATGATGGATATTAATGGTTTTTCTGAGGGATTCAACGTATTCTCTCCTGACGCTTTGAATGATACAGCCTTTGCTTTTTTTCGATGATGGTACGTGCGATTTTGCGCTTCGCAGCGTAATATCTAATATATGTTTATCTGAAAGCGTTAACCGCTTCAATCACGGCGTCAATCTGATCGTTCGTCATCCCATAATACAGGGGCAGGCTCAGTTCGTTTGCTGCAATGCGCTCGGCCACGGGAAGCGCGTCGTATCGTAGGTTCAAGGCCGCTTTTTGCTTGTGTATCGCAATTGGATAGTGAATAATCGTTCCGATTCCAGCCTTTTCGAGGTGCGCCTTTAATTCATCGCGCCGCTCACAAAGGACGGCAAAGACGTGCCAAACGTGTGCGCAGTCTTCTTTGGTTTTTGGCAGAACGATGAGGTCGTTTTGGATGTGGGCAAGATACATCTCGGCGACATGCTTTCGAAACGCATTGGTTTCTTCGATGTACTTCAGCTTGACGCGGAGAAGCCCAGCCTGAACCTCATCAAGCCGCGAATTCACACCGCTTAGATCATGACGGTATTTTTCACGCGATCCGTAGTTGCCGATGGCTCTGATTTTTTCAGCCAACTGGAGGTCTCCGGTTACGACGGCACCGCCGTCGCCGAGCGCACCCAGATTCTTGGTGGGATAAAAGCTGAACGCGGCGGCATCGCCAAGACTGCCGGAAATTTTTCCTTTATATTTCGCGCCGTGCGCCTGAGCGGCATCCTCGATCACTTTTAAACCATTTGTTTTGGCAAACTGATTGATTGCGTCCATATCCGCCGTCTGTCCATAGAGATGGACGGGAATGATTGCTTTGGTCCGGTCGGACAGGAAGTGGTCTAATCCCGCTGCCGAAAGGGTGTAAGTTTCGGGATCGGGGTCGACCAGAACGCATATGGCGCCGACAGCCTGAACAGCCAGAGCGGTCGCAATAAAAGTGTTGGAAGGGACAATCACCTCATCCCCTTCGCCGATATCCATACCGCGCAAGGTCAGCGTGAGGGCATCCAGCCCGTTTGCGCAGCCAATACAATACGCGTTGTCGCAGAAAGCCGCAAATTCGTGCTCGAATGCCGCCAATTCTTCGCCAAGGATAAAAATACCCCTATCATAGATGGCCGAAAATTTTTCAATCATCTCCTGCCGGAGCCTGGCGTGCAGTGTATCAAATTGTGCAAATGGAATTTTCATCTGTTGTCATCAGCCTTGCTCTGAGCATTCCAAAGAGCCTGATATTTGGAATAATCGCGTATATATTCACTCTCATCATAGTACGCATCCGCCAGAACCAGCAGCGTCGCATTGGGTGTAAAATCGTACATTTCCCGCCACACCATAGGGCCGATATAAAGGCCGCTGGAAGGATTGTTAAGCTCAATAATCTGTTCCTCTTCGGGCGTTTTTACCAGAATTTTAACGCTGCCGCCCAGACAGATTAAGACCTGATTGAGCACAGCGTGTGAATGGAAGCCCCTGCGGACATGAGCCGCGACGTCGAAAATATAATAAACCCGTTTAATATCGAAAGGAATATCCCGCATCTGTTCAACGGGGACAAGTTTCCCGTATTCGTCGGAATTTGTTTTAAATTCGATTTTGCGTACGCTCAGCATTATCTCAGACCTCAAAACGCCAAATATATTGTCAAAAAAATAAACGCGATGCAAACGAAGATCATGGCTTTAGGTGCGGCGCTTAAAAGCCGTATTATGCTTGGTAACAGCCTGATTTTCGTAAAACATTTTACCATGAATTATTCATCTTGTCGATGATACAGGTTATCTCTCAGCATATACGACGATGATATACTTATTGGGTTTTTTCTGAAAGATAGGGCTGACAGGAGCGCACCGGTCGAAACACATGAAAGTTCGTGTACATCTGGTAATGGCGCCCATCAAAGAAGCCGAAATATAACTGGAAAGTTGACGGGCAGTGGTATGGGAAATCAATTGAGATAGCGTTATAAGTATGATAATATAGATACCGATAATGACAGGGTTTAATATTTACAGCGATTAGGAGACAAAATATGAAGGATTTTGAAAGCAGAGTTGTTCACGTGGTTAAGACTTGCCCAAAGAGGTTAAAGGTCGCCGTGCTGAGCACATTTATTTTTGGGCTGATTGCACATATGTTTGTATATACAAATCCGCTGCTTGTGAGAGATTCGGCTTCGATATATCAGAACACGATGATTCTCAGCAATTTTCAGGGCGGACGATGGCTGGCCATGTTCCTGCAGGCGATGATGGGCGGGTTGTCTATGCCCTGGCTGATCGGCCTTTTCACATTGAGCGCGATGAGTGCAGCCGCCTATCTGGTCGTGAAGGCGCTGGATATTGAACGCACCGTGCCTGTCGTGATTGTCGCGGCACTGATGGTGGCCTATCCGTCTATCACTGCTTCGCACGCATATCTATCATCAGTTTTTGTCTATGCCATATCGCTTGCTTTGGCTTCGGCGGCGGCCGTCCAAATAAAGCGGGAAAGTATTCCCGGATATGCGCTGGGTATGCTGTTTATGATTCTTTCGCTGGGGTGCTATCAGGCTTATGTGTCGTTCACGGCCTGCCTGCTGGTACTGATTGCGCTGAGAAAACTTCTCAGTGAATCGGACTTTTCATTTAAAATGTGGTGGACCATCATTAAAATGATTTTGGTATTTGTTGCCGGGGTTCTGGTTTACTATTTCGGCACAGTCCTTTTAAACCGAATGCTTGGGCTTTCGTTTGGGACAGCCGGATATGCAGGCCAAGAGCATATCGGGGATTACGCCTCGGTTGGCATCGGCAGCCTTCTGAAAACCACCTATTCGCTTGCGTTTAAGTATTATTGTGATTTGCCTTACCCGACCTATCTGCCGCTTCCAATCCTGATTGTTTTCTGGATTGGTATGGCGGCGGCCATCATCACGAGCATTCGAATGATGGCGCAACCCGGAAAAAACCAGTTGTGGCGCATCATCACAGTGGTCGGCGCAAGCCTGTTTCTTCCGCTCACAATGAATTTTGTAAAATTGTTTGATATCGGTCAGCCGGCCTATCCGCATGCGCTGATGACTTTTGCGTTTATCACACCCTGGATATTGATGATTTTGATTAATGAGATATCCGGAGAGCAGATGAATAAAGCGCCGAAAACGGAGAAGAACTTAAAGTTTCGTCAGTATATCTCGTGGCTGCTGCTACTGCCGGCCGTGATATACAGCCTGTTCGGCGTATATATCGCCAATGTATCCTATATCAAGATGTCCGTCAATTACGAGTCCGGCTTAGCCATCACTAATCGGGTGATTGCACGGATTGAGAGCACGCCCGGCTACAAGCCCGGAGAAACGGAAGTGGTTATCATCGGTTTGCCAAAAACCAATGTGTTTGGGTATGACACCGTGGGCGGGTTTGACGTCACCGAAAACATTACAGGCGTCGAAGAATCGCCGTTTGCTAGCTGGGCCGACTTTACCACTTATGCGGAACAGGAACTGCAGACGCCGATCAATTTTGGCAGTATTGGAGACTATGTCGGCCTGGATGAGGTGAAGGCGATGGAAGCATATCCATCATTGGATTGCATTAAATGGATCGACGGCGTTCTGGTGGTCAAGCTGAGCTAGACCAAGTAAACGCACTTCAGCATACAAATGATATTTTTAACGGGTCGCGGTTGTGAAGCTGCGGCCTTTTTGTTTGCCGTAACAAGCAGACAGAACGGAAAAGAAGCATAGACTGCAGTTGGGAATGTTCGTTGACTTTTCCCGGCTTTTTGGGCATAATTATGTTGGCAAAGGTAAAGAAATGTACCCGTTTTCAAATGGCGACTCGAACAGGTTTGGATTTTCGAGATGCCAGATCATCAAAAAAAGGCGATGGGGATTTTGGGAGAAAGCACAAAAAGAAAAACTGAAGAACCGGGCAGCACCGCAATCCTCGTGATGTCCTGCGATGCTTACGCGGATGTGTGGGATGGATTTTCCAAATGCATCGAGGAGTATTGGCCGGATTGTCCATATCCCATATATATTTCAAGCGAAACCATTCCGGCACCGAAAGGGATGATTTTTGAGAGGACGTTGTTCTCTACGGCGGAAGACTGGGGCGGCAGACTGAAAGAAAGCCTGGAACAGATGAAAGAAGATCGGGTTTTTTTTGTGCTGGATGACATGTGGCTGTGCCGGCCTGTTTGTACGGATTCGATCATCAAAGCCGGAGCGCTTCTTCGTAACAGCGATGTGGGTGTGGTTCGTCTGACTGTAGACAGCGTTAAAAAAACGGTGTATTCGGGAAACCCGGACTATATGGAAATCACGTTCGGGGAGCCCTACAGAGTCAGCACTGCGCCGTCCATCTGGGATAAACGCTTTTTGCTTTCGGTTTTAAAAACGCCGGAATCCGCCTGGGAATTTGAGAGAGTGGGTTCTTTTCGGGAAAGCGGGAAATCACAGCGTGTGCTGGGCGTCAGAGACGCATTGTATACATTCATAGGTGATGCGGGCGCTGTCTCACGCGGGGCGTATGATCAGAGCGCAGTGGCGTTTGCAAAGGCCCACGGCATCATGATTGACCTTGAGAAAAGAAAAGTCAAAGCAAAAAAAGACTACGTCATCAGCGGGATTAAAAGTCTTATCTACAGTCTGTGCCCAAAAGGGGTAGTTAAAATTCAAAACAGACTGTACCATTTGCGCAACAAGTAAAAATAGATCGGGATATGGCCTGTTCAATATTCGGAGCTTAACGGGGTAAAATGAAGAAATCGGCAATTTGTTTTTTTATCGGTACGGAAGCGGAACTGATCAAAATATTCACCGTGATCAGAGAGCTTAAAAGCGGCGGGGCTGATTGCCGCATCATATCGTCAGGCCAAAATGATATTTCGAAAAGCCGGGCGCTTTTTTATGCCAATGGCGGACATATCGATGTTCTGCTCAGCGACGAGGCCGGCATCACGAAAACAGCGGCGGGGTTGCTGAAGTGGTTTTTGTCTACAATGAAGCAAGCAAAGAAGATGATTCGGGAATCTCTGTCCGATATTGATTTTTCGCAATCGGTGATGGTGGTGCACGGTGATACGGTGTCCACGGTGATGGGGGCAAAGACGGGAAAAGCTTTGGGTATGCGCGTGGCGCATATTGAGGCGGGGCTTCGAAGCCATCATCTGCTGCGTCCTTTTCCGGAGGAAATCAACCGGCAGATCACCAGCCGGTTTGCACGTATCCACTTTGCGCCGGATGACGAGGCCGAGGGAAATCTTAAAAAAGCCAGAGGGACGGTTGTCAACACCCATTACAACACGATTATCGACAGCATTGCGGTGGCGAAAAGTATGCCCTGCCAGACCAAAAGAGTCGAGGAACTGAGAAAAACCGACTACTTTGTTCTGGTGCTTCACAGACAGGAAAACCTGGCCAACACGGCCCTGATGGAAAAGATGGTCCGGCAGGCCGAAAAGGCAGCTCAAACCCTGCCTTGCGTGTTTGTGATGCATAAGCCGACCGAAATGGCCTTAAAGGCGATGGGTCTGTATGACGCGGTGGCTGGCCATCCCGGAATGATCCTGCTGCCCCGAACGGATTACTTTGACTTTACCGCGCTGCTGTCATCCGCCAAATTTGTCATCTCGGACGGAGGCAGCAACCAGGAAGAACTGTACTATATGGGAAAACCCTGTCTGATTATCCGCACGCATACCGAGCGCAGTCACGGTCTGGGTGAAAACGCATTGCTTTTTAACAACGACGACGGCATGGTAGCGCCTTTTATACAAAACTATCATCACTACCGCAGAGAACCTGTGACGCCCGGAGTTTCCCCGACGGCGATTATCTCGGATTATCTAAAGACGATGATTAAATAACTATTATTTAGATGGACGGTGAACGGCATCAAATACGAACTTGAAAAAAACAGTTTTATCATATTTACGCTCAGTATGTTTACATCTGTGCTCAGCACGGTGTTCCAAATTATCATGGGGCGAATGCTCCCGGAGGCTGATTTTGGCAGTTTAAACGCGTTGCTGGCGTTCAGCACCATCGTAACGGTGCCCAGCGCCATCATGCTGTTTGGCAGTGCAAAATACACGGCGGAGTATATGGCGAAAGAAAAACCCGGCAATGCGAAATATATCAGCAGGGTTTTGCTGGGATTTTCCGCGCTGATAGGCGTCGTCACCTGCGCGCTGTTGGTGATTTTCCGCGGATTCTTCGCGTCCCTTCTCAACATCAACAATCCCGTACTGATTATTTCCATCGGCACGATGATTCTGCTTTCGGGCGTTTATTCGGTGCTGATCGGCATTCTGCAGGGTTTGAAACGTTTTGCGGCTTACAGCGCTGTCCCTATGCTGTCCATCGCGATCAGACTGGTTGTCAGCGTGGGACTGCTTCTTTTCGGTCTGGGATTGTCCGCCATTATACATTCCCTGTTCATCAGTGTGCTGATCCCTGTGGTAGTTTCGTTTTTACTCTTAAAAGGGTATTTAAAACAGACTTCCGAGAGGCCGGCCGATTATCATCCATCCATACTGGTTTCGTTTTTTGGGGCAACTTTTTTTGCATATCTTTTTGTTAACCTGTTTCTCAACAGCGATATCCTTTTAATTAAGGCGTTTGATGAAACAACCGGTTCCGCCGGTCTGTATTCTGCGGGAATGCAGATCAGCAAGGCGATTATCTACGTTGCCGGCGCGATTGCGGCGGTGGTTTTCCCCATGACAGCCGAGCGTGCCGCCAGCGGAATCGATACCCGCCCGCTTCTGATCAAAGCCATGCTGCTCAGCGGCGGGATTGCCCTTGTCGGAGCGGTGTGCATCAATATTTTCGGCGATTTCGCTGTTTCTCTCATCTACGGTTCAAAATACGCCGCAGTGGTTCCGCTGTTGGTGCCGATGTGCGCCTTTGCCTTCAGCCTGACGATTCTGACGATTTTGCTGAATTATTCGATAGCACTGGGCCGGTCGCGATTTTTCTCCATCACCATGGCGATTGGCGGCATGGTGCTTGCTTTGATTGTGGTTTTTTTCCACCACACGGTGACCCAGATTATCATCAGCCTGACGGTATCGGTCGGGGTTGTCTGCGCCATCAATATTCCCTATGCGCTTTTAAGAAAGCCGAAACTGCCTGATGTGGTATAATGTTTTCCGGAGGATATTCAACTGATGAATGACGGAGTAGGAAAAAAAGTCAGCGGATGCAGTCTGTCAGTTGTTATGCCGGCATACAATGAGGGCGGCAAGATATATGATAATCTCATGGAGACACTGCGTCTGGTCGGCGCATTTTGCGGCAGCTTCGAACTGGTAGTTGTCGATGACGGGAGTGAGGATAATACCTATGCCGAGATTCTTCGTGCCGCAAAAAAAAGCAGTCTGATTAAATCGGCCAAAAACGAGACCAATCTTGGCAAGGGGTATGCTTTAAAAGCGGGCACGCGCATTGCGCAGGGTGAACTCATCGCCTTTTTGGATTCGGATTTGGACTTATCACCCGAACAGCTTCAAAGCTTCATGCGCATGATGGAGAATGAGCATGCGGATGTGGTCATCGGATCAAAACTGCATCCTGACTCCAAGGTGGATTATCCCGTTCAGCGGCGAATGATTAGTTTCATATACTATTTTATCATACGCTGCCTGTTTTCTCTCAGCGTACACGATACGCAAACCGGCATTAAACTGTTTAAAGCGAATATCATAAAACCCGTCATGCGCGAAATTCTCGTGAAACGATTTGCTTACGATATTGAGGTTTTAGCGTTATGCCATACAATGGGCGCAAAAATCGTGGAGCATCCGGTAGACCTGGTTTTTCAGCGAGCCAACCCGTTTGGCCGGATGAAATTCAGGGATTTATGGTATACGGGCTTAGATACGCTGGCGATTTTCTATCGGTTATATATAAAAAAACACTACAAATTGGATAAATAGACGTTTTTTAAACGGGTAACGTTAAATTGGACGCGTTTTAAGGAATGTCCAAAGGCGGGATCCCCGTTTTTTTATTTTTGCTGGATATTGTTAGACTTCCAAAAATAATTTATAAACAATAATTATCGATTGACGCGAATCACATCATTTAGTGAGATTATCTCGTTTTTTAATCTTGCGTGCTGATAAAGAGCTATTAAGCAGTTCGCCTGGGTTCTTCATTGTCATAAAAACAATACCTGAATCGTGCTGTTTTTATATTTAACGCGCGGTGGGTTGGCGGCGGTTTCTGAATGGAAATAATCGGATGATTTGGCCATGAAACCCCGGCAACACGAGAAGAGAGCAGGAAAGATGATTCGTGATATCAATTTGGCGGTTGCCAGGCTAATCATGAGGCTGAGATGGAATAGTTGTCGCGGCCGGATAGAATAACCGGCAAAAAGAGAAGTTGTTTCTTCCAAAACGGTGTTTACAGGTATATAATAAAAAAAGGATAGATAAGCAACAGGACAATAACCATGCATGGTTGACTCTAACTGTATCGGATGGTAAAATATGAAAAGCATTTACATCGTCATTGTTGTCATCGTTTTAGCGGCGCTGATTATTGGGATATATTTCTTAAACGCAGGTACGCGCGAGGTGAAGGCGGCTTTGCCGGAGCAGACGAAAAAGCCTGTAGCCGACCAGACCGAGCCGACACCTAAGACGACGGGAGCACCGCAGGCCGATTATGTTGAGGGCGAGTTGATTGCTGTTGTGGAGACCAAAGCTGAGGCAGAACAGATTGCGGCGCTTTACGGCATCACGCTGAAGACGTGGGAACCGACCAAATTGGCTGTATTCACCACCGACCGTGATATATTTGAAGTGATTGCCGAAGGAGAAAAAAACGGCTGGCCGCAGCTTTCACCAAACCAGATTTATTATATTGATTAGTGATGTATTACCAAGACACCCATTTCGAGGATTAATACCATATTATATGAGCGGCGGCATAAAAAAACGCGAAGAAATTACGCTCAATTTTTACGGGGATCGGAAATTAAAACGACAATAGATACTCACACTGGAGAACTGCAAAGGCGCAGGGTTGGTTCGTCGCGGCGCGGATATCAATATGCAAATGTTTTAAAACCTATAGGCACATAAAATATCAATTAATCATATCTAGAGAAAGGTGAGTTAAGAAAGATGTTTCAGAAAAAATTCAAACGGCTAATTACAATTATCCTAACCGTTATGATGCTGGTCTCAGCCATTCCGGTTATGGCGTATGGCGAGGAGAGCACACCCGCGCCGTCTGCTGAGGTGCAGGCGGAGCCGACCCCGAGCCCCAGCACAGAACCCGCGGCGGATCCGACGCCGGCGCCAAGCGTCAGCGCAGAACCGACACCGGCCCCAAGCGCCAGCGCGGAGCCGTCGGCCGAACCGACCGAAGCGGCGATTGCTGAGGTTACCGACAGTGATTATACCATGGAAACCTATGGGTTCCCGGGTCTGCCGGAAAGCTATACGATGAATAGTAAGCAGATGGACGCCAAACTGGCGATGGCCACCACCGGCGAAGCCAGCCAGGTGACAAAAATGATACCGGGCACAGATTATGTGGACGGTGAACTGTTTGTAACCGCTGGAAGTGAAGCGGAAGCGGAAATTTTGGCCGCCGCCTATAACGCCGAAGTGAAGTATTACTTTGCTCCGGTAGGCATTGCCATGATTGTTTTAAGCGGCGACGCGACGACAATTCAGGCTATGACAGCTGCGGCAGATATATCCACCCGACTGCCGGCATTGTCGGTCAATGAAATCATCAAAGTGGAGCCCATCCATCTGGATGCCCCGCAAGGCAAGACATCCGAATACAGCGTTGCGTGTGAGGTGTTGCCGGAAAACGCTTGGGCCAGCCAAAAAACCGACGATCCGTTTATTTCGGATCCGAACAATATTCAGCATCTGCTGACCCGGTATACCGACATCACCGAAGGCTATCAGTATGCGCATGATATGGTGGGCACATACAATGCCTGGCTGTTGACCAAAGGCAGCACCGATGTCAATGTCTTCATCATCGATACCGGTGTATATGCCGCACATGAAGACTTTTCAAGTACACAAATCAGTGATATCACTACGTTAACTGGGACTTCGTCTACTTCCGGTGCACATATGGAAGCGCACGGCACCCATGTGGCGGGCATCATTGCCGCGACGGCTGACAATGGTTTGGGCGGCACGGGCGTTGCACCGGGCGTCACAATTCAGGCCTACCGTTGCGATACAGATTCTGCTCCCGGCAGTTTAAGCACTGCCGCGATTATCGATGGCCTTGGCGAAGCGATTACCAACGACGCATATGTGGTGAACATGAGCCTCGGCGGCTCATACTATAACAGCGCGTTTGACGATGCCGTGCAGGACGTCATCAACGCAGGTATTGCGGTATTTGCGTCGGAAGGCAATGACGGTGTGCAGGCCTATAATTATCCCGCGCATTATAACGGCGTCATTTCGGTTGCATCCACCGACAATACCAATTCACGTTCGTTCTATTCAACATATGCCAAAGCGACCATTTCTGCACCGGGATCTAACATCCTGTCGTTGGCCTGGGATGACACAACACCATCAGCCAACACGTACCAGTCCTATGACGGCACGTCCATGGCCTGTCCGGTAGCGGTGGGCTGCGCCGCGCTGTATTACAGCGCCCGCGGTACCAAAGACCTGAACGGCGACGGCTTCTATACCAGAGCGGACGTTGATTACTTACGCACGGTGCTGACAAAGAATGTGACCGCCATCAACGGTGTCAGCACGGGAATGGGCACCGGCGTCATCAATATCGAAAAAGTGTTCTACAGCTTCGCCGACAAACCGGTCTTGACGCTGAGCGCGGCAAGCACAACAAAGGTTTCGACGGACGATACCGTGACGGTGACTACCGGCTGGAATGGCCAAAAGATCATTTATACGGTGGATGGCAAAACCCCGGTTTACAAAAACGGCCAGGTGGTTTATGGAACGGCTGTAACGGGCACCAAAGTCACAAGCACCACCGGCGCAATCAGCTACACCTATAAGATCAGCCTGACCGGACTCGCACTGGGAACACGCAGCGTCAGCGCGATTTGCGTCAACTCGGAAGGTAAGGCAAGTGCCGTCACAAAAATCAGCTTTACGGTTGACGACACCACGCCGACGACCTTTGCTATTACTACTTCAACCAACTTTTTGGCGGTGGGAAAAAGCTTTACTTTCAAAGGGACATCCAATCCGCCGAGCACGGCCAAACCCACATGGTCAATTGTCAGCGGCGGCGAGTATGCAACCATTGCCGCGGCCACTGGTGTCATGAAGGCGCTGGCTGAAGGCACGGTTGTCATTCGGGCCACACTGCCCGGCGGCATCGAATCCGACCCCGTCACGGTCAATATTGTTCCGCTGGCGGCCGGCTCAATGGTCTTTGCCGAAAAACTTTCGACACTTTATGTGGGCGATGGTCTGGTGAAAAACCCGACTGTTAAGCTCACGGATGGTTCGACCCTGATGACGGGACGGACATATCAATACACATCATCGAACGCTTCGATAGCTTCAGTCGATTCGAGGACGGGAGAGGTGTCAGCGAATAAACCGGGAACGGCGACAATTACGAGCAAGATTCTGGACGGCAGCAGCAAGAGCGCAACCTATACCGTAAAAGTGCTCCAAAGCGTCACAGCCGTTGCTATTACGGGATATGTGAAGGACTCTGGCGGCGACGCCCATATTGTGGCGGGCAAGAGCCTGGCCTTAAAAGCGAACATTTCGCCCAGTGACGCTTCCGCCAAGAATGTGAAGTGGGAACTTGCTGCAGGCGCACCCGCTGGCGTCACAATCAGCGCTGCCGGGAACCTGTTTGTACCGGCCGCGGTCACCAGCGGAAACTTCACGGTTATCTGCACCGCGCTGGATACCAGCGCTGGAACGCAGACAGACAGTGTCAACTTCACCATTGACGCGACCGCATTGTCAGCGATTACGCTGGATTCGGCGGACAGCCGTGTGAAGAGGAATTTAGCGGGAGCCGTCATCAGCGCCAGCATATTTACAGTTGACGTTCCCGAAACGGCCGCCAACGATACACAGCTGCAGCTGACCACCAATGCGGGCACACTTCCGGTTTACTGGTCCAGCAGCAATACATCCATCATGACGGTGGACCAGACGGGTTTTGTCACCTGCGTGGGAAAAGGCTCTGCGACGATCACCGCCGCTTTGCTGGATGGATCCGGAAAGAAAGTGACCGCTAAATTTACAGGGGTTATACCGGCATCCAACATCAATGTATCCACCAATGCGGACAAGCTGAAATTGCCGTATCCGACCATCGCGTTTGGCAGGAGCAGAACGTTTAAGGCCACCATTGGCAGCACCTATGGAACGCCTTCCAACAAGAAAGTGACCTGGTCCTATGAGCTCCGTGAGTATAACTATACCGGCGCATTGGATTATTCCGATTATGTCTACGATATGGAGAATTCTGCATATTATCGAACATTATCCGACTCGAGTTATACGCAGTATGTGAAGATCTCTTCGGGCGGTGTGGTATCGGTCGCTGCGGGACTAAAGAACGCATGGAACATCGTACTCGGAGAGTATTACGTAAAAATCATTGCGACGGCTACCGATGGCTCGGGTGTGGTGGGTTTCACCTATGCCCAGCTGGCACCGTTGGCGGCTGCGGGCGCAATCAGGACGATGGGGACATTCTATTATTTTGATGAATATGATAACCTTTACTATGTGCGCACAGGTCTGGCTTCCACAACTTCATTATTGGCGAGACAAACTGATACCACATATACGGGAACAATATTCTTCTACGGTTCTTCCTGGAATGGAGACTTTGGCATCACCAGTTCTAATCCTGCGGCTGTAAGCCCGTTTGATGATATCCAACCATTTTTGTATGGTGGTCATACTACCTATTATCTGGTTGGAAATACGCTGTACCCAATATTCTACTTCCATGTAAAAGCAGATAATCCGGGTTCGGCGAACATAACGGTGTTCACCAACGACGGAACCAACAAGAAAGCATCTTTCCCGATTACGGTAAAGTAAGCCTGACGGAATAGTACCTTAACAGGCAACAAAGAATTACAACCCTCAGCAGCTCTGTATGCAATCATTGTACAGAGCTGCTGTTTTTATAAAACTTTCGCGGTTGATATACCTTCTGTGACTAAACTGTGCAACAACGCAGATGACAGGAGAAACGTGCTTTTAAAGAAAGAAGCGCGTATAATTGAAAGAAAAGATAGTGATGAGAGGTAATACGGATGATTTCGGGTATTTGTTTGGGGAATATCGGGGTGGACTGTCAGGATGCGGCGCGATTACAGGATTTTTATGCGGCGCTATTGGGTTGGGAGAAATGTGAGCTGTATGAATGCTTGGCGGTAAGGAGCCAAGACGGCGTGGTGTTTCTGTTTGATCCGGCGCGGGATTATGACTATGTGCGGCCGGTATGGCCGGAAATGCCCGGCAGACAGCAAAAGCAGATGCATTTTGATTTTCAGGTTGATGATTTGGCTGCCGCTGTTGCACAGGCTATAGAATTCGGTGCGGTTAAAGCGGAAAACCAGTACGGCGGCGAGCACTTCGTCACTTTTTTTGACCCGGAAGGGCATCCTTTCTGCCTTTGCGCAAAATAAAATATGCTTATTTTAGTGCATATATTCAGTCGGAATAACGGATGAATAAATTATAGGATGACGATTGAAAAAAAAAGTGGATTATGGTATTGTTAGTGATAATAATCAGTTAGAATATGTGGCTTTGATCATATAATCAACATAATTTTTCACACGCCATCCTGCCGCCGATTCATATTTGATTCTTCCATATATTGTTATTAAAAAGCAGTATGGATACTATTTTTAAGAGGATTTTTCAATACGGGAAGAAAGTTTTTGGCAAGCGATTTGTCCATCGCGGTCTATCGCTGTTCACATTTTCCTCTGATGGAATCCAGGGCTTAATACGATTATACGATGATTCAAAATACATCATTTTTATTTGCGTTATCTGTGAATCTCGATATCTTTATTTGTCAAAAAATCTGTAAGCAAATTTATTTTTTGAACACCAATATTTAATTATTATTTTGAGGTGCATGAAACATGAAGCGTATCTTTGTCTTGACAATCGTCGTGATATTCGTTTTCTGTATACAAGTGAGTTCAGCGTTTGCCGCCACGAACACCGCGGCTATCGATGATGTTGCGGTACGATTAGTGACCGACCCGGATACAAGCACACCGCCGAGCAGTTCCGTCTCTGGCGGCTTTGGTACATCTGAAGGAGACGGACGCGTCTGGACGGATAAAAGCGTTTCAATCAACGGCACCAATTTTGATGTCGTTTTATCGGCTCTTGCGCAGGAGTATTTGTCCACCAAGGCTTCTGGCGGCGGAACAACGACCGCTGCGGCGGCAGACGTCGTTTTTGTTTTGGATATGTCTTCTTCCATGACTACCGGCACGACCGGGCGCATACAAAAAATGGTCGATGCGACCAATAAAGCGATCGACATCATCATGAGCGCCAACCCTGACAACAGATTTGGCGTATATTACTTCAATACGCTGGGATATGTGCTCATGAGCATGGCTTCTTATATTAGCCCGAATACGGGTGAGGAAAACCCGAGTAATCGCTATATATCATACGGCGGAGGCACCAGCATATCTGTGGTGGCCGGGCTTACCAAGACAACGATCAATGGCACAGTGACAACGACGACAGCTACGTCCGCCAGCACCAACACAGCAACAGATACTCAGCATGGCCTATATACCGGCATCACAGCATTGAAGAATGATATAACCCCCTACACAACCAAGCAGTATGGGGAGCGGCTTCCGTACGTCCTGCTGTTTACAGACGGAGAGGCGAATTGGGCATATACGAACTGGTATAGTGATTTGACAAACGCCAGCGCGCGGGGTGCTGAAATAAAAACCGGTACCAGTAGTGGAACTGCCCAAATTGCTGGGCTGACTATTTTAACCGCAGCAAAGCTTAAAAGTGAATTGACGCAAAAGTATCAAACATACAACGACGATACTTCGATTGAAACCACCTGGTTTAACGTGGCGTTGGGGGTGACCCAAGGCGACAACCTGGCTACAGCACTGCTTTCACCGCAGACGACGAAAGACGCAACCACAGGAACCGGTCCGCGGGCTTTGACGCGTGCTCAGACGGTCACGTACACTTCCGGAACTTATAGCGCATATTCAAACTACGGTCCTGACGGTACGCCGGGAATCGTGTTTGCAGATCAATATATTTATTATGCCAGTGATACGGATATCGGACCCTTGGATCAGGCATTCGTGGATCTTGGCAATCTGGTAAAAGAGGCAACGGCGACCATAATATCCCCCATTACGACAACCACCGGCTCCAGCAGCGGCGCTGCAACCCTTGTTTTCAGCGATGTTTTGGGCGAAGGAATGCAGCTGGTGGGCGCACCAAAACTTGGCGGTACGGAAGGTACGCTTTCGGGCGGTGTATATACATGGGCGGATATGGACACCACCGCAGAATACACTGAAGCGACGCGAACGCTGGTCTGGACGATTCCTGCCAGTGAGTTGCCGACGGTGCAATTTACGAATCGAACGAATCCGGTGAGCGGGAGTTACTCCAACCCTAACGAGCCGCCGATTGCACTTTCTTATACAGTTGGCCTGCAAAGCGGAGCCAGTTTAACCGAGCCATTTTACAGTAACGCATACAGTGGCAGCGCCGCACAAACGACGGCTTCTTATACACCCGCAAACGATAATCCTTATTTTTACGATATCGTTACAGATGGATCGGGCGTCTATGTTTCAAGTACACCCAAGGTCATATCCGATTCGTCAGCAGATCCAAACGCGATGATTAAAACCACTGCGAAGACGACAAACAGCACATCAACCGTATCCTATGCAAGTGAAAATGCATGGGATGGGGAAACCTTTGTCACCAGCCATGGCAACAATGGTGAGTTAATACCTGTCGCCAAAATTGAAAAAGCATCAAATTCCGCTAACGCTTCACCAGGAAGCACGGTAGTCTTTACCATAACGGTCACAAACTTGACAGGTTCGGCGCTGACCGATGTGGTCGTCACAGACGCTGTCGATGCGAATTTTGTAATTGGTACGATCAATGACGGAGGGGTAAACACCGGCGGAACCATTTCATGGACGATACCCTCGATTGCTGGAAATGCATCAGAAGACGTCAGTTTTGAGGCGGCTGTGGGCGCTTCCGTGGAGCTCGGAAACACCATCTCAAACACAGCGAAATTGACGTCAATCGATGGAACGACAATCACGTCGGCACCGACGACGAGCTCGGTATCGGTCTTAGTAGCGAACAGCGACCCGACCGCCGTGGACGACTCGGTGACAGTGGCTGAGGATTCGGGCAGCACGGCGATTTCGGTTT
>CALMFG010000137.1 GCA_937863465.1 uncultured Clostridia bacterium
AGTGTCGGATTCTTTCTTTTCGAGCGTCTCCAGAACTTCAAAGCTGAAAGCTTCGGGGCCATAAGCCTTCCAGGCCTCCAGCATACTCGGTTCGGGGCAGGAACGGGTTGAAATGGAGAAGGCGTGTCGGTTCTTCGCGCCCTGCATATCGGTGGTTTTGCGCAGCCAGACCTGTTGGCTGCCGGTACAACGGATAGCATATACACCGCCGACAGAAACGCGGGTTTTGTACTGCGCCGCCAGATCTTTTTTTGATTGTTTATCCATAGTAAGTACACCTCCATGCCATTAAACCATAAATCGGTCGGGGAAAACAGGCCTTCGCTAAATTATTTACATCCCGGCACCTTTGACTGTGTTATACTGAGAAACGAAGATATTCGGCATTCCGGCGTACGCTTACCACGCTATTTTTGCCCGCACACAGCGGAAGCCTCCCGGGAAGAACACGCATCGAGGCGCATGACGGGGTTGTTCTCCACATATATATTCTGTGAATATTTTATTAAAAAAGTATGATAATAATATGTTTCTTACCGGGCTATGCTAAAATATGCAAGGTTGTTAAAAAACGAACAAAGAAATGAAAAATGCATAATAAAATGTCAAATCATCCCTTCGCATTAAAAAAATCTAAGGAAAAACGGTTATGAAGAAAAAAATTTTAGTTCCAATTTTGGCGGCAGTACTGGTCATTACAGCGGTTGTCCTTGGTGTTGTGTTTATCGACAAAGACAGCGCCGAACAGGCTTTCAACTCAGTCTTTTCGAATCGGGCGGCGGCCAAAGCGGCAGCGGCCGAATATAAAGCCGAGGTCTACGAGAGTATGCGCGTAGAAGAGCCGGACTTCGACAATCTGGTTGAAGGAACGGACTACGCAGCCGATCAGATTATTCTGGCTTACAGTTCGGATGAAGAGCGCGACGCGATGGAGCAGGTTTTAGCGGCCAGCGGCGCTTCCACCGACAGCGAGATTATGGACGGCGTCATTCTGGTCAATGTTCCGGAAGGATCCAGCACTCAGGCGTTTTACCAGACCCTCAAGGACGAACTGGGTACAGTGGCGGCTCAGCCGAACTACCTTTATGAAGTGACCGAATCGGATACTTATGATGCGCAAAGCGTTCTTGATAGCCAGAGCAAGCGCTTCTATAAAGGCCAAAAAGATGCAGGGGATGCTGAAAGCACAGAAACTGCCGCGGCGGATTCCAGCACGGTTGAATTTGTCACCGAAGAAGCCAGTGAAACGCTGACAGCCAATGACCCGATGATTTCGAATCAATGGTTTCTGGATGCGGTCGGTGCGGTGGACGCCTGGAGCAGCTTGAACGGATTCACATCCGGATCCGGCGTGACGGTGGCGGTTCTCGATACGGGCATCGACTTAAGCCATCCGGACCTTTCCGGCCAGATTGCGGGCGGCACCTGCTTTACCGGTGAGAACATTACCGGTCAGGACAACAACGGCCACGGCACGATGGTGGCGGGCATCATCGCCGCCAAGGCGAACAACAGTATCGGCGTCAGCGGTGTTGCGCCGGGAGCCAAACTGCTTGCGGTTAAAGTCATGACCAAAGCAGGTACCGGTTCTTCTGCGAACATCATCAAAGGCATCAACTATGCGGTTTCCAAGGGTGCGGACGTCATCAACATGTCGCTCGCCAGCGCATACTATGATTCCCTGATGAATACAGCCATCTCCAATGCGGCGAATGCCGGTGTGGTCGTGGTTTGTGCCGCGGGTAATTCGTCCTCTTCGGCGGGTTCCTGGCCTTCGGACTGTGAAGACGCCATCTCGGTGACCAGCACGGGTTCGGACGGAACATTTTCTTCGTTCTCAAACTATGGCGAAGCCAAAGATATTGCGGCGCCGGGCGAAAATATGACTTCGACGGCGTACAGCAAAACATATAAATCAGGCAACGGAACATCGTTTGCGGCACCTGTTGTTGCGGGCGTTGCGGCGTTGCTTTTGGATGCGGACAGCACACTGAGTGTCAGTGAAGTCAAGGATATTCTGTACACGTCGGCCGACGACCTCGGCGCATCCGGCAAGGATATCTACTATGGTTATGGACAGGTCAACGCCGAAAAAGCGGTGATGCTGGCGCTGGATATCGGCGAACAGGACAGCGCTTACACGGTGACCAACGAAAAAGAAGTGCAAAGCGCGATTGACTACGACGGCGATTCGGACTGGTTTACCTATACAGCCGCGGGTGACGCCGATATTCTGGTCAACGTTCAGGGTCTGGATTCTGAAGTGATGGATGTCAGCATTCTTTCTTCCGATCTGGAACCCGTTGCCGAAACCACTCCGGCTGTGTCTCAGCAGGCCGCGTTTTCGGCCGTAGACGGCGAAACCTACTATATCTGCATCAAAGGGTTTGAAGGCGCGGTGGGCAATTACAGCGTCAAATTATATCAGGATGTGATCGGTGGTACCAAGGCGGATGCCTTTGCGGTATCCGGCGGCACACGCGCGGGTTCCTATATTGAGACCAGCACGGATGTGGATGCATACACGGTACACGCCGAAGCGAACACGGACATCGTCTTTGGTTTGACCGTGGACGACAGCGCAAAATCGGCACAGATGGTGATTGAAGATACAAATGGAGACGTCATCTATACCGGCAGTGAAACCAGTACAGACGATACGTTCAGTACGACCTGTACGGTGAAGGGTGATTATACAGTATATGTTTCGAGTACCCAGGATTTGCCCCCCTTCTCCTTAAGCTTCACGCGAGATACCAACGTCTTCTCCATCGCCTCTTCCTCAACGATTGGTGTGAACGATAAGCTTTCCGGCGAGCTGGAAACTGTCGGCGATATTGACTACTTTACATTTACCGCACCCTCGAACGGCGACTTCTACTTCAACTCGATTGGCGGAACCGACGTGGCGGTCACTTTGACGAACTCTGTCGGCACTGTGCTTGGCAGCAATGACGATATCGCGATTCCGGGCAGAACCGGCTGGTATTACTATAACTGCGGACTATCCTGCACACTGACATCCGGCGAGACCTACACCTATGCGCTGCAATCGTTGAATTCGGACACCGGGGACTATGCCGTATCCTTAACAACATACGATCCGGATTCGTCCATCAGCATGCCGGACACAGCGGTTCAGTCATTTTTCAGGACCTACTATGCACTGACCAGCGCTTCTCAGGTGCCGATGAGTGTTTTACTGATGACCGACTATATGGCGGTCAATACGTTAACCTACACGACGAATTTGTCCAAGATTAGAAACCTGGAAACACTGTATGTCTACAATTCGCCGTCCTTGACGAGCGTCAGCGCATTCGGTGATTTACCGTACTTAGAATATGCGGTTTTCAGCAATACCGGTGTCACATCGCTCCCTGCCAGTTTGGACAGTTGGGATGCTATCCGATATTTTGAAGTGAACAAAGCCAAAGTGACAGAACTGCCAGACTGGTCATCCTCCAGCACTCTGGAGAGAATCAATGTCAGCGGCAACTTTATTGATTTCTCAAGCACCAGCGCATCGGAAACGAACGCGGTCGCTATGGAAACTGCCGGTATCACGGTGGATAGAGGCAAGCAGAAATCCTTAAGCAAGGTGACGCTGGTCTCGTCGGTGACCACACCAAAAGCCTATCAAGACTTCACGCTCACCGCAGCGGCTACATCGACGGTGATTACGGTCGGCGATCGTGCCGAATATAAGTTTGAAGCCAGCTACAAGGGCGGAGACTGGGAAACGATTTCGGATTGGGGAGACGGCACCATCACGTGGTACGCGGATGGCGTGGGCAGCTGGCGGATTAGGGCCAGCGCGCGTATGGGCGGAAACGAAGCGGATACGGGCATCTCAGTGATTAAAACCATCACCGTTGCCAACCCGACCCCGATTACGACGGGACGTGTCACAATTACCGATGTATCGAGCAATGTAATTCGTGTTGGGGAAGATATTACCCTGGGCATAGATGTGGATACCTCGGATATTCCAGCGCGCTACGAATTGGAATATCGTGTGATCTACAACGTGAATGGTGGAACCTGGGCAAATGTCAGCGGCCTTGGATGGGATGATTACCCGACGGCGGGGCTGACCGAAATTGAACTGACGACTCCGATAACAACCACCGACGTTACGTACCGCTTCGCGGTTGAAATCCGTGTAAAAGGCGTTGCGACGACCACCCTGTTTGACCGATCCAACCTGGCAATAGTTAAGATGTACACCATTATGCCGCTGCAGAGCGTCACGCTGACGGGCGTCGGAAACGGAACGCCGGTACAGGTGGTGCCGACAGACGGTATTACACTGAAAGCTGAAGCTGTAAATCGGGCAGGTTATGAAGAAACTCCCGTCAACCAGTTCAGCTATCGCAATGAAGGCACCACGGCTTGGACGAATATTCCGGTGGCAACCACATCGACAGATACCACCACAACGAGTACTTCAGCAACCGTGACGACAACGACAAACAGCAGCATAAACTTTATTCCAACTGATGAGGGAACCTATTACTTCAGAGTGGAAGCGATGTCCAGCGGACGATCTACCTTTGATGTGATAAACTATGATTATCAGGGATATACCCTGTACAGTAATGCAAAAGCCGCCAAGGCGGTGTACAACTTAAGCGCGGAAAAGAAGGACTATGTGAACGGTGAAAACGTCACGCTGAATCTGGATATTGCCCAGAATGAAGACGGCGATCCTGTGGAATACAGACTGTGGTATTCTGTTGACGGTAAGAACTATACCATGCTTCAGGATTATTTACACCAGATTTTAGCGCTGGGTGAAACGTATGATGCGAAGATTACGGTTCCGACTCTGCCGGCTGTGGCCAAGGATACGATTTACTATATCAAGGTTGCGATTCGGACCGAGGGCAGAACAAGTGAGCAGGATGCTTGCGCGGTGACAACGGCGAACTTGATGGTCGCCTATCCGATTAAGGACGGCGAGGTTTCCATCGTCAATGTGGGAGACAACAGCGAACAGCAGTACATCGGAACGGGCGTCACATTGACTTCCACAACTAGGTCCAACACCCAGTACCGCTATGCTTTCCAGAAGGAAGGCGCAACCAAATGGACATACATCAGCACGGCCTGGTCAGACCTTAAGAGCATTGTGTTTATACCGAGCACCGAAGGTAAATTCAGATTCCGGGTTGAAGCGCGGGCGACAGGTCGGGTAACCATTGATACGGTATCGACCGAGACCGCATATTACAGCCTATATAAAACCAAGATGGGCGCACGGATGATTGATATCTCCTCTGCGACCACGTCGCTGGTGAATGACGTAACGGGCAATAACTTTAATGTCACCTACAGCGCGGAAGGCAATGGAACGGACTACTACCAGACCCGGTTTTTGTATTCGCCAAACGGTATTACATATAAAGTTCTGGAAGACTGGACAACCAGCACAGGCACAGGCGCAGTGACCGATGTGGCCAAAACCCTGAAACTGCCGGCTGTAGCCGCCGATACTCACTTCTATGTGAAGGCGGAGATTCGGTCTCTGACACGTACCACTGTAGATTCTTTTGATATATGTGAAGTACAGGTCTATAAGGGCGAACCCTTGGCCAGCATGGACGATTTTGAAAGCGATGCAACCGGCGGAATTCGAGTGCTGGAAACAACGGCTGATAAACTGGTACTGACGGCGAACGCAAGCGGATCGGCCACCTACAAGTTCTACTATCGCTTGGAAGGCAAAACGACTTGGACCTTGATTCCGGCGACATCTGTATCGGGCAATGAGGCTTACTTCCGACCGCTTAAGGAAGGCAGCTTTGAGTTTAAAGCTACAGCGATTGCCACAGGCAGAACTTCCAAGACGCCAGACGTCAGCGCAGAACTCGGCGAAGCCGTACAGATTTACTTTGTTGCGGAACCTGCACAGAGTGTGGATATGACGATTGCCGACGAAGACAATGATTACATCATCGGTACCGATACGGAGGCAACGCTGCACATCACGGCAGACGGCAACTCAGCTGGTATGGATTATCGGATTATGTATTCGAGGATTAAGACCGGCGGGTATCTCCAATTGACCGCATGGCAGAGCCTGACCACCGACAGTACGTTTGACGGAGACGTCAGCGTTAAGCTCCCGGGAGCAATTGCGAATACCGAATTCTATCTCGTCGCACAGGTCCGTTCGACCGGCCGCACAGCTACCGGCGATGTAGCAAGCAGTGCGCAGCAGATTTGGCGGCTGACCAAAGAGCGCAATTTAACGGCTGACCTCACTATTGATGGGGATACCTATGAATATGGGGATACGATTACCGCGCATATCGCGGTCAGCGAACCGGCGAGCGGCGTTGCGGAATATCTGCTGAAAGTTTCGTCGAATGGCGTTAACTGGTATAGTCTGGCCGCATATGATTGGACAGAATATGATGACGGCGGTTCAGGATCAATCGACGTGGATCTCGACTTGAGCGGGTTTAGCGCTGATACCAAGCTGTATATCAGGCTGAATACCCGGATTCAGGGCAGCACAACGGTTGAAGACTATTCTGTGGACAGCTTCAATATTTACAGCATTGCGCCGGTCACAACAGCCGAGCTGGCGGCGACACTCAGCGGAGAAGAATATGTGACGCTGACAACGACGGCAGACGACGGCGGATTTAACAACGATAAGGAATATCTGTACAGCTACGCACTGGCGGGCAAGACGACAACCACATGGGTAGACTTTACTTCCTGGATTACATCGGACGAAATCGTCTTTAAACCAAGCGATAGCGGAGACTACATGTTTAAGGTACAGGTCAAAAGCGCAGGCAGAACCAAGGTGGACATCATCGCCAAGGCGACCAACGATTTAGCCGGATACCATCTGGAATCGGTTGAAGACCTTCTGTTTACGGCAGCGGAAGCCGAGCCGGAAGAGACAGTGAGCGCGACAGCCACACCGGTGCCTTCACCGACCGTGAGCGCGAGCGCGGCACCCAGCGCAACCCCGACGGCAAGCGCAGACGCGGTCAGCATCGCTGCTGAACCTGAAATGACCAGCCTTGAGTTTGCGCAAGGCTTGGCATTGGGCGAAGACGCGGATATCAGCGCTTACACCGAAACGGAAGTAAAGGCTGAAGATTTGCTGAATGTGGTGACTTTGGAAGAAGCACCCAAGGTGATTATTCAGCTGGGTGAGGATGTTTACAGCGTCATCACCGGATATGCGCTGAATGAAGCGGGCGAAGTCGTTGG
This sequence comes from uncultured Clostridia bacterium, assembly GCA_937863465.1. Classification (GTDB taxonomy): domain Bacteria; phylum Bacillota; class Clostridia; order Christensenellales; family CALMFG01; genus CALMFG01. The sequence continues at coordinate 7,240 of CALMFG010000137.1, forward strand.
CTTCATCATCACCGACCAAACCGGCGAAACCATCCTGGGCGGCACCGAAGGCATCTTAAAGGCCTGGTACTATGTACCGGCGGTCGAAGCAACACCGGCACCGACTGCATCGGCCATACCGTCTCCGACGATTGCACCGAGCGCCAGCGCGGCAGCCGAATAAACAAAAACAAACAATGCCCAGCCCTGCTCGAATGCGGGACTGGGCTTTTGTATTGTAAGCGCGGCGGAAAAACGCCGGAACAATCGACTCGCCAAAAAGAAACCGCAATGAGATTTTGGGCTGGATTATTTTTCAATTGGGATTCTAAAATCCGGGAATTTATGCTATGATACTGTTTTGGTGCTAGATATGCCGGCGCGAAATACGCTGTGTGATATGTGAAAAAGATTCACTAAAAGACGCCGCAGGGCTTGCCCGTTAATGAGGAATTACCTTTCAGGATGTTTGGAGAAGAACCGCATGAAAAAAGTGATATTCAATTCGCTGTATTATCAGAATAATCAGATTAAAGCGCCGAATATGAAATACGGCGGCGTGGAAAGCTATATCAAAAACAGCTTTGTCTCTTTGGTCAGCGCTAAACGCACGAACCCCGACGCGGACGTCGCGTTTGTCTCCAATAATGATTTGCCCGAGCCCTATGCCGGATATTTTTTGGCAGAGGGAATCAAGGTTTTCAAGGTGCCGTTCAGCGATTATACCATGCCCGAGAATTTTAAATGGGGATATGCGTTTTATAAGTTGAATGCACTGAAGTTTATGACGTCTGAGACTAATTATGATATATTCTTGGAGCTGGACACGGACACGATGGTGACCGGCAGTCTGGACACGCTTTGGGAGGAATGCGGGTATCACAACCCCGTGCTATTTCCGCTTGGCGCGGCGCTGGATGCCTCAGTTCGGCAGCAGATCATTCAGGATTATCGCCGAATTTTTAACGCCGACGGGAGCCTGATCCATTACGGCGGCGAGTTCATCTGCAGCGACAAAACGGGGCTGGGGCTTCTGCTAAAAGAGATCGATGTTGTGTACGACCAGATCAAGAAGGATGGCTTTGCCATCCATATCGAATCGGGGGATGAAGCCATCATCTCGATGGCGGCGTATCGACTGACCCAGGTGGGCTCGGCGGCGCCATATATCCGCCGATACTGGACGCGTTTTGCATATTATTCGGTGGACACCAACTGGAACGACGTTGCCGTCTGGCATTTGCCCTCGGAAAAGCATTTCGGGCTTTTAAGGGTGTTTCAGTATTATATGTCGCATCATGCTATGCCAAACAAAAAGCGCTGTGCCCGATGGTTCAACATGCCTTTCAAAAAAACGGTCTCGGGCTCTATGCTGAGATATTACGCTAACGAAGCGATTAATCGAGTTAAACGGTAAATGAATAACACCTTGGAAAAACGCAGATAAATAAGCGCATAGGGCTGTACGGAAGGAATACAAAGCCTGAGCGCCAATGCAAAACTGATTTTTTTAAAGGAGATTTAAAATAAATGAAAGTGGCAGTTGTTATGGGCTCCAAATCCGATATGCCGGTTTTGGAAAAGACGCTGAAGGTCCTAAAAGACTTCGGCGTGGAAGCGGTGCCGAGAATCTTAAGCGCACACCGAACTCCGGGTCAGGCGCATGAGTTTGCCGCGGGCGCGGAAAGCGCGGGCATTGAGGTCATCATTGCCGCGGCGGGCAAAGCGGCGCATCTGGCGGGCGTTCTGGCAGCGTATACGGTGTTGCCGGTCATCGGCCTTCCTATTAAGTCCTCCACGCTGGACGGACTGGATTCGCTGCTCTCCATCGTGCAGATGCCGGCCGGTATCCCGGTGGCCACAGTGGCGCTGGACGGCGGAGAAAACGCAGGGCTTTTGGCGGTTCAGATTCTGGCGGTGAAGTACCCCGAACTAAACGTGAAACTCAAAGCCTACAAGAAGCAGATGGAAGAGAACGTGATGAAAGCAAACAGCGAATGGCTGGAGGAATTGAAGTGATGGAAAAACGCGAGCAATTATATGAAGGCAAAGCCAAAAAGGTTTACGCCACCGATCACCCGGATTATGTGATTGTGGATTATAAAGACGACGCCACCGCTTTTAACGGCGAGAAAAAAGGCACCATTGCGGGCAAGGGCGTGGTCAACAACCAGATGAGCAACTACATGTTCAAACTGATGGAAGCCAAAGGCGTGCCCACACATTTTGTGGAGGAGCTTTCGGCGCGCGAGACGCTGGTGAAAAAGGTGCAGATTGTGCCGGTGGAGGTCATTGTGCGCAACATCGCCGCGGGTTCGCTTTCCAAGCGGCTGGGCCTGCCCGAGGGCACAAAGCTGGCCAAAACCGTTCTGGAATACTGCTACAAGGACGATGCTTTGGGCGATCCGATGATTAACGATTACCATATCGCGGCGATGGGCCTCGCGACTGCCGACGAGATGGCAAAAATCGCCGAATACTCGTTTAAAGTCAACGAGATTTTGATTGAGCGGCTGAAAAAGATGGATATCCAGCTGGTGGACTTCAAGCTGGAATTCGGGCGCTTCCACGGTGAGATCGTCCTGGCGGACGAAATTTCGCCGGATACCTGCCGTTTCTGGGACATCAACACAGGAGAAAAGCTGGACAAAGACCGTTTCCGGCGCGACCTCGGCGGTGTGGAAGAGGCCTATCAGGAAGTCCTGAAACGGCTGATGGGTGAATAAATGGCATTCAAAAAACTCAAAAAATATGACCGGATTAAGCCGCGCATGGACAGCATGAACGAAGAGTGCGGCGTATTCGGCGTCTATAAAAACGACGACTTTATCGAAGCGGCCGACGCGGTGTTCTTCGGACTGTATGCCCTCCAGCACCGCGGACAGGAGAGCGCGGGCATCGCCATCTCCCGAAACGGACGCATCGACAACTACAAAGACATGGGGCTGGTCGCCGAGGTATTCAAGGGCGACCGCATGGAAGAATTCTACGGCGCGAAGATTGCCGTGGGGCATGTGCGGTACTCCACCACCGGGCGCTCGGCCGTCACCAACGCCCAGCCGCTGGTGGTCTCCTACAAGAGCGGGACACTCGCGCTGACGCATAACGGCAACCTCATCAACGCCTCCGGCCTTCGGACCGAGCTGGAAGAGGACGGCGCGATTTTTCAGACCACCATCGATACCGAGGTCATCGCCAACCTCATCGCGAGACAGGCGAACGAAGGCATCATTGAGAGCATCATCAAGACCATGGATCGCCTAAAAGGCAGCTACGCCATGACCGTGATGACCAAGGATAAACTCATCGGCGTACGCGATCCGCTGGGCAACCGCCCGCTGTCGCTGGGCCGCATCAACGAATCCTACATTCTGGCCAGCGAAACCGCGGCTTTTGACGCCATCGACGCTGAATACGTACGGGATATCAAACCCGGCGAGATTATTGAAATTTCCGAAGCGGGCATTAAATCCTATATGGCCAAACCGTCCGAAAAGACCGCGCTCTGCATCTTTGAGTATGTGTATTTCGCGCGGCCGGATTCCTACATTGAGGGCGTATCGGTCTATGGCGCGCGCGAAAAAGCGGGGGCGCTTTTGGCCAAGCGGTTCCCGGTGGAGGCGGATATCGTTTCGGGTGTGCCGGACAGCGCACTGCCCGCGGCTATGGGCTACGCCGAGGAAAGCGGCATCATCTACAAAAAGGCGCTGGCCAAAAACCGCTACATCGGCCGAACCTTCATCCAGCCTCAGCAGTATATGCGGGAGCGCGGCGTGAAGATTAAGCTGAATGCACTGCGCCGGAACGTGGAAGGCAAGCGGGTGATTCTCATCGACGACAGCATCGTGCGCGGCACCACCTCCAAGAAGATTGTGGAGATGCTCCGCAACGCGGGCGCCAAGGAAGTGCATATGCGCATCTCGTCGCCGCCGGTCATTTCGCCCTGCTACTTCGGCATCGATACAGCGTCGCACGAACAGCTCATCGGCGCCAAAAACTCGGTGGAAGCCATCCGCAAGCTTATCGGCGCAGATTCTCTGGCCTATCTTTCGGCCGAGGACCTGTTAGAAACCGCCAAGGAAGGCGGACTGGATTTTTGTAGCGGCTGCTTTACGCGGGAATATCCGATGGATGTGGAGCACGAGATGGGCAAGGGAAACAAACTGATTTTGGAGCAAAACGGACAGTAACGAAAGGGTAGATAGATTAATGGGAATAACCTATAAGGATTCCGGCGTGGATACAGCGGCAGGACAAAAAGCCGTTGAGCTCATGAAGGAACATGTAAAACAAACGTATAATGATAATGTACTCTGCGACCTTGGCAGTTTCGGCGCGATGTACGACATGGAGAACGGCGATGTGCTCATTTCGGGCACAGACGGTGTGGGCACCAAGGTGATGGCGGCGTTTACCCTAAACAAACACGACACCATCGGCATCGACTGTGTGGCCATGTGCGTCAACGACGTGGTCTGCCACGGCGCTAAACCGCTCTTTTTTCTGGATTACTTTGCCACCGGCAAACTGGAACCGGAGGTGGCCGCCACGGTCATCAAAGGCGTGGCCGAAGGATGCAAACAGGCCGGATGCGCGCTGATTGGCGGAGAAACCGCCGAGATGCCGGGATTCTATCAGCCGGGGGAATACGACCTGGCCGGTTTCTCGGTGGGTATCGTTGACAAGAAAAAGATCATCAACGGCAGCAACATCAAGGCGGGGGATATCCTCATCGGGTTAGCGTCTTCGGGCATCCATTCCAACGGCTTTTCGCTGGTGCGTTCGCTCATCAAGATGCAGCAGGAGGTGCTGAATAATTTCATCCATTCATTCGGCAAAACGCTGGGCGAAGAACTGCTGACCCCGACCAAGATATACGTCAAATCGGTGCTGGATCTGACCAAGAAGTTCAACATCAAGGGCATCGCGCACATCACGGGCGGCGGATTTTATGAAAATATTCCGCGGATTCTGCCAACAGGGCTGACGGCCAAGATTCAGTTGAAAGCGTTCGATATTCTGCCCGTGTTTGAGATGCTGACTGCCGAAGCCAAAATCACACGCGATGAGGCATTCAGCACGTTCAATATGGGCATCGGCATGGTGATGGCGGTGGATAAGCGCATCGCGGACAGCGTGCTTTCGCGCCTGATTGAGCTGGGCGAAACCGCCTACATCATCGGCGAAGTGGTGCGGGACGACGCGGGAGTGATACTTTGCGATTAAAACGACTGGTGGTCATGATATCCGGCGGCGGAACCAATATGCAGGCGCTGATGGACGCGACAGCCAAAGGCGAAATTGACGCCGAAATTGTGGGCGTAGTCTCCAGCAGTGATTCGGCCTATGGCATCATGCGCGCCGAAAACGCGGGGCTGCCGGTCAAAGTCGTGGTTCGAAAGAACTTCGATACGGCGGAAAGCTTCAATGCGGCCAACCTGGCCGCCATTTCGTCGTTCAACCCGGATGGCGTGATTTTGGCGGGGTATCTCGCCATGATCGGCCCCGAAATCATCACCCAGTTTAAAAACAGAATCATCAATATCCATCCCTCCCTGATTCCGTCCTTCTGCGGCAAAGGCTACTATGGGCACAAGGTGCATCGCGGCGTGCTGGATTACGGTGCCAAGCTTTCGGGCGCCACCACTCACTTTGTGGATGAGGGCGCGGACACCGGCCCGGTGATTATGCAAAAGTGTGTTCCAGTGCTGGAAAACGATACCGCCGAAACACTGGCGGCACGGGTTTTGGAGGTTGAGCACGAAATTCTGGTCAGGACCGTTGCGGCGTTCTGCACGGACAAAATTTCGGTTGAAGGAAGAAAAGTGACCCTGAGGGGTTAAAAATATTTTTAAAACGGAGGATGTAACTTAAAATGAGCAGAGCATTTTTAAGCGTTTCCGACAAGACGGGCATCGTGGAGTTTGCCAAAGGCTTAACCGAAGCAGGCTATGAACTGCTGTCCACCGGCGGCACCAAGAAGGCGCTGGAGCAGGCGGGTCTTATCGTCACCTCGGTTTCGGACGTGACCGGTTTTCCCGAATGTCTGGACGGACGGGTCAAAACCCTGCACCCCAAGATTCATGCGGGCATCCTGGCGATGCGTGGAAACACCAGCCATATGCAGACCTTGAAGGACCTAGAGATTGAACCCATCGACATCGTTGTGGTCAACCTGTACCCCTTTAAGGCGACCATCGCCGACCCCAATGTGCATCTCTCCGAAGCGATTGAGAACATCGACATCGGCGGGCCCACCATGCTGCGCGCGGCGGCCAAGAACTGGCAGGACGTGACGGTGGTCATCGACAGCGCCGACTACGGCGTGGTTCTGGATGAGATTAAAGCCAACGGCGAAGTCAGCCGCGAGACCAAGTTTCGCCTTTGCGCCAAGGTGTTTGAGCACACCGCCGCGTATGACGCCATGATTAACGGATATTTACGCACGATTACCCAAGAGAAGTTCCCGGAAAAGCTGACACTAACCTTTGAAAAACAACAGGATTTGCGGTACGGCGAAAACCCGCATCAGCAGGCCATGTTCTACCGTGAACCGCTGTTTAATCAGGGTACGCTGGTGGAGGCCGAACAGCTGAACGGCAAGGAACTCTCGTTTAATAACATCAACGACGCCAACGGCGCGCTGGACGCTTTGCGCGAATTCGACGAAATCACAGTGGTGGGCGCCAAGCATGCCAACCCGTGCGGCATCGGCAGTGCGGACAACCTCTATGACGCGTACATGAAGGCCTACGAATGCGACCCGGTTTCTATCTACGGCGGTATCGTGGTGACCAACGCCAAGGTGGACAAGAAAACCGCCGAGGAGATGAACAAGACCTTCTTAGAGATTATCGTAGCGCCCGACTATTCGGCCGACGCGCTGGAAGTTTTATGCGCCAAGAAAAACCTACGGGTACTGAAACTGCCTACCATCAGCCAGCCGCTGAAAGCGACCGCGATGGATATGAAAAAAGTGGCGGGCGGGCTTTTGGTGCAGGACATCAACAGCATCCTGCTGGACGGTGAAGTGACCTGTGTGACCCAGACCAAACCCACCGAAGCGCAGATGGCCGACATGCTGTTTGCGTGGAAGGCGGTCAAGCATATCAAATCCAACGGCGTGCTGGTGGCCAAAAACAAGCAGACGCTGGGCATCGGCCCGGGACAGGTCTCGCGCGTTTGGGCCGTGGAAGCCGCGCTGGAACGGAGCGGTGTGGCCGTGAAAGGCGCGGTTGTGGCGTCGGACGCCTACTTCCCGTTTGCCGATTCGGTGGGGCTGATGGCAGCGGCGGGTATCTCCTGCATCATCCAGCCGGGCGGCTCCATCCGCGACGAGGACTCCATCAAAGCCTGTGACGCGGCGGGCATCGCCATGGTTTTCACCGGTTTAAGACACTTCAAACACTAGGATAAAGGACAGATAAATGAAAATACTGGTTGTCGGCGGCGGCGGAAGAGAGCACGCCATCATCAAAAAGCTGAAAAAAGAACGAAGCGATCTGCAAATTTTTTGCGCACCCGGGAACGGCGGCATCGGCGAGGAAGCGCTGTGCGTGCCCATACCGGCGACTGACCTAAATCACATCTGCGAGTATGCCAAGACGCAGGCTTTTGACTTGGTCATCGTCGCGCCGGATGACCCGCTGGTGGCGGGGCTGGTGGATAAGCTGCAGGCCTTAGGCATCCGCGCCTTTGGGCCAACCAAGGAAGCCGCGCAGATTGAGGGCTCCAAGGTGTTCGCCAAGGAGCTCATGAAGAAGTATGACATCCCCACCGCCGAATACGCGGTGTTTGAGGATTTTGATGTCGCCAACGCATATCTGGAAACGGCGACAATCCCCATCGTCGTCAAAGCCGACGGGCTGGCGCTGGGCAAGGGCGTCATCATCTGCAAAACGCGCGACGAAGCCTTTGAAGCGCTGGAAGCAATCATGAAGGATAGACAGTTCGGCGATGCGGGCAGCCGCGTGGTTTTGGAGGAATACATCGAAGGCCCGGAGGTGTCGATTCTCAGCTTCTGCGACGGGGAGACCATTGTGCCGCTTTCACCCGCGCAGGACCATAAAAAGGCGTTTGACAACGACCAAGGCAAGAACACTGGCGGCATGGGCACCTTCTCGCCGACCGACAAATATACACCCGAGATTCAAGCCGAGGTGGAGGAAAAAATCATCCATCGGACGCTGGAAGCCCTCAAAAGCGAGGGTATCGTGTTCAAGGGCGTCATCTTCTTCGGACTGATGCTGACCGAAAACGGGCCGAAGCTGCTGGAATACAACGCGCGTTTCGGCGACCCCGAGGCGCAGGTGGTTCTGCCGAAATTGGATACCGACCTCATGGAGATTATCGACGCGGTGATTGACGGGCACTTACAGGACGTCCATTTCCGATTCAACCCGGAATACAGCGTCTGCGTGGTCATCGCTTCGGGCGGATATCCGGACGCATACATCACCGGGTACCCCATCGAGGGGCTTAAAGACGTGGACAAAGATGTGGTGGTCTACCACGCGGGAACCAAGGCGGCCAACGGACGCATGTATACCTACGGCGGGCGCGTTCTCGGCGTCACCGGATTTGGGCGGAACATGAAAGAAGCCCGGGATGCGGCATACCGAAATGTGAAAAAGATTCATTTTGAGCATATGCAGTACCGAACCGATATCGGCATCAAATAGAGGGTTAGGATGATAACGATTACAGCCAACGGACAGACGATTGCCATCAAAGACGGACAGAATTTTGAAGATATCTTAAACGAGCATTTCGCCAATTTAAAATTTGTGACCAACGTGGTGGCGGACGGAATTTTGCGGGAGCTTTTTGAGCACTACAAGGACGAAAAGGTGCTGGAATTCATCTCGGCCACATCCAACGAAGAAGCGGCCAGAACCTATGCCAGAGGCGTCAGCTTTTTGCTGTACCGCGCTGTCAAGAAGCTGTACGGCGGTCAGCGCAAGCTGATTATCGACCATGCCCTTAGCGGCGGCCTTTACTGCGAGCTGGCCGATACCGAGCCAATTACGCCGCACGACGTGATGGAGCTGGAACGCATTATGATTGAGATGGTCGGCGAGGATACCAACTTCATCTACAACAAGGTGCCCAAAGAGGCGGCGATTAAGCTGTTCCAGGAGGACGGGCAGGAAGACAAGGTGGCGCTTTTGAAGTACCGCCCGCTCAATTACTTTCGCTATTACGAAAATGACGGGGACATCAACTACTTCTACGGCAAAATGGTGCCTTCAACCGGCTATTTAAAGGACTTTAAGCTGTTCTACTATTCGCCGGGTTTCATCGTGAAATACCCGTCGCCGCATCAGATTGAAACGCATGTGCTGGTGGAGGAGCCCAAGCTGGCGGCCACCTTCAACCGATCCGAGCGCTGGGCGCGCCTTATGCATGTATCCTATGTGGCCGATATCAACATGCTTTCTCAAAACGGCGGGCTCCCTGAGTTCATCCGTGTCAACGAAGCACTGCACGAATCCCAGCTGGTGGAGTTGGTCAAAAAAATTGCGGACAGACCCGAAGCGCGGATGATTCTGATTGCCGGGCCGTCTTCATCGGGAAAAACCACGTTTGCGGGGCGCCTGAAAACACACTTGAAGGTGGCGGGTAAAACCAGCTACTCCATTTCGCTGGACGATTATTATATCGACCGCGAAAAACTGCCCTTCGACGAAAACGGCAAACAGGACTTTGAAACGATTTCCGCGCTGGATACACATCTGTTTAATCAGAATATGCTGTCCTTGCTGGAAGGCAAGAAGGCTACACTGCCGATATTCAACTTCGCCAAAGGCAAGCGCGAGGAGACCGGCAAGGAGATGACGCTGGAAAGCGACGCGCTCCTGATTGTGGAGGGCATCCACGGACTCAACGAGGAGCTGACGCACCTGATCCCGCATGAGAACAAATTTAAGATATTTATCTCGCCGCTCGCCACGCTGAACCTAGACAACCACAACATCGTCTACCCGGAAGATTTGCGTCTCTTACGCCGTATGGTGCGCGACCAGCGGACCCGCGGTTACTCGGTGGAAACCACGCTCAGCATGTGGGCGGATGTCCGCGCGGGCGAGTACAAATATATCCTGCCCTACAAGGAAAACGCGGATGTCATCTTCAATTCGGCGCTGGTCTACGAGCCGATGATTTTGAAGAAATACGCCATCGAACAACTGCACCGAATCCCCAAAGGCACGGTGGCCTATATGTACGCCACACACCTTTTAAAGTTTTTAAACTATTTCGCGTCTTCCAATCTGGACGACGAAATCCCGAAGAATTCGCTCTTGCGCGAGTTTATCGGATGAATATGTCAAGACGATGAACAAATTCTAAAAAGCGTTTGATGAAACGCTTTTTGTTTGTTTTTGACCAAAATTTGGAGTATACTATACTTTGCAATTATGATTTTCGGAGGCGGTTTTTATGGACAGAGTCGCGTTTACAATACTGGGTAAGGACATTTATTGGTACGGCGTGATTATCGCGTTTGCGCTGATTATCGGCATCATTCTGGCATCGGCCGAAGCGAAAAAGCGCGGGTATTCACCCGAAGTGGTGCTGGATTACATGATTCTCGCGGTTCCGCTGGCCATCATCGGCGCGAGAGCGTATTACGTCATTTTCAACTACAGCGATTATCAGGGAGATTTCCTAAAGATGATTGCGGTGTGGGACGGCGGCATCGCCATCTACGGCGCGGTCATCGGCGGCATCTTTGCGGCCATTCTCCTGCGTCTGTTTCGGAAGTTTCCGGCGCTCACCATTCTGGACATCTGTGCGCCTTCGCTGGTACTGGGTCAGGCACTCGGCCGCTGGGGCAACTTTATCAATCAGGAAGCCTACGGCAACCCGGTGCTGAATCCGAGCTGGCAGTTCTTTCCGTACGCGGTGTACATCGAAACACCCAAGGTGGCGGGTCAGCTGCCCGGGTACTATATGGCCACGTTCTTCTATGAATCAGCATGGAACTTTCTGGTGTTCCTGATTCTGCTGATGCTGTTAAAAAGTCTTCGGAAATACCGCGGCGGCATTTTTGCGGCCTATGTGATGCTGTACGGCATCGGCCGGTTTTTCATCGAAGGCCTGCGCACCGACAGCCTGATGCTGACCGAAAGCATCCGCGTCAGCCAGGCGCTGGCACTGGTTCTGGTGGTGCTGGGCGCGTTCTATCTGGCGTTCACAGTGGCCAGAAAGCCCGAGTATCGGGCGTATGATGGGGTTTACAGTCTGGACAATGCCGGTAATACGGAAACGGCCGGATTTGAAGATAAGCCAAAGAAAAAAGGAAAAAAGAACAAGAAAGATGAAATCGACTTTTAGGAGGTAAACGTTATGGGCATGGACGAATTCAAGAAAGACATGAAAGACGGTTTTGACAACGTCAAAGAGACCATCAGCGGAGCGGTTGACGAACTGAAAGAGGACGTCAAAAAGTACAAGGAATCCGACCTTCGCAAAGAAACGCAGGAGAACTTCAAATCGGCGTTTAACGAAGTGAAAGAAGCGGCGAAGGAAACCTGGGACGATGTGTCCGAAGGCGTCAAAAAAGGCGCCGATGAACTCTTCGGCAAAAAAGACAAAGACGACGACGAAAACGCGTAAAACAAAAAAGGCCTTAAGGCCTTTTTTTGATACTTAAATATGTTCGATTAAATGCTCCACCAAAATTCGCACGCCGATGATAATCAGCACCACGCCGCCGATGATGTCGGCGTACTGCTCCAGCTTTTCGGCTTTGGAAAGCCGCGCACCCAAAAGCACGCCGGAAAAGGACAGGATAAACGTGACCACGCCGATGATGAGGGAGGGAACCAGAATGGGTTCATTCAGTGTGGAAAAGCTGAGTCCCGCGGCCATGGCGTCGATGCTGGTCACCAAAGCCAAAGCCATCAGCATCCGAAACCGCACCAGCGGCTTGATATCCTCGATGCTGAATGATTCCACGATCATTTTACCGCCGATGAAAGTGAGCAGCGCAAACGCCACCCAGTGATCGAAGGGCTGGATGAAGCGGTACAACGCAAAGCCGATGACCCAGCCGATAAGGGTCATGCCCGACTGGAAGGCGCCAAAGGCGATGCCGCACCGGCGCGCGTTGAGTTTTGCGTTGGCTTTGTCCGAAAGACCGGTGGCCAGCGATACAGCCAGCGCGTCCATGGCCAGCGCAAAAGCGGTGATGATGACGGTGAGTAATGACACTTTTTATTCTCCTGAAGTTTTTTCTTCGTTATACCAGTCTGCCAGCCAGGCGGTCACCTTTTCGGCGCCCGAAACGTTCAGGTGCTGGTTGGGGTTGGGGCCTTCCATCGCAAAATCGGTGTATTCCACCGGAAAATCCATCGTGTTGAAGTCGATATAGGTGACACCTTTTTCCGCAAAGTAGGCGGTGAAGGCGGCGGTGATGTCGCTGTAATTGGTGTTTGCTACAAATTCGGGCAGCCAGGGGAGTGTGACAAATACCACATCGATGTCGTTGGCTCTGCAGGTCTCAATGATGCTGTCCCAGTATTTTGCGTTGGCCGTCATGGCCGGATTGACGTTGAATTCGTACTTGTATTCCGCATAACCGCTGTATTGCTCGGGAGTCATCACATACGGGATGATTCGGGTGCCGTCCTGGTGCTCTGCGAGATAGTCGTTTTTGCTTTCCTGCATCAGCGGTGAATTGGTCCATCTTAAATGCCACTCCTCAGGTGTTTTCCAGTTGGCATGGTATTTAAAAAGCGGCAGGAAGGCGTCGAATTTGCGGCGCATCCCGGGCTGTTCAGCCATGGCGAGGAATTTGTCCTTTAGGCCGGAGACCGAGCGGAAAACTGTGCTGTCGGCGTCCAGCGCATCGCTGTAGGTGGGGTCAGACGGCGTGGGGTACAGCATGGAGAAGGTCTCCACAAAGATGATGTCTACGTCCTGCGTCCGAACCGCTTCCTTGACCAGAAGATCGGTGCTTAAGACGGTCTGACTGGTGGTGGCGATGTTGAGCGCGTTGGTTTTGGTCTCTTCGCCAAACGTTCTGGCGTTGAGTCCGGCGATGGCGTGGGAGTTGCCGACGAACAGCACATTGACGCCTTTGGTCGTGTAAAGCGCACGGGTATTATAATAGCTTTCGGGCACACGCAAAGTCAGCACATAGCCGAATGCGATGATGATTAAAAGTGTGATGATGGCGGTCAGCGCACCGCGCCAGAGGCCTTTTTTCTGTTGCTTGTTCAGTGCCATAATCGATTCAACTCCGTCTAAAACTGGAAGTAGATAAACTGCGTGACTACATTATCGCCGTATACGCCGAAGACGATGATGACCATGATGGCCAGAACCATGAAAGTGTGCCGAAGCGCCATTGGCCGCGCTTCCAGCCAATCTACAAGAGATTTGCGGCTGTTGAAGATTTCGGCCAGAATCAGCACGCCGACCGCGATGAAGGAAGCGGTTCTGTCCGGACTGTCCAGACCGGCAAACAGAGCCTTCATGGTATGCTCTCCGCCCGCGGTGAACATCTGCTTAAACACAAGGATGGCTTTGCTGAGCGTAGCCGAGCGGAAGAATACCCAGGCCAGCACCACCGATGCCAGCGTGATGGCATATGAAACCGTCAGCGAAACCCCGCGGATGCCTTTGTTGTTGTGAGTAACCAGCGGCGTCACAATCGGCCGTGTGGCGCGTTCGATGATCTGGTAGACGGCGTGCAGAACGCCCCACAGGATAAACGCAAAGCTGGCGCCGTGCCAAAGCCCGCTGATGGCGAAGACCAGCAGGATGTTTAAATACTGCCGCGGAACACCTTTGTGGCTGCCGCCTAAGGGTATATAGATATAGTCCCGAAGCCAGGAAGTCAGCGAAATATGCCAACGGCTCCAGAACATCTGAATATTCGTGGCGAGATAGGGCGATTTAAAGTTCTGCATCAGCCTAAAACCCAGAATTTCGGCTGTGCCCAGCGCAATCAGCGAATAGCCCGCAAAGTCGCAGTAAATCTGCAAGGCAAACGAACAGGTGGCGATGAGGACCGCAAGACCGGTGAAGGACTCGGGCGCGCTATAAACCGCATTGACGTTCATAGCCAGACGGTCGGCCACAACCATTTTCATGAAAAACCCGCCCAGCATCTGGTAGACGCCGGTGCGGAACCGGTCGGGGTCGAAGGTGTGTTTTTCATAGAACTGGGGCAGCAGATTCTCGCTTCGCTCGATGGGGCCCGCGACCAGCTGGGGGAAGAAGCTGACGTACAGCGCAAAGATGCCGAAGTGCTTTTCCACCGGTGTTTTGCCCAAATAGACGTCGATGGTGTAGGAAAGCGTCTGGAGCGTAAAGAACGAAATGCCCACGGGCAGCAGGATATTTAAGGGGGTCAGCGCGAAATCGGCGTGGACCAGCTGGAGTGTCCCGTTGACGATGGAGATGACAAAGTTTAAGTACTTAAAACCGAAAAGAACAGCCAAAGAGGAAATCAGACCGATTAGAAGATAGGTTTTTTTTGCCCGATGCGTCCCGGCCTTTTCCATCAGCCGCGCCATGGCGTAGTTGACAGCTGTGGTAAACAGAATCAGGGCACCGTATCCGGCGTTCCAGCTCATGTAGAAAAAATAGCTGGCAACCAAAAGCAACACCCAGCGGAATTTATGCGGGATGATGAAGTACAGCGGAATGATGATAATCAGAAAGCCGATAAAATCCAGCGAGTTAAAGAGCATGATGTTCTCCTGCGCTTAAAGAATTTTGTCGAAAATCACCGAAAACTCTTTCTGCGTTTCGGTGACGGCGTACGGCAGCGCGCTCTTGGCGGCTTCGGACTGCATATGGATATAGGTGCGCGTATTTTTGTTTAAAGCGGCCAGAATCTGCGCCAGACGATGGACATCGCCAGGGGCATAGATATAGCCGGTCGCTTCGTTTTTCACGAGATCACGGTTGCCTTTGACGTCCGAAACCACGCAAGGGATGCCGCAGGCCAGAGCCTCCATGATGTTGAAGGGCAGGCCTTCAATCCTGGATGTGCTGACCGCGTAATCGCAATTGGCGTAGACCGGCACGATATAGTCGAGATACCCTAAGAATTTGACGCGTCCGGCCAGGCCCAGTTCGCCGGCCAGCTTGCGGTTTTCTTCCATCAGCTTGCCATCGCCCGCCAGACTAAGGTTTAAGTTGGCGCCCTGCTTAACGGCTTTGGCCATAGCGGTCAGAAGCTCTTTGTGGTTCTTGCGATCCGAGTGCTCGGCCACATAGACCAGCTCGGTGGCTGGCGTGTTGTTCAGCGTCTTGACGCCGCTGTGGTATTTTTCGGGGTCATAGCCCATGCCGTGGACAAAGAAGACTTCCTTTTCGCAGAGCTTGAACTTCTTGGCATAGGCCAAGTCTTCGCTGTTCATCACGACGATGTCGTCGGTCTTTTTCGCCAGCAGTTTTTCGATGGAAAGATACATCCGATTCTTCATGGGCGAAACGTTCTGACCAAAGAAGTAACCGTGGCAGATGTTGACCACGCGCGTGGTTTTTTTGAGGCGTCCGGGCAGAGCCAGCCGCACCAGCGCGGCGGTCAGCGCGGTGTTTAAGATAATCACGTCATACCGGTTTTTCTTTAAGATACGCCGGATTTTGTGGACGATGCCGATATTTTTGGGGCTTACAATCTTCTTATAAAACGGGATATCAAAAAATGTATGGCCGGGAAAATCCGATTCACTGCCGCCGGCGAGAATATCCACCGTGATGCCGCGCTTTTTGAGCATCTCAATATAGGGCATATGGAAATGCTTGATGTGACGCGTTGTAGAAGCCGTGTACAGCAAACGCCTGGTTTCCATTGATCCAGTCCTCCCACTTTTAAAAAACTATGGATATCATACACAAAAAGAGGGTGGTTTTCAAGCGTGGAATGGTTTTATGTGCGGTTGTTGCAGGACGGGAAGTGTGCTAAAATATTTTAAAGATAACCTTGCACGGGAGGAAACGGTTTGGACGCATTGGTGGGGTACACGGGCTTTGTCGGCTCCAATCTGGCGGCACAGCACGGCTTTGACGCGCTGTACAATTCAAAGAATATTGAGGACAGCTTTGGCACCCTGCCGGACATTCTGGTCTATTCCGGCGTGCCCGCGCAGAAGTTTGTGGCCAACCAGAACCCCGAAGCCGACCTGAAAGTGGTCAGCGGCGCAATTGACAATATCAAAAAGATTAAACCCGAAACGCTGGTGCTGATATCCACGATAGATGTCTATAAAACGCCGTTCGGTGTGGATGAAGGAACTGTGATGGAGACCCAAGGTCTGCATCCTTACGGATTCAATCGTCTGGTGCTGGAAAACTGGGTGCGGGAGAATTCCCACCGCTTTAAGCGGTCGCTCATCGTCCGTCTGCCCGGGCTTTTCGGGGAAAACTTAAAAAAGAACTTCGTCTATGACCTCATCCACATCATCCCGTCCATGCTGAACCAGAAGAAATACGACGAACTGGCCGGCCAATCGGCTATGATTAAAGAAAATTATGCCCTGCAGGCCAATGGTTTTTTTGCCTGCACAGCCGACGAAGAAACCCGGCGTGAGCTGAAAGCCGAGTTTTCACGGCTCGGGTTTACGGCACTGAACTTCACCGACAGCCGCGCGCGGTTTCAGATGTACGGACTAAACCACCTGTGGGCGGATATCCAAACAGCGCTGAACGCCAAGCTGAAGATGGTGAATCTCGCGACCGAGCCGATGACCGCGGCCGAAATCTACGGCGCGGTGAGCGCAACGCCGTTTGTCAACGAACTCAACGCGCCCGTGCCGAACTACGACTTTAAAACGCGATTTGCTGATGTATTCGGCGGGCATGAGGGCTATATTTCGGACAAAGCTTCCGTGCTGGCCGAGATTAAAGCTTATATCGAAAACGAACTGAGATCAGGAGAATCCGATTGAAATTATCCATATCCAATATCGCATGGGACGCGATAAACGACGCTGAGATGCTGGAAACCATTGCCGAATTTGGTTTTCGGGGCATTGAGATTGCGCCCACCCGAATCATTGAGGACAACCCGTATGACCATTTGGCGCAGGCACGCACGTTTTATGAAACCGTCAATGCCAAGGGCCTTTGCGTGCCC
>CALMFG010000138.1 GCA_937863465.1 uncultured Clostridia bacterium
GCTTCACCCGAAGCGAGCCCCGGGGAGGAGAACGACGGCATGCACTACAGCTGTTCGGTCGATGGACTTGAGGTTTCAGTGGCCTTTGATGCACTGTCCGGACTGCCCGAAAATGCCGAACTGATCGCGGTACGCGTGACCGGAAAGAATTGTTCGGAATATGGAACCGTCAGCCTGGACGGCATTGAGTCGGCGCTCGGCGTGACTGATAAATCCAAACTGGAATATTACATCCTGAAATTTACCGCGGACGGCGCAGAGATTGCCATGCCCGCGATTAGCAGAAGCGTCACGATTATCGACAACCAGGTGGGCAAAAAATACGGCGCGCGCGCGGTTTACGGTGTGGACGCCGAAAACGGGAATACACAGCTTTCTGAGATATCAGCATCGAACATTTTAACGGAAAACCGGACGGTGACGCTCGCGACAGACGATGCGCTCTCTGGGCTCATTGTTTACTGGTACAAGGGCGCCGAAACCGAAAGCACAGAAGCCAACGCCGCAATATATACGGCGGAAACAAAGACGGCCAAGGCCGATATCGCGGCAGTGAAAACGGATGAAGCCAGCCAGATTGGTTTGGTGGAAAATAAACCGGCTGAATCCGGAAACAAAAGCCATTATGAATTCTTCCATAACGGATTGGGCGTTGAAGCGAATCTTTCGGACGCCGGCGCAGTGGCCGACGGGGCCGAACTGGTCGCCAGCCAAATCACCAAGGATGGGGATTTCTGGTCATATCTCTCGGTATTCTTAAAGCTCTACCTAAACGGATATATTCAGGGCGATGAAACGTTCTACGCTTACGATATCCACTTCGAACTGGACGGTCAGGAAATTGAACCGACGGCCGGCACGGTATCGGTCAGCGTCTCGGATTCCAACATCGGAAGCGACAGCCCGGGGACCATCCAAACGTTTGAGGCACTGCACATTGACGATGCGGATCACATTGAGGAGCTTTCGGTGGATCAGCCGACATTGAGCGATGAGGACCAGATTGGTTTTTCGGTGGACAGTTTTTCAACATTCATCGTCCTGCCGGTGGGTTCGCGGCTGACGTTTGATCTGGTCACCCAAGAGAGCGATACGTTTACGCACACCAGCTACTACAATTCCACCCGTCCGCTGGGGATGGCGGGGAATTTCCATATCGTTGCGTTTAATGCGGCATACTTGAATGCGCATACCAACGGCAACGTGCTGACCAAAACGTTGTACGCCTATTCCAACTTCGGCACCAACAATCTGCCGGCGGAAGTGTCCTACATCCAGAACTATGCCGCGGTCAACCCGACCAGTGCGTCCAGCACATCGCATCTTCTGGCACTGGGCTCCACCAACACGATTACGCTGATGGACAATGGCAATGCGTTCGGCATCAACGGCACCAAGCTGGACAAACCGTATAACATTCTGCAGGATGACAACACATCGGAACTGCCGTTTGTCAACATCAATCTGGTCGAAGCCGAATTCCGATCGATTCTGCTCTCATACAGCGCGCTGACGACCAACCAGAACATTACCTCGCACCTCAGCACCACCGGCGGCAGCTGCTCGGCCAGCTATATTACGCTGAATAGCTCGAGCGCCGTGGGCGTATACAACATCACGGCTGCTCAGTTGAATCAGTACCAATACTTCGGCGTCACGGGATTTGTCGAGGGCGGCGAGGGCACGGTGATCATCAATGTGGACTGCTCCGGGTATACCGGCATCGTGCATCTGCCGAACAGCGAGATGCAGGTGGGTACCACATGGCTGAACTTCCAGGAGCGCACCACTTTTGTCTATGGCAAGATCATGTGGAACTTTAACAACTGCAACACCACCATCGAGACCGGCCGCGTATACGGCACCATCATTGCGCCGGACGCCACGATTAAGGCATACCAGAATGTCAATGGAACCATCGTCGGCAAGAATGTCTATATCTATGCCGAAAGCCACCGCGACGACTTCGTGGGCAAACTGACCGACAATATGACGGTGAATAAAATATGGCTGGACGAACACGGTGCAGCCCTGCCGACCGCGGATGTCGCGAATTACAGCGTATCGGTTCAACTGTACTGGTCCAACAACAACGGGACCACCTGGCATACCAACAACGCAGACGTGTATGTGCTGAACGCCGCCAACAAATGGACCTATACATGGGCCAACACGCATTCGTACCTGTGGAAGGTGGTGGAAGTGGCGATGACGGATTCCTCCGGGAATGACATCTCGGGCAACTTCACCGCCAGCTATTCAAGCAACAATGGAACGATCACAAAGGGCATCATATTCACCTATAACACGGTCACCTATGTTCTGCCGGAAACCGGCGGAGTGACCGCAAAACCGTTTACAATAGCGGGCATCATCATCATGGTTACCGCTTTGTATATATTCCTTAAGTTCAAACGACGCCGAAAAGGGCAGAAGATTTCCGATACCGGCTAGTTTAGATTGATATAGATGATTTAAAAAAATAAAACTTTGATTAAAGAAAAAGAAAGGGAAAAACATGAAAAGCACAATGAAAAAACTCAGCATGATGATTGTTGTTGTATTGGTACTCAGCCTGCTCAGTATCACCGTCTATGCGGATAATAATACCTTAACAATCACATCGGAAACCAGTGGTCATACCTATCAGATCTATCAGGTCTTTGACGGTGACTACTCAAATTCTGGAAGCAACCCTGTCCTCTCGAACGTGGTCTGGGGAACCGGCGTGAACGGAATCGCGCTGCGCGCCGCTCTTGCCACAGCCTACCCCACAATCTTCAACACATCGATGACGGCCGCGCAGGTTGCGGACGCGATGGCGACGATGGCTTCCAGCGAAACGAACAACCTGGCTACGATTATCTCGCAGCATCTGGCCACAGCCACAACCCCTGTCACCAGCACAGTTACCGGAGCCGGCCCGTACAACTATGTATTCACCGGCCTGAATGACGGTTACTACTTCGTTAACGAAGCGGACCTGGCGGCTGGCGTGGACAACGCGGCAACCAAATTCATGCTGCAGATTCTGGGCAATGTGACGGTTGCGGCCAAAACCGACAAACCGGCGATTGCTAAAAAAGTGCTGGAAAACAACGACGCGACCTATCAGGATACCTGGAACGACGCGGCGGACTACAGCATCGGCGATGATGTTTCCTTCCGAATCGTTGGACTGATTCCGAGCATGGATTACTACAGCACCTACGCCTACACCATGACGGATACTTTGAGCGACGGTCTGGCATTCAACAGCGCCAGCGTGAAGGTATACCTCGCTAACGGTGCCAGCATGTATGCGGTTGAGACGGCAACAGCAACCGGTGCCGGCGGAACTGAAATTCTGCCCGCGTCGGGTTATGCGGTGGCTTCCACAGCGACGGGATTCACTGTAACGTTTGCTAACTTAAAAGCAGTATCGGGCGTCACCGGCTACGAATACGTGGTGGTTGAGTACACTGCGGAACTGGACAGCGATGCGGTGATCGGCAACAACGGCAACCCGAACGAAGTATTCTTAACCTACAGCAACAACCCGAACGACAGCGCAGATTTCGGCGTAACCCCGAAAGATGAAGTCGTTGTATTCACCTTCGAACTGCCCGTTGCCAAAGTGGATGATGCCACTCCGGCAAACGCACTGCTGGGCGCAACCTTCGCCCTGTTCACCAACTCGGCTGACGCGGATGCGGCAGTAGCCGACCCGACCGCGCTCACCAATGCCCTGTACTTCTCGGGCAGCGCGGGCAACTACACCTTAAGCGATGCGGGTTCTCAGGTACTGGAAAGCACCAATCCTGCGGCGACCTACAGCCTTAAAGGTTTGGATCAGGGCACTTACTACCTGGTTGAAATCGACGAACCCACCGGCTACAACCGTCTGGGCGCGGCGATCACCGTCGTGGTTGCTCCGGCCTACACCGCGGTTAATTATGTGGACGGACATGTTCCGGATGCGACAGCAGACCAACTGACCGGCGTCACCGTGAATGGCGGCAGCGTGGTCACCGTGGTTAATGAAACCGGCTCTATCCTGCCCGAAACCGGCGGTATCGGCACGACCATCTTCACTTTGGTCGGCATTATCCTGATGGCAGGTGCGGCTGTGATTTTCATCACCAAGAGAAAAGTATCGGCGCACAAAGAATAAAAAAAATCTGACTTGAAACAAAAGCTTGGAAGGCGGCAGGAAACGTTCCTGCCGCCGACAGCTTTTATGGAGCAACTTTCGCATGAAGAAACATTTGCCAACAATCATTCTCATCATCGTCTTTACGGCGGGCTTGAGTCTGTTGTTGTATCCGACGGTGAGTGACTATATCAACTCACTGCATCAAAGCCGGGCGATTGCCAGCTATGAAGAAGACCTGTTAAACCTGCCCGAGGCGGATTACTCCGCATACTGGAAGGCGGCGGAAGAATATAACCAGCGTGTCTTTGAAGACCAAGACCGATTGCGTGTGACCGCGGAAGAAGAGGCCGACTATGTTAGTCAGCTGAATGTTCTGGGGAACGGCATCATGGGATATATTGAAATCAACAGTATCGGCGTGAAACTGCCGATTTACCACGGCACCAGCGATTCAGTATTGCAGGTGGGCGTGGGGCATTTGGCCAACACATCTCTGCCGGTCGGCGGAGAAAGCACCCACAGTGTTTTATCGGGACACCGCGGGTTGCCCTCGGCAAAACTTTTTACCGATTTGGATCAACTGGTTGTGGGGGACGTTTTTCTGCTCCACATACTGGATCAGGTACTCGCCTATCAGGTGGATAACATCTCCATCGTCGAACCGACGGATGTGGCGGTCCTGGACATTGTTGAAGGAAAAGATTACTGCACACTCGTCACCTGTACGCCTTACGGAATTAATTCCCACAGACTGCTGGTGCGCGGTGAGCGGATTGAGTATAATGAAGAGGTCATCAATACGGTAACGGTCACGGCGGATGCGGTAAAAGTCGATCCGTCGCTGGTGGCGCCTTTTGTCGCGGCACCCATCCTGATTGGATTGTTTATCTGGCTGATTTTAAGCACCCGAACAAAAAAAGAGCAGCAGACAACGGAAAAGGAACAGCAAAGAGAATCCGATGAAAAGTAGAAAACGGAAAAGTGTATATTTTACATCGTTGCTGATTATGTGCGGGATACTGGCACTGGTCTGGCCTTCTTCGGCTTCGGCCATCGACATAGACCCCATCGATTACGGGCACTTAAACACGCTGACACTGCATGTGGCCTATGCCGGTACCGACATTGAAGGTATGACGTATGACATATACTATGTGGCAACCGGAAACGAAGGAACCAGCTTTACACTGGCCGGCGCATTTGCGGGGTACCCGGTGGACTTGACGGATTTGACCGCTTCGGGCTGGCAGACGGCCGCGGACCAATTGGCCGGATACGCAAGAACCGACCATATCGCGCCGAACGCCACCGGCATCACCGACGCCGCCGGAAACATCACCTTTACCGGCCTGCCGGCGGGACTGTATCTGTCTGTGGGGGAAGACCTCATTAAAGGCTACAGCCTGTTTGAAGTTTCGCCGTTTCTGGTGGCCTTGCCGCATCTGCAGGATGACGGCAGCTGGCTGTATGATGTTCTGGCGCACCCGAAGGTCGGCGACCCGATCAGGGTTCCTGAAGATACGCCGACCCCAACGACACCCACCGATGACCTGCCGCAGACCGGATGGCTGTGGTGGCCTGTGCCGCTGATGGCGGTTCTGGGGCTTCTGCTGTTTGGCATCGGGTGGTGGAGGAGATATCGTGGCAGAGAAACCAAAGACGAATAAACGCGGACTATTTTTGATGGGTGTCGGCCTTCTCCTGCTTTTGGGAGCGGGTATCACCACCTATGTTCATAACGTGCAGGAAAAGCAGGCCGGAATACGCAGTGCGGAAGCGCTGGTGCTTTTACAGGCTAAGATTCCGGGATACGGTCAAGCCGGAAACGACGCGGTGGAAAACATGCTGAAAGTTTTCAGCCTGGACGCCGAGGAGAGCCTCACCATTGAGGATGCGGCGTATATCGGCATTCTGGAGATCCCATCGCTGGGGTTGACTCTGCCGATACAGAGCGACTGGAGCTATCCCAACTTAAGACTATCGCCTTGCCGGTACAGAGGTTCGGCCAAAAACAGCGATCTGATTATTGCGGGGCACAACTACCCGGCGCATTTCGGGTATTTTTATCGGCTGAATATTGGGGACAAAGTGCGGTTTACCGATGTGCTGGGCAATGTTTACGATTACCAGGTGAGCGGGCTTGAGACGCTGGAGAGCACCGATGTG
Source organism: uncultured Clostridia bacterium (assembly GCA_937863465.1). Classification (GTDB taxonomy): domain Bacteria; phylum Bacillota; class Clostridia; order Christensenellales; family CALMFG01; genus CALMFG01. The sequence goes on from CALMFG010000138.1 coordinate 6,302, forward strand.
AAGAAAATGACGTCGGGCAACTGGGATTTGACGTTGTTTACGTGCACCACGGGGGGGATGACCCGCGTGACGGTGCGGTGTCGGCTGGCGGAGTAAAAGGATTTTAAAAAGACATGATGCGCCTTTCGCGGATTGCGGAGGGCTTTTTGTTACTTTTTGGCCCTCTCAAAAAGTAAAGTACAGGCATTGAGCCGTCAGAATATATCCATCACAAGATTTGTCCTTCTATACGTTTCTGAAGAGATAGATACTTGAGACATTACTATAAGAAAAATTATCTCTTTGCTTATATCCTGACGGCTTCTCGTCTGTATGCTACTTTTGATGACCCCAAAAG
>CALMFG010000139.1 GCA_937863465.1 uncultured Clostridia bacterium
TATGACTGGCAAAAGCAATACAGAGTAATACATTTAAACATGTTTCACAGTAGAATACAAAACGCCTCTACGAACCGGAGGCGTTTCAAATACGACACATCAATATAATATGACATTATATGGTATTTATGGCGAAGCAGGAGGACAACCTTATACCCGCTCGGATAACAAATAATGACAGTGAGTTATATCGCGTTTAGCATGAAATGATGTGCTTTTTGTATTCGTTCATAATAAGCGTAGCATATATTTAGTGCAAAATTCGAGCACGAGAATCAAATATATAAGATTCTAAAAAAGTGAATCATTCATTGGCGCTGGGGTCATAAAAAAAAGCTGACCAAGGAAGCGATGGTGCTGATAATGACAAAAATCAATTTGGTATCAATAATCAAGCCGTTATGATACAATTAATCAATATGAAAGGAGACGGAATGAAGGATGACCGACAAAAAGAGATTTTAACATTCTTTGCGGGCGGCGATATATATAGAGGCCCAAAACTGCAAGATATGGATTTCACACAAGAAGAACTTCTTGAATTACGAGATTTGGATTATATAAATTGTTTACAACACACGCCACTTATATATTGCATCACAATAAAAGGGTTGCGCCATTTGAATCAACTTAAGATGTGAAAAGTTCGCCTTGAGTATGAATGCGTGGATATAAAAACAGCACAAACCATTTGGACGTGTTTTTAATAGAATGGAATACGCGATTAGTACATTTGTGAAATATCCGCTTCCAGTTAAATGCACATACGAATTTAATTATTGCGGCTGCATACTCATGATATACTTAATAAAAAGTCAAGAATGGAGCATTATGGAGAATGAAAGAATAAAGACATTATTATTGGAATTTAGTGAGGGCAAAAAAATAGCGGATGTCACCTTAAGAAGCCGTGATTTTTCCGATGAAGAGATAAGACAGGTCGAGACGATGGGATATATCGATTGCATTGAAACGAATGCCTGGGGAGATCGGATATATGTAATCAGTGAAAGCGGTCAATTCTTGAGAGATCCGAATAATGCTTAAGGCATAAAAGAAATTCTTAGATAACAACAGATGATTCTGTTGTTTTTTTAATGTGCAAATGATATGGATGACGCACCGATACTTGAGGGAAGGATAAAGCAACGCAATGTGGAGAAGTGAGTTAAAAAAAATAGATGATGAGGCTGCGACAAACCTGATAGAAATTGCACTTCGATGCTTTAGGACACGCGACGCAAGAGATTTTGCCAGAAATGATACTAAGCTGGATGAAAACAACGGCTGCAACTTTATTGAAGCGGATTTAGTGCCCGGGATGACCGAAGGGCCCAGCCATTTTCCAAAAGCTTTTGAAATTGATAAGGATATGGGTGACGCTGAGGTTATTCGATTAATGCTAAAAAACGCAATGACAGGGTGCTTAAAAAAGCGTGAAGGCAGAAAGAAGACGGGGCACAGTTCACTTTTAAATAGCGATGTGTTTTGAATTAAGCGGCGTTTTGCGTGAAAACGGGTCAACTGTTTACAGAATTGTTGCTTGTTAATGAATTGACTTCGCTGGGTATTGTGTTATAATAAGCCGATTTGTAAAAAAAGGGTCGCAATTAAATAAACTTACTATATTCAGTTTTTGTCTATAATTTAGGTTTTATATGTCAATGGGCGAGAAGACAAAAACACCTTCTCTGTGATTTCATTCCAAGTATCTAAAAAGCAATTTAATTATTTTTCTTTAAACTGTTTGATATGAACGCGTGATTAAGCATATTCGATGACATTTTTGATTGCACGCATACCAAACATGAAGGAGAAAAAATGAAGCAAAAAGATTTTAACGAACTCGGTCTATCCCCGGAGGTCTATTCGGCGATAGAAAAAATGAATTACACAGAGCCGACTCAAATTCAGGCACAGACAATCCCGCTGATTTTAGAAGGGCGGGATGTGATTGGACAATCCCAAACCGGAACAGGCAAGACGATGGCGTTCGGTTTGCCCGCAGTGGATTTGGCAAATGCAAATAACAGAGCGGTGCAGGTGCTGGTGCTGTGCCCTACGCGGGAGCTTGCGCTGCAGGCTGCGAACGAACTTGCCAAAGCTTCGGCATTTAAACAGGGCATCAATGTGGTCGCTGTCTTTGGCGGAGCGCCCATAGAGCCTCAAATTAAAGCGCTGAAAAAAGGCGCTCAAATTGTAATCGGCACACCGGGACGGGTGATGGACCATATGCGCCGAAGAACGCTGAAACTTGGTGCGCTCAAACTGGCGGTTCTGGACGAAGCGGATGAGATGCTGAACATGGGCTTTAGAAACGACATGGAAGCCATTTTGGGAGAAACTCCGGAGAGCAGGATTACGGTGCTGTTCTCGGCCACCATGTCCAAAGAGATTATTCGCTTGACCAAGAATTTTCAAAAAGATGCCGTTTTCATCAAATCGGGCGAAAGCAACTTGACCGTCAATGCCATTGACCAATGGCACACGATGGTGGACAGAAGCAAAAAAACAGAAGCAATTGTGAGACTTTTGGCTGTTCATCGACCGCAAATGGCCTTGGTTTTCTGTAATACAAAACGGATGGTGGATACTTTAACCGAACGGCTAAAACAGCATCATATTACCGCGGCGGCTTTGCACGGGGATATGGATCAGCATGCGCGTAACCGCGTCATGCGGAACTGCCGCGATGGCAGGCTTTCTGTCTTGATTGCAACCGATGTCGCGGCACGCGGTATTGATGTGGATGGAATAGAAATGGTGATTAATTATGATATTCCAAAAGATGCCGAATATTATGTGCATCGCATCGGACGTACGGGCAGAGCAGGCCGGTCTGGCAAGGCGGTCACTTTGGCCTCCGGCAAAGAAGGCCAGAACGAAATCAGACAACTGGAGCGGTTTATAAAAACCAGTATTCCGTTTAAGAAAATGCCGACCGATGCCGAAGCGGATATGGAGAAAAATCGTCAGATGGCGGATAGAATAAAAGAAGTGATGGCCAATAAGCCAAGCCCGAAGAATATGGCGTTAATCACAAACCTGATGAGCGAGGGCTGTGATGCAAAAGAGATTGCGGCAGCATTACTGCATATGTTGACAGAAGGGGCCGCACCGGATGAAGAGCCGGCGCAGAAAACAGCATATGGCAACACCGGCGCGCAAAGCGGGATGGTGCGATTCTTTATCAATATGGGGAAGATGGATCAGATTGCGGCGAGGGACATTGTTGGATGCATTGCCGGCGAAACGAAAATTCGCGGTTCGGAGATTGGCAAAATTGATGTGTTTGATAAGTTTTCGTTTGTGGAAGTGCCCGAGACACACGCATCGATAGTTCAAGGAACCATGCGCGGCGTGATGATGAAAGGCCGCCAGATGAGCTTTGAACCCGCAGCAGGACGAAATTAGATAGTACAAGTATTAATGAGGGCAGCTTTTTGAACAAACTTCGGAAAGCTGCCCTTCTCATATACAAATCAAGTTCTCTTCATGAGAAATGAACGGAAACAAATTAAAAAAAGGTTAATACAGTTGAAAATGAAAAGAATCAAACTCTCGTTTGGCGAAGAAGTGGCGAATGCGATAACACACGGGATTGGGGCGGTGCTCAGTATCGCGGCACTGGTTTTACTGATAGTAACCAGTTTAAGAAACGGCAGCGGTCTTGATATCACGGGAGCTGTCGTGTTTGGCGTCAGTATGTTCTTTCTGTATATGATGTCCACCCTATGTCATGCGTTCGCACTGAAAGAAGGCAGAATAAGAAAAGTGTTCCGGATTCTTGATCACAGCGCCATTTATATGCTGATTGCCGGCACTTATACGCCTTTCTGCCTTTCTGCAATCGGCGGTACCGAAGGTTATATCATTCTGGCTGTTCAATGGACGCTGGCAGCTATCGGCATTGTGTTCCGAGCGGTGTTTTATGATCGTTTTACACCTGTGCATGTGGTCATCTATATTGCGATGGGGTGGATGGTGGCATTTTTTATTAAATCGCTTTCGGCCGCAGTACCACCGGCCGGCATTATACTGCTTTTGGCCGGCGGTATATTTCATACCATTGGCGTAGTATTCTATGCGATTCGCATGTTTAAATATCATCACATGGTTTGGCATATCTGCGTGATGCTGGGTACGGCGTGTCATTTCTTACTCATATATTTATATGTATTATAGCTTTTATCATATCTAGTTGGACAAAAACACTTCAAATACAGCCACTTTTTTAAAGACATGGCCATCAGGCCGTGTTTTTGTTTAAGGCTTTAGCCAGTTGAGCGCGCGAAGCGTGCGAAATATCAACTCCCCGCTATGCGGGTGCGCGGTAAAAGTTAAACAAAGAATCACCTTCCAGAATATA
>CALMFG010000140.1 GCA_937863465.1 uncultured Clostridia bacterium
ACAGGTCGTAGGGCGGGGGTGAGTAGATGCTGCCGTCCGCACGTTTGATAGCCGCCAGCTTGGGCTCAAACGCCTGTCCCACCGTGACCACCACTTCAGTCAGCACGGGGGCGTTGACCGAAAGCGCAATATCAATGGCCGCTTCCATGTTGTCCCGGCTGTCGATTTTCATATACATCAGATGATAGGCGTCCGCAATCTTCTCTAAATTCGGGAAGCTGACGCCGGTGTTTTCGTCCACGCCGAACATTGGGTCGTCCGGGAAGATGTTGCTTTGCGTCTGACGAATGGACTGGTACCCGCTGTTATTGATGACGTACAGCTTAATCGGCAGGCCATAATGCCGTACCGTCTGCAGCTCCTGAATGTTCATCTGCAGACTGCCGTCGCCCTCCAGACAGATAATCGGCCCGTCGTGCGGACTTAATGCCGCGCCGATGGCGGCAGGCAGACCATAGCCCATGGCCGCACAGCCCGAGTTGGTGAACAGCCGTGTGTTTTCTTTAATCCTGGCCGCCTGAAAACTGCAGACACAGGCCGAGCCGTTGGAGGCAACCACATTCGCGTCTTCGGGCAGTCGGTCAAACAATGTGCCCATAAAGTGATACACATTGACGCCGTCCGGGTCTTCCGTCTGTTCTTTTGTTGGAATGGGGTACCGTTTACGCGTTTCCCCGCACCAGCGAATCCACTCTGAAATATCCGATTTCTCTATTCTTCGAGCCAGCAGTTTATCCATCACGCTTTTAAGGTCGGCGTGGATGGGCAGGTCTATTTTGATGCTGGGCTTTTTCAGTTCGGTGGCGTCAATCTCCACCACCGCCTTAAACGTGTCCGGCGCGAATTCTTCGTAATTATAGCTGATCTGGCGGATGTTCATGCGGCATCCCAGCACCAGCATCAGGTCGGATTTCTGTAAGGCGAAATTGCCCGCGCGGTCGCCCACCGTGCCCGGTCTGCCCACGAACAGCCGATGGCTGTCGGGAATCACATCATGCGCGTTCCAGGCCGTGGCCACGGGGATGCCCAGATGTTTCACCAGCTTTATAAACTCGGCGTGCGCACCGGCCAGCCGGATGCCCGTTCCCGCCAGAATAATCGGCCGTTTTGCGGTTTTCAGCTGGTTCAGCAGCGCGTCGATATCCATATCGTCTGCGATTTCAGTTTTCGGCAGCTTCTCTTCACCCGTCAGTTGGGTTTCATCGATAATTTCGCCCTGTATGTTCAAGGGCACATCCAGCCACACCGGGCCCTTGCGGCCCTCGTTCATCTTCCGCCATGCCTTTTGCAGCATCTTTCTGATGTCAGCGGTGTCGGTGACCATTTTGGCATACTTGGTCATGCGCTTGGCGGATTCCACGATGGGGTATTCCTGATCGCCGAACTGCCGGAGCGGCAAGCCGGTGGCCGCCACTGTGGTGCTGTATTTCACCTGCCCCGACACGACAAACATAGGGATGGAATCGAGATAGGCCCCCATCACGCCGGTCAGCGCGTTGGTGCCGCCCGGGCCGGATGTGACGCATACCGCCACAGGGTTCCCGGTCAGCCGTGCGTACCCTTCGGCCGCCATGGCGCAGGCCTGTTCGTGGTGAAAATAGACGCAGGTTAAATCCTTATTCTTGCCAAAGGCGTTATTGAGGTGCATCGCCCCGCCGCCCGTGATTGTAAAAACGTGCTTAACGCCGTGTTCGGCTAAAAAAGCGGCGATATAGTCCGCGGTTCGGATGCTCATTTGTCTTTTCCTTTTTTAAAATTGATGCGCTCTTTCTCAAAGACCAGCGGACGCGCGATGACCCGCGTGTTGATGGCCGCGATGTATTCGCCCAGTACGCCGATGAAGAATAGCTGAACCGAGGCAAAGAAAAATACGCCGATCAGGATGGGCGCGGTGCCCGCCGTAAACTTCTTCCAGTGCATCAGCTTTAGGATGATGTATACGACCATAACCACCAGGCTAATCAGTGACATCATGAAGCCGCTTAAGGTCGCAATCCGCATGGGCACTTTGGACGTGGATGTGAATCCGGTCATCGCCATATCGAACAGCGAAAAGAAGTTGTTTTTTGTTCTCCCCGCCTTGCGCATCGGCTGATCATACGCGATTTCGGCGCGATTAAACCCGAGTTCGCAGATCAGCCCGCGGAAATACGGATACGGGTCGTCAATCTCTCTTAGAATTTTAATAATCTTCTGGTCATATAACCCAAAGCCGGTGAAACCGTCCAAAAGGTCCACTTCGGACAGGGTGCGTACCAGGCGGTAATAAATTTTCCGTAAAGCAAACATACCTTTTTTCTCGCGGCTGCTTTTTTTAATGCCCACTACGATGGGGTTGCCCTGCTCCCATTTTTCGATAAACTCGGGAATGAGTTCGGGTGGATCCTGAAAATCGGCCACCAGCGAGAGCACGGCATCGCCTTCGGCCTGAATCAGCCCGTAGAACGGCGAGCGGATGTGTCCGAAGTTGCGCGAATTGACGATGACTTTCACATGCGGTTTGGTCTTGCAGATTTCCCGCAGAATCTCCACCGTGTTGTCCTCGGAATCGTTGTCGATAAAAATATGCTCGTGTGTGTAGCCCGGCATCTGACTAAATACATCGTCAACCGCCTCCACCAGCGCGGCCACATTCTCGTGCTCGTTGTAGCAGGCCGTCACCACCGAAATCTTTTTCATGTTTCTTCCCTCTGCTTTAATATTCTTGCAATAAAAACATCCTTAAATCTTCAACGGTTTTAATGGTGTACGTGGGCCGGCAGGCTTCCATCTCGGCCCGCGTGCCGCATCCATACAGCACGCCCGCCACATCCAGTCCCAAGGCTCTCGCGGCTTCCACATCGTAGTGCTTATCGCCGATCATCAGCATATCGGCTTGGTCTGCACCCGTCATCTCGGTCATCGCATCAATTGCGTCTTTCAGAATCTCGGTCTTTTTGGCGCGGGTATTGTCCATATTGCTGCCGTAGACGATATCGAAAAGCTCCAGCACGCCAAAGCCTTTCAGCACCTTCTCGGCGGTCAGCGTGGGTTTGCTGGTCGCCACAGCCAGATGCCTGCCCGCTTCTTTCAGGTCTTTTAAAAGCGGGACGATGCCGTCAAAGGACGGATGCTTTTCCGACTCGTTCGGGATATAGTAGGCGCGAAAAATCTCCACCGCCTCGGTTGCTTTTTCCGTGGATATCCCAAACTCCTGCTCAAACATCTCGCGTAAAGGAGCCCCCACATGCACACGCAAAGCGGCATCGCTCCGCTCGGGCAAATTCATTTCCCGAATGGTGTGCTGCATGCTCCTTAAGATGCCCGCTTCGGAATCCACCAGTGTGCCGTCCAAATCGAAAAACAGGCAGGTATATTTTTTACTCATTCGCTGTCACATACTCCGTGATGGTCTGAATCATGTAATCGATCTGCGCCTTCGAGAGCCCCGGATACACGCCGATCCAGAATGTGTCGAACATGATGCGGTCGGTGGCGGTCCTCTCGCCCGCCACGCGGTATCCGCGCTTCTCTTTACGCATCTCGTCAAAGCACGGATGCTTGACGATGTTGCCCGCGAACAACGTGCGGGTCTGAATATTTTTGCTCTCGATATATGCAGTGATACCCGCGCGGTCGAACTTCGCTTCGGGTTTCACCGAAAGAATCAGGCCAAACGGAGAATGCAATGATTCCGGCAGCGTTTCGGGCAGCAGCAACGCGTGCGCCAGCGGTTCCAAGCCCGCCCGTATTGTGCGCCAGTTTTCCCGCCGCTTTTGGACAAAGCCCGGCAGTTTTTTCAGCTGGGCAATGCCGATGGCCGCCTGCATCTCGGTCGCTTTCAGGTTATATCCAAACTGTGAAAACACATATTTATGGTCGTATCCATAGGGCAGTTCGCCGTACTGGCCGGTAAAACGGTTGCCGCACAGATTGTCCTCACCGGTTTTGCAGTGGCAGTCCCGTCCCCAGTCTTTCAGCGATTCGATGATGCGGAAGAGCTCCAGATTGTCGGTGTACAGCGCCCCGCCTTCGCCGGTAGTCATATGGTGCGGCGGATAGAAGCTGGATGTGCCGATATCGCCGACCGTACCCGTTTTCTTCATCTCGCCGTCCACACGCACTTCGGCGCCCAGACTGTCGCAGTTGTCCTCAATCAGCCAGAGTCCGTTTCGGTCGCAGATTTCCTTCACTTTGGCCACATCGAACGGATTGCCCATGGTGTGCGCCAGAATGACGGCCTTGGTCTTTTCGCCCACCGCTTTTTCCAGAGCCGCCACATTCACGTTGTACTGCGGCAGGGTGACATCCACAAACACCGGCACAGCGCCGTATTGGATGATGGGCGTGATGGTGGTGGGGAAACCCGCCGCCACCGTAATGACCTCGTCGCCGGGCTTAATCCGGCGGTCGCCCAGCTTGGGCGAGCACAACGCACCAAAGGCCAGCAGGTTGGCCGACGAGCCTGAATTGACGAACGCGGCGTATTTGACGCCGAGGTAAGCCGCCAAATCGGCCTCAAAAGCCGCCACCTTTTCTCCGGCGGTCAGCCAGAAATCCAGCGAGGTATCCACCAGCGCGGTCAGCTCCTCTTCATCAAAAACCCGAGCGGCATATGGAATGCGATCCCCGGGTTTAAAATCATCGCCCTTGATGAGGTGGTTTTTGGTATAGGCTTTTACTTTTTCCAGAATCTCTTGTCTGTCCGTTTGTTCCGTATTCAAATGACTATTCCTCATATATCAAATTTTAATAATTTACTTTATATATCATAGCTTATCCCACCCGTTTTGACAACCGATTGGATTTTTTTGTTGGTTCCGTTTTGGCTAATTTTCGTCTAAAAAAGTTGCACCCTGCGGAGTTTTGTATCATTGACGCGATATGATAAATCCCTTATACTCGAAGAAACCTCACGGGATACCCCCAAATAAAAAAAGGACAATACACCTATGCCCGAGAAAATGCCGACAAAAGACCCGAAATTCTTCATCCGCTTTGCCGAGCGGAGCGACACCCCGCTGATTTTAAGCTTTATCAAGGCTCTGGCCGAATATGAGCACATGAGCGATCTGGTCGTGGCCACACCCGAAGGGCTGGCCCAATCCATCTTCGACGAAGGCCACGCCGAGGTCCTCATCGGCGAGTACGAAGGCAAGCCCGTCGGCTTTGCGCTTTTCTTCCACAACTACTCCACGTTTCTCGGTCAAAGCGGTCTGTACCTGGAGGACCTCTTCATCTTCCCTGAATACCGCGGCATGGGCCTCGGCAAAATCATATTTGCATTCCTGGCCAAACTGGCGCTGGAACGCAACTGCGGGCGCATGGAATGGTGGTGTCTCGACTGGAACAAACCCTCTATCGGATTTTACAAATCCCTGGGCGCGCAGCCTATGGACGAATGGACGGTTTTCCGGCTGACCGGGCAGGCGCTGAGTGATTTGGCTGAGCGGTGACTCACCTTTTTTTACCAATTTCCCCTTTACAAATCAGGCATATAATTATAGTATAAGGCGAATAACATGATAGTAAAGCTAACTACCATGT
>CALMFG010000141.1 GCA_937863465.1 uncultured Clostridia bacterium
ATATATCTTCCGGACTTTATTTTGGCCGGATATCCGCGCTGCGGAACCACATCGCTTTATCAGTATCTGTATTTTCACCCGCAGATTTTACTCTCATCCCCCAAAGAGCCCCGTTTCTTTATTTATTATGAGCTGTCCGAAGAAGAAAGAACGTTTGAAAGTGAAGCAATAAAGAAGTCCGCGATTACGGAACTAGATAAGTACAGCAAGATTTTTAAAAAAGGAAAGAATAAAGTCTGCGGCGAATTGACCGTGACTTATATGCGGCATTATCAGTACTTCATAAGGAATATCAAGAAAGTCTACCCTGAAGATGTTAAACCAAAGATTTTAATTGCGCTTAGGAACCCGATTGAAGCGAGTTTTTCTTTTTACAATTATCTGTATCTGTGCGGAAGATTTGAGAACCCCGAGCTGATGGCATGGGTATCTGAATCAAAAAACAGTGATGGTCAGAAGAATGATAATTTAACTTTTTTCCTTGATAACTATGATTATCCCAAACATTTAAAAAACATCTTAGAAGAGTTTGATGATGTATATATCTACCTGCTGGAGGATTTAAAATCAGAGCCGGAACGAATTATGAGTGAAATATTCGATTTCTTAGGTGTTGGGAGAATTATGCCGGATGATCTGGGCAGAATATACAATCACTCGGGAAAGGCGAAGCAGAAGAAACGCACCTGGATGATGAATCAAAAATCAAATAAAATAAGGAACGCTTTGGCAAAGCTGATTCCGGAGGCAACGGGCAGGAAATATCTTTCTAAAATTCGGGAGCGGCAGTTTGTTGAGGCCAAAATGACCGAAGCGGAAAAAGCGTTTTTAAAAGAGAATTTTAAAGATACGATTGAGGAGACAGCCAAACTGATTGGCCGGGACCTCAGCGGTTGGCTAAATGTCTGATCAAATTGAGAGAAAAGCGGGTTCGAACTGGCAGAAGGATTATGTCTATTCAACAGCGACGCTTCTGGCCAGAACGTTAATACCGCTCATCACCTATCCATATCTGGCCCGCGTATTGCTCGTCGATCGTCTGGGTGAGTATAATTTTGCTTTTTCAATTGCTCAGCTGTTTTTTTTCGTCATCCAGCTGGGTCTGCCATATTACGGCGCGCGTGAGATTGCCAAGGTCAGCCACGACCCGATTCAGCTGAAAGAAACGGGAAGTGAGATGTACGGGCTTTCCCTCGTCTCGGGGCTGTTCTTTTCGGGGCTGTACTTTGCGGCGGTTGCGTTTGTGCCCCAGATGCATGCTGAAAAACCGCTGTTCTTAAGTCTGGGCTTCATGGTGGTGCTGGCGCCTTTCCTGTTGAACTGGCTGTTCCAGGGACTTCAGGAATTCAAGTTCATGGCGGTTCGCGTCATCATCTTCCGCATTTTGGGCGTTGTTCTCATGTTCCTGCTTATAAGGAAACCAAGCGACTACATCATCTACGGTCTCATCACGTCGTTTGTCATGATCGGTCATTTCCCGCTGAATCTGTGGGAAGCGCGAAAATCCATCAACATCCACGCGGTCTCTTTTAAGTTTACAAAACATATCATCCCGTCTCTGCTGACGCTGCCGGTAACGGTCGTCAATATCGTTTTAATTCAGATATCCAGCATCATGCTGGGCTTTTTGTCCACCGAAGCCGATGTAGCCTACTTCTCCATTCCGGCGCAGATCATCATGGTCATCTCTTCCATGCTCATCAGTCTTTCTTACGTGATGGTGCCCACGCTGACCAAGATTCTGCGGACGGGAGAGAAGCAGGAATATGCCAAAACCGCCAGGAGCGTCATGAACCTCTCCTGGTTTTTGGTCATCCCCATTTGCGTGGGCCTGTTTATGATATCCGACGAAATCGTCGTTCTATTTGCGGGCAAGCAGTATGCGGCGGCAGCCGTTACCATGAAGATTTCGGCTTTCCGGGTCATCGCCATCGCCATCAGCAGTTTTGTGGGCTCACAAGTTCTGCTCTGCCACGACGAGGAGAAGAAGCTGTGCCTGTCGCTCATCGTGGGTGTGATCTTTATGGTGGGCTTAAACTTTTTGCTGATCCCCAAGTATGGGCACGTCGGTGCCATGGTGGGCACGGTTATCGCCGAATACGCGTTTACCATCATCCAGCTTTTCCTGGGCCGCAAGTATTTGAGCCGCGATATGTTCCTGACCAAACCTCTGCCGCGCTATATTCTGGTTTCGCTGTTGTTCATCCCGATTTGTCTGCTCATCAAGTCACTGGGCCTTTCGGCCACCACGGTCAGTGCGCTGTCCATCGCCGCCTGCGTTTCGGTCTATGTCGGGGTGTTGCTGATTTTAAAAGATCAGGTTTTGCTGGAGTTTGCGAACAAGATATTTAAGCGCGCAAAGCAGGCGTAAAGACCTTTTGGCTTAGTCACACGCGTTTTAAAAAATCGCGAATGTCAGAATATTGTACCCTTTTATTAATTCGACTATAATGAAACCAGACCAGCGAAAGGGAGGGACAAACCATGAGCTATTCCAAAGACACCATCAAGGCGCTGAAGCGTCTGCAAAAGGACGAAATTAACGCCTATCATATCTACTTAAAACTTTCAAAAATCATTAAAGACGAAAACAACGCCGGAGTTCTGGCGCGCATCGCGGAGGAAGAGAAAAAACACTACGCGGTATTCACGGGTTACCTGCAGCACGAAATCCAGCCCAATCGCGTGAATATCGCGCGGTTCATCTTTCTGGCGCGTGCTTTGGGGCTGACGTTCGCTTTAAAGCTGATGGAGAAAAAGGAAGCCTCGGTGGAAACCTACGAGAAAGCGATGGCGGAAATCCCTGAGATGGCCGCCGTCATTGCGGACGAGGAGAAGCACGAAACCGAGCTTTTGGGCATGCTGGACGAGGAACGGCTGTCGTATATGGGCAGTGTGGTCTTGGGTCTCAACGACGCACTGGTCGAGCTGACCGGAGCACTGGCGGGCTTTACGCTCTCCATGAAGAATGCGCGCACCATCGCGCTGGTCGGGCTCATCACAGGCATATCGGCGGCGCTCTCCATGGCGGCCAGCGAATACATCTCCAGCCGTACCGAAGCGGACGGCAAAGTGAACCCCAAAAAGGCGTCCATCTACACCGGCATCGCGTATGTCATCACGGTTGTCCTGCTGATTCTGCCGTTTTTCCTGCTTTCCAACTATATCGTCAGTTTGGTGGTGACGCTGCTCATCGCCATTCTGATTATCGCGTTTTTCAACTACTACATCTCGGTGGCCACCGACCAGCCATTCTTTGCGCGCTTCGGCGAGATGACGCTCATCAGTCTGGGTGTGGCCGCGGTTTCGTTCGGCATCGGCTTTTTGGTCAACAAGTTTTTTGGATTGCAAATGTAAAAATGCCGTATTAAATAGATAGGAATTTGGGAAATGAAACAATTTGTTATATGGCGCGATAGAAAAATGGGATTTCTTTTATTGACATATTTTCTTATCTTGTTTTCATATGTCCTATTGATCAACCAAAGCGCCTATGAGACAACTCAAATAATGGATAGAACCAGTGTTACCATTGGATTTTATCGGGTGATGAACCTTTTTGAAGGGGGGCTTTTAATATTCGTCTATATCAGAGTAATGAGAAGAGTGGTCACATTCGTCTATATGGATGACCAAAAGATTATGACAGGCGTTGTATTCCCAAAACAAATCAAGCTGTCTGATATTATAGGCGTTAAGATTATTCAACGGTTAAACATATTTAGCAAAAACAAAAATCTTAAGATCATCTGGCATCACTCACCACAAAATGACCAGGCGTATAAAAGCATATCTGAAGGATTGGCGCCTTATATTGAAGATGGAGAAAATGGGATATTGGCGGCAGAAGAAGGTCAACTAACGGACGCGTACACCAAAAAGTGGGATGGGCTACTGACGCTGGTTTTAATAGGCTGTTTGCTCGATATACTCAATATGAGCGTATATGTCGAACCCGAAAACACGTTTTCAAACCCAATTCTGACGTTAACAAGCACAGCTATTATCGTGGTATTTATTATATTTCAGGTGTTTTCACTGTTGATGCTTATTCTGAGAAAAAAAAGCGCACCGCGTTTGATTTTGATATCTCGATATATTTTTATGCTGATACTACTTATATCCAAAATGGCATTTGAAGTTTTTAATAACACAGCAAACCATGGTATCTATTTGCGCCTTGCATTTGTGTTTTTCTATATTGGTATTGTTCTGTATACAGTTATATTGCAAAGGTATCTTAAAAACTCGGAAACGGTGAAGAAGCTTTTTTGCAGATAATCAATGCAGCGAACTTCGCCTGCAACTGTTTCTTCGGGCTCTGCATATAGTCCGGCATAGTCATAAGTTTTTAAAAACAGTTCCGGTAACACAGGGCTGTTTTTTTGTTGCCCCGCTTTCTTTCGCCTATGGTATACTGACAGTAATAGATTTTTACTTCAGGAAGGCAGTAAACGGAAATGTTTGAACTAGAGCAAGTGGGCAAGAACACCTACTATATCACCAATCCCGCCAAGATGGGCGTTTATGACTGCGGGGACAGCGGAGTATATTTGTTTGATACCGGCATCGATAAGGATGCGGGTCGGCGGATTCGGCAGATACTGGACGCGAAAGGCTGGCGCTTAAAAGCCATCATCAACACGCATTCCAACGCCGACCATATCGGCGGAAACCAGTACCTGCAAAAGCTGTTCGGCTGCCGCGTATTTGCCAACGGCATCGAGGCGGCGTTTGCGAGCCACCCGATTATGGAGTGTTCGTTCCTCTACGGCGGCTATCCGTTCAGCGACTTAAGGCACAAGTTTCTGCTGGCACCCGACTGCGTCGCGGACGATTTCTCGCATCCCGAATTCCCGGATCTCTTTGAGGTCATCCCGCTTCCCGGGCATTTTTTCGATATGGTGGGTTTTCGCACGCCCGACGACGTAGTGTTTCTGGCCGACAGCCTGTGCAGTGAAACCACGCTGGAGAAATACGCCATCACGTTTGTCTACGATGTGGCCGCGTATCTGGATACGCTAAAGAAGCTGGAAACCCTTCCGGCCAAGATGTTTGTGCCCGCGCATGCCGACGCCACCGAGGACATCGCGGGTCTGGCACGACTCAACACCGCCAAGGTGCTGGAGATTGCCGAGGCCATTAAGGCACAGTGTGCAGCGCCACAGACCTTTGAGGACATCTTAAAAGCGATGTGCGACCGTTATCAGATTGCTTTGACATTTGAGCAGTATGTGCTGGTCGGCAGTACCATCCGTTCCTACCTCGCATGGATGAAGGACGCGGGCGAGATGGATGTGGTGTTTGAGGACAACCGAATGTTTTGGAAGCGCGTATAGCGTGTAGAAATACCATATGCTGATTTAAAAACGAATATGGGGTGAAAAAACATGATTGAAGAAACCAAGGCGAGAAAAATCCTGCGGAAATTCCGCTACGGCATGGTGGGCGGCGGCATCGGGTCACTGATCGGCGATGTGCATAAGCGGTCCATCGATCTGGACGGATCGGCCCAGCTTGTGGCCGGATGCTTTTCGCGGTCGTTTGAAACATCGCTGGAAACCGGGAAGATGTATGAGCTGGAAGAAAACCGGATATACAGAACCTATGAGGAGATGGCCAAGGCCGAGGCGGCGCGGGAGGACGGAATAGACTTTGTGGTCATCGTCACACCCAACAGCTCGCATTATCCCATCTCCAAAGCGTTTCTCGAAAACGGCATCCATGTGGTGTGCGATAAACCCTTGGCTTTAAGCAGTGACGAGGGCAGGGACCTAAAGCGCATCGCCGAGGAAAAGGGCTTGCTATTTTGCGTGGCGCATATCTACACCGGATATCCCCTGGTGAAGCAGGCCAAGCTGATGATTGAAAACGGCGACATCGGCAAAATCCGTTCGGTGCGCGGTCAGTATATTCAAGGCTGGATGGCGACGCCGGTGGAAAAAACGGGCAACAAGCAGGCGGCCTGGCGCATCGACCCCAAACAGACGGGCATCGCCAACTGCATGGGCGACATCGGTACGCATATCGAGCAGATGATGGCCTATGTGACCGGCCTTAGGATTGAAAGCCTCTGCGCCAACATGACAGCCTACCTTGGCCGTGAGCTGGACAACGACGGGCAGGTGCTGATTAAGTACGAAGGCGGTGCGTCGGGCATGCTTTGGGCGTCCCACATCGTCATCGGGCACGACAACGACTTGTCCTTTATCATCTGCGGCGAAAAGGGCACGCTGGAGTGGCATCAGGAACAGCCGAATGACCTCATCGTGAAGATGCTGGATCAGCCGACGCAAGTACTCTCCCGCGGCAACGGATATTTCTACCCCGAAGTCAACGCGGCGGTCCGAATCCCCAGCGGCCATGTGGAAGGCCACTTTGTGGCGTTTGCCAACATCTACCGCGGGTTTACGCAGGATCTGGAGGCACTGGAAACGGGCGCGCCCTTAAAGTACGATTATCCGGGCGTGGACGCCGGCATTGAGGGCAACGTGTTTGTCGAGCGGTGCGTGGAGAGCAACCGGAACGGCTCGGCATGGGTGAAGTTCTAACGGAATAAAAACTAAAGAAATGTGAGCAGCGCACTGAAATAAAATTCTGCGCATGATAAGATAGCGACAAAGAAGTTGAAAAAGGAGCTTGGATTGAATGGATAATTTTACTTTTTACAGCCCCACTTATTTTGTCTTTGGCAAGGATGAGGAGAACAACACCGGGAAGTATGTGAAGCGTTTCGGCGGAAGCAAAGTGCTGATTCACTACGGCGGCGGTTCGGTGGTGCGTTCGGGTCTGCTGGACCGTGTGAAGGCATCGTTGGAAAAGGAAGGCATTGCGCATGTGGAACTGGGCGGCGTCATGCCAAACCCCAGAAGCGGTCTTGTCTATGAAGGCATCGACCTCTGTAAGAAAGAGGGTGTGGATTTTGTTCTGGCTGTCGGCGGCGGAAGTTCCATCGACTCGGCCAAGGCCATTGCGGCCGGCGTCGTCTACGATGGCGATTTCTGGGATTTTTACAAGGGTAAGCCCGTGACAGAGGCTCTGCCGATTGCGACAATCCTGACCATTTCGGCGGCGGGCAGTGAAGGTTCGCCCGATTCGGTCATCACGCAGGAAGACGGCATGTACAAACGCGGTGCTTCGGGAGAAGCGTTCCGACCGGCGTTTTCCATCTTAAACCCCGCATTGACGGCTACTCTGCCGAAATATCAGGTGGCTTGCGGCATCACCGACATCATGGCGCATCTGTTTGAACGGTATTTTACCACCACCAAAGAGGTGGAAGTGATCGACCGGATGATTGAAGGACTACTGCTCACCATGGTGAAAGAAGGACCTCTGGCGGCGGCCGACCCGGCCAACTATGATGCTGAGGCCAATATCATGTGGGCGGGCATGATGGCGCACAACAATTCCTGCGGTGTGGGACGTGTGCAGGATTGGGCCAGCCACGACATTGAGCACGAGCTTTCAGCCATTTACGACTGCGCACACGGCGCGGGACTGGCGACGGTCTTCCCGGCCTGGATGGCTTACAACATGAAGCATGACGTCGCCCGATTTGCACAGCTGGCAGTGCGGGTTTGGGGATGCGAGATGGATTTCCAACACCCCGAAAACACAGCCAAAGCGGGTATTGAGGCGCTGAAAGCGTTCTCAAAATCCATCGGGATGCCGACCTCGTTTGCCGAGCTGGGCGCCAAGGAAGCGGACATTGAGAAGATGGCCGAAACCGCATGCTACGGGGACGGACGCGAAGGCACCATCGGCGGCTTTGCCAAGCTGAACAAAGACGATGTGATGGCCATCTACAAATTGATGCTTTAACAATCGATAAAAACACTATAAAATGGCTTTGAGAGATAAGCCATTTTTTATTGGGGAGAAAATCATGAATTTGTTTTTCTATCAGCGATATACAATCGATACACCCCTGCCGCGCGAGGCGGTTTATGGTGCGTTTACTGAGGTCTCCGATATGGTGGAAACAGGGGAATATCTCAATTCGGATAGTGCGGGTATGCAAAAACCAAGAAGCACATTCAAGTTTCGCCGAGCGTATCATTACAGATGGACGTGGACGCTGTCGCCGGTCATCATCGGGAAAGTAATCGGTCGAAGT
>CALMFG010000142.1 GCA_937863465.1 uncultured Clostridia bacterium
GAGACCATTGAGGAAGCGGTCAGAGGATGCGACGTTGTGGCGCTCTGCACATCCCGCCCCACCGGCGATCCGGCCGAATACCCTTACGTCAAAGAAGAATGGATCAGCCCGGGCACCCTGTTCCTTTGCCCCGCGGCGGCCCGGTTCGATGAGGACTTCATCCTGAATCGCGCCAGAACCATCACCGACAACATTCAACTGTACGAGGCATGGGAAGAGGAATGCGGCTACCCCGCGTACAACACCATCCCGATTCCGGCGGTGCAGTGCATGGACTTCATCCATGACGGCAAGATGAAACCCGAGCAGATTGATGACCTTGGCGACATCCTGATTGGCAAAGTACCCAAACACCGCAAGGAAGGCGAAATCATCGTTTACTCAATCGGCGGTATGCCGGTTGAAGACGTGGCCTGGGGAACCATCTGTTACCGCAACGCGGTGGCCAAGGGCATCGGCACCAAGTTGAATCTGTGGGAAGTACCGGACCTGGCTTAAGACAACAAACAAAGGGAAATTAAAAAGATGAGAATTGAAGAACATCCGATATTGGGGAAGCCCGTCAAAGGGCGTCGGATTACGTTCATATATGACGGGAAACCGATGGAAGGCTTTGAGGGCGAGCCCATTGCGGCGGCGCTCCGGGCGGCCGGTGTGGTGACCCACCGCTACACACGAAAACAGCACAAGCCGCGCGGCATATTCTGCGCCATCGGCAGATGCACCGACTGTGTGATGATTGTAAACGGCGTGCCCAACGTCAGAACCTGCATCACGCCTCTCTCCGAAGGCATGACGGTGGAGACACAAAACACCGTTGCCGCTGATGACGGGAGGGCAGACGCATGAAGCGATATGATTTAATCGTCATCGGTGCGGGTCCGGCGGGTCTCTCGGCCGCCATCGAAGCGGGACAGCAGGGGCTAAAGGTCATCGTTTTTGATGAAAACGCCAAACCGGGCGGACAGCTGTTTAAACAGATCCATAAATTTTTCGGCTCCAAGGAGCACAAGGCAAAAATACGCGGATTTCGCATCGGCGAAGAACTGCTGAAAGCCGCCGCAGAAGCGGGCGTTGAAGTGGTTTTAAACGCTGTCGTTATCGGACTATATCTGGAAAAAGAAATCACCGTCCGGATGGATGAAAAGGTCTATCACTACAAAGCGGACACCATCATCATCGCGACGGGCGCCACAGAGAACATGATTGCGTTTGAGGGCTGGACATTGCCCGGCGTCATCGGCGCCGGCGCGGCACAGACCATGATGAACCTGCACGGCGTCATGCCGGGACAGCGCATCTTCATGCTGGGCAGCGGTAATGTCGGTCTGGTGGTCAGCTATCAGCTGCTGCAGGCCGGATGCGAAGTGGCGGCGATTTGTGACGCGGCGCCCCGCATCGGCGGATACGGCGTCCATGCGGCCAAGGTGGCAAGGTACGGTGTTCCGTTCTACACGCGGCATTCCATCATCAAAGCCGAAGGCACCGATCGTGTGACCGGCGTGACCATCGGCGAAGTCGGGCCGAACTGGAAGTTCGTTCCCGGCACCGAAAAACATTTCGATGTAGACACCATCTGTCTGGCGGTCGGGCTGTCGCCCATGTCCCAGCTGGCGCAGATGGCCGGATGCGCGATGGAGGATAATCCGAAAAAAGCGGGACTTGTACCCACCATCGACGAATACGGCGAAACATCCGTTCCGGGCATCTTTGCGGCGGGCGACGTTTCGGGCATTGAAGAAGCCAGCGCGGCCATGATTGAAGGACGCATCGCCGGCGCGGCGGCGGCCTACCGGCTGGGGTATATCACGCTGGAAAGCTTGGAAGAGAAAACCGCCGCGATGAAAAAGGCGCTTTCCAGCCTGCGAAGAGGCATGTTTGCGCCCGAAAACCGCGGCAAACGCATTGAGAAAACCGAAGAAGGCTGCGATATTTCGATCAACCTTTTGGAGAAAGGATATGTTGCGGCAGATGAGATAACCCGGTATCCGGGAGTCACCGCCAAAAAAGGCATCCATCCGGTGGTGGAATGCACGCAGAACATCCCGTGCAATCCGTGTCAGGATGTGTGTCCCAAGCAGTGCATCAAGATTGGTGAGGACATCACCGCCCTGCCGCGCGTCGAGGAATTTGTGGAATGCACCGGATGCGGCTTGTGCGTGGCGGCCTGCCCGGGTCAGGCGATATTTTTGGTGAATTCGGGAGAAACACCGGGGTCGGCCTATGTGACCCTCCCATATGAGTTTCTGCCGATACCGAAAGCCGGAGACAAAGGCTATGCCTGCGATAGAAGCGGACATGCCGTCTGCGAAACCGAAGTGGTGACGGTGAAGTCCATATCGGCGTATGACAAGACCAATCTGGTGACCATCAAAGTTCCGGTCGAACTGGCGGACGCCGCCAGAGCCTATCGGCGCGAGGTGAAGGCATGATTAGAGACAGAAGTAAGGACATTGGAGAATATAGACCGGCTTCGGATGACGATATGCTCATCTGCCGCTGTGAAGAAGTGACCAAAGGAGAAATCCGGCGCGCCATCCATGACGGCATGTATACCTTAACCGAAATCCGACGCTATCTTCGGGTCGGTATGGGGCTGTGTCAGGGGCAGACCTGTACACGGCTGGTGAAGGCGATTATCGCCAGCGAGTTGGGTACATCGCCCGCCGAGACCAAACCCGCGACGGCCAGAGCGCCGATGCGGCCGGTGGAGATGAAAGTGATGGCCAAAGATACGGGGGGCAGCAAGGATGAATAACCGCGCAGATGTCGTGATTGTTGGAGCCGGCGCCATCGGGTGCTCGGCGGCCTACTATCTCGCCAAACAAAAAATTAACGTGATTGTTCTTGAAGGCAGTGATAATATTGGTAACGGGGGCTCGTCGCGGAACGGCGGCGGGGTTCGCCAATCGGGACGCGACCCGAGAGAACTGCCGATTGCCATGTATGGAATCAAACATATCTGGCCCAACCTCAAAGAGGAGCTGGGGATGGATGTGGAATACTACCAGCAGGGGAACCTTCGCCTGGGGAAATCCGAAGCCAACCTGAAGGTTCTGGAAGGCTTGACCAGCCGCGCCGTGGCCTGCGGGCTGGATGTACGCATGATTTCCGGGAAAGAAGCCAGAGAAATCTGCCCGTACTTAAGTGACGTGGTGATGGGCGCAAGCTGGTGCCCCACCGACGGGCACGCCAATCCGCTGCTCACCACACTGGCTTTTTACCGGAAAGCGAGGCAGCTGGGCGCACGGTTTATCACCGGCGAAAAGGTGAAGGAAATCCGTAAAATCAAAGGTCAGGCGCGTCAGGTGGTCACCGAGAACAATGTCTATGAGGGCGACAAGATTATCATCGCCGCCGGAATGGACAGCCGGGCAATCCTGAACACGGTCGGCATCGATGTGCCCATGTCGCCGGTTCTGCTGGAAACGCTGGTGACCGAGGCGGTGGAGCCGATGTTCTATCAGATGCTGGGAACGGCGGACGCCGACTTTTACGGACACCAGAGCACGCACGGAAGTTTCGTGTTTGGCATCACCTCGGGGTTTGAACCGTTCGCCAAAGCGGGCGAACCGGTCAGCTCGTCCCATGCGGTGTCGCTGGCCAGCACAGGTATCCTAAGCTACTTTCCCGTGCTGGAGAATTTGAAGGTGGTGCGCAGCTGGGCGGGATGGATTGACGATTGTGCCGATCATGTGCCGGTCATCAGCACGGTGGAGGAAGTACCGGGGCTGGTCGTGGCCTGCGGATTCTCTGGGCACGGGTTCGGCATATCGCCAGCGGCCGGAATGCTGGTTTCCGAACTGGCGGCCGGAACCGAAACAACAGTGGATATCAGCGCATTGGGGTATCATCGCTTTAGACGATAGACATCAGCGCATAACAGAATAGAAGCATGATTAGATGACGAAGAAGTCGAAACGCCGAAAGGCTTATGACTTCTTTTTTATTTTTACCTGTAAGGAGGACGTGCATATGGGAAAAACTGCATGGGAGACAAAGTAGGGGAAACTGGGGAAGCAAAAGAAAAAATATTATTATATAGAGGAGAAAATTACTATGGCAACTAAAAAGTTAGGTCTGCCCAGTGCGATTGCGGTCGCGGTGGGTCTCATCGTGGCATCGAGCTGTCTACTGCTGCTCGGCACGGGTACGGGGTTGGCAGGAAGAGGATTTATCGTTTCAATGGGTATCGTTTTGTTCTTAAACATGCTGCTTGCCTTGTCGTTTAATGAATTATACTCGCTGATGCCGAGCGTAGACGGCGGTATGGGTCAGTATACCAAAGCGGGATTAGGTGCGGTTCCGTCCATCGTCTCGAACATTTCGGCGTATGTGATGGTTAACCTGCTGGCGGCTTCGGTTGAAATCGCGATGTGCGGTATGGTGCTGAACGAAACGTTCTTTCCGTCCGTGCCCTATCCCGTCATCAGCCTCATCATCCTGGTTCTGCTGGCGCTGGTCAACATCCGCGGCATCAACATCTTTTCCAAGCTGCAGAACATCGTGGTCGCGTTGCTGCTGCTCTCGCTGGTCGGCATGGGCCTCATCAGCACGCTGAAACTTGGAACGGGCGTCCTGATTCCGGCTTCCGAGCAGACGGCACCGGTGGTCACCGGATTCGGCGGATACTTGAGCCTGTCGGCCATGGCCTTCTGGCTGTTCATCGGTATTGAATTTGTTATTCCGGTCGCGAAAGACTTAAAGAACCCGAAACGCGACGTACCGCTGGCCATGGTC
The DNA here is from genome assembly GCA_937863465.1 of uncultured Clostridia bacterium. Taxonomy (GTDB): domain Bacteria; phylum Bacillota; class Clostridia; order Christensenellales; family CALMFG01; genus CALMFG01. The sequence goes on from CALMFG010000142.1 coordinate 4,741, forward strand.
TTGGGCATCGCGATTCTGTTTATCGTTCAGAGTCTCATGAGCAGCGGCATGACCAACTATGTCACTCTGGAAGAGCTCTCGACATCCAGCATTCCGCATATGGTCTTCGCGGAAAAACTGCTGGGTCGTCCGGGCCAGATCTGGATGGGTATCGTAACGGTTCTGGCGGCGATTAGCACGGCGAACACCGTGTTTGCCGGCATCCCGCGCGTACTGCAGGGCATGGCTGAAAACGAACTGCTGCCGAAAGCGTTTGCACTTACCAATAAAAAGAACGTGGCGTATGTCGGTCTGCTGTTCCTGGCCATCGGCAACTTCATCCTGATCGCCACCAAGGTCACCACCTCGGCGGGACTCAGCACTATGCTTTTAGCGGCTTCATGCTTCTGGCTGACCTCGTACATTCTGATCAGCATCACGGTTCTGGTCTTAAGGAAACGCTTCCCGAACCATCCGTCCAGAAACAAGAAACTGATGCTCTGGGGCATCCCGCAGATTATCACCATCATCGGCAACATCTATATGATTTACAGCATTGCCGAAGGGGATCAGAGAATACTCATCTACAAGGTGTTTGGTATCATTCTGGTCATCATGATTGTGTTCTCGGTCATCTGGGTCAAATTTGTCAAGAAGATGCCTATGTTTAAAGGCGCGACTCTGGAAGAATTAAACGCGATGAAATAGCCAAAAATCACGGGTTCAAAAGCAATATTGACACAATCGCACCGTAAATGTAGAATGATGACAAGGGTGCAAAGGCGCAAACTGGCGTTTTTGCACCTTGTTGTTTTTTTGAAAAAGACGATCGAAGGAACCGGGTGAAAACGATGGGACCCATACAACCCTATTTTGTTTTTGCGACTGATAAATATCAAAAAAGCATGGTCATGCAGCATGGCATTGTTCACGTCTACCATTTTTTCTATACCAGCGACGAATTCAGCAAAACCAGCGCCATACCCGATGGGTGCGTGGACATATTCTTTAAGAAGGACGAAAGCGGCACCCATGTTCAGGTCTGCGGCACAGTTCTGGAGCGCACCGAGCTGGACTACCCCAAGCATAATGAGTATTTTGGCATCCGGCTGATGCCGGGCGAACTGCCGTCCAATCTGGATGTCAGCCTGAAAGAGCTGGTCGAAAATCAGGTGGAACTGGATCAGGTCATCCGTAACAAGGATGTCGTCAAGCGGATTGAAGATTCCCGCGACTGGCAGGAGAGCGTTCGCCTGTTTATCGGAGATGTTCTCTCAACCAAGGCCAAACGAAACGCCGAGACGGACGAGGGCAAGAAAAAGCTGGCTGTCGGGATTCGGGATGCGATAATCAATGAGAAGGGCGTTGTTCAGGTCAGTGAGATTGCCGAAAGCCTGGGCTATTCGCCCCGGTATATCAACATGGTGTTTGGCGAATACATGGGCTTAAGCCCCAAGAAGTTCGGGAAGATTATGCAGCTGCAGGAGACCATCCAGAGGATTAACCACGAAAAGAGCGATTTCCTCACAAATGTGGCGTTGGAAGCGGGCTACTTTGATCAGGCGCATTTTATCCGAGACTTTAAAAAATACATTCTGATGACTCCCACCGAGTATCGCGCCCTCATTCGGGACAGCGCCTACGAAAAGCGCATCAGCGTTGAGGATATGCGGTTCTGGTAATCAGGAGAACATATTTGTATTGGAAAGCTCTTAACCGGGCTTTTTTTGATTCAACCAAGACGTGTTGTGCCATCATTATATTAAACTTGCATAAAAAACCAATAGGTGTAAAATATAGGTGATGCAGTGGGAGACAGAAGAAAAGATGAAAGGATGTGAGAAAGATGGCGAACGAAGTAAAAGAAGTGAAAGCTGAAGATGTAGCGAGAGGCGTGAAAGTGGTAAAAGCAGTGAAGGGAGTGAAAAGGACAACTGAAGCCAGAAAATCGAAGTCAGAAGCAAAACAGCCGAATGCGGGATCGCAGGAATCAGAGAATACGGCGGAAAGCTCCGAAGAAAAGGAAAGCTATTTTGATTTGCATCCGAAATACTACTTCAGGGTAACGAAAGACGTTAAGGATTTCGAATACAATGTTACTTTAAATCCGGACAGAAATGACTTTCCAATCGGCCTGACAAATTTATATCTGGAATCCGACAGTACACTGAACGTGTTAAGGCAATTGATGAGAAGTATGAATGTGGATAGCATATGTAAAGAAAAGACGAAAAACACGGACGACAAACACCAAAGCCAAGATAACGCGCAAAAGGCCAAAGGAAACAAAGAAACCGCAGGAGAGCAAAACAAGGAAGAAACGAATTCTCATGCAGACGAGCCGGAGGTTGATAAGGACGCGAACGACACTGAAAAAGACAGTACGGTTAAACCGAAGAAAAAAGTGCCGGAGGGTCAATCAAAACTGACACGTCAGGAGAAAAAACTGTGCGAAAAACAAATACGGTTTAAGAAGTATTATGATGAGTTATTTGACTGCACGCAAGTCGGACTGCAGGGAAAGCACCCGCAACCTGATTTGGCAAAAAAGGCGATTGATAAGCTGAAAGAAGAAGTTTTAATCACCGAAGGCGGCCGGATAAAAAACATGCATATGTTTAAACTGGGATGCTGGGCGCTGGGGTTTATCGCCGTGAGCGCCACACTGGGATTCCTTTCAAAATACGGCGTATTGGCTTCCCCGTTTTGGCAGGACATTGAACCGTACCTGATGGTATGGATGGGCGCAATGGCGGGCGCGTGGCTGTCTTTTGGCGTGCGCAAGATGGATTTGAAATTCGAAAATCTCGCTATCATCGAAGCCGATAGAATGTCGGCGCCAATTCGACTTTTGTTTGTCGGCCTCGCATCCTGGGTACTCGTGCTGTTTTTGGGCAGCGGGATTGTGGAATTCAGCGTCGGCAATATCGATTTCAGCCATGTGCTGAAAAGCACGACCATGCAGCTGGCGGTGGGGGCGGTTGCCGGACTTTTGGAAAGAATGCTGGCTGTGGGGCTGGCCGCCAAGACACGAAGCGCGACCACATTGGAAGTTTCGGAATAGACGATATCAATCAAGACCTGCGAGAAGCGGGTCTTTTTTTGTGCGCTCGGGGCAAAAAAATAACGCCATTTTGGCGTTTTTTCTCTTTTCCTGCCATTATATTACCACAAAACGGGCAAAATTTCAAGACTTGAACCCTGCCTCGCATCGGTGTATAAGAAATGATGGAGGTTTTTTAAGATGGATATCAATTTTTCTCTGGAACCCCTGAAAGCACAAGTGTCGCAAAGCATCGCCGCATTGGAGAAATGCAACGACATGACGCGCCGGTACGGCTTAGAGCTTTCCCGCACGCAGATTCAGAATCTGGTGGCGCATCGGTTTGCCGCGCTGAAGGAAAACAAGCGGATGGAGTTTGGGCCGGGAATTTTGGAAAAACTCATCACGGCGTTCTGCGATTCACCATACATCGACCAAGAGAACTACGAGGCCACGCTCCTGGAACTGCAGGAGCTTTTTTACCACTTCAAAAACGAGGCGCTGGAAATGCTCTCTGACGACGAGCTAATCCTTTCCATGCAGACCGGATTCAACGGACCGGCGCAAGGGAGCCTGGAATATCTGGCGGGTGAATGGATTGAGACGCTAACGCGGCGGATGCGAAGCGACGGCTGGGGATATGAGCTGACGTTTGACACGGAGGACGACGCGGATGAATGGTGACGAACGGGCTTTGGTTCGGCCGCTGACCGAAGCAGAGCGGGAAGCGCGCATGGAGGCGATACAGTTGAAGCTGTACGCGTTTCTGGCCAAGCGGAGCGAACGGTTCACCCTGAATGACAGCTCGTCTTTGCCCGTGGAGCTGGCCGAAGAGCTGTTTCGCGGCCTCTGCTTTGTGCTGGGCATCGGCGAGACCCTGCCCGATGAAGCAATTGAGACTCTCGCCGAGGCCGACTTTGACGCGCGATTTGCTATGGGCGTACGACGCATCAAAAAACAGATGGCGCTGGTTCAAAAGCTGTGGCGCACGGCTGTCTTAAGCCTGCCCGCCATCCCAAACACCTCGCTGACCGACACCCTTGCCAGCATCAGGGCCTTCCAAAAACGCTACGACTATCTCTTCTTCGCGCACCGCGTGCCCGCCGACATCGACTACCAGCTGTGCCACCCCGCCTCCGAAGACCTCGGCGGCATCGACTACCTCATCGCGTGGCTTAAAAACCTTCTGACCGAAAGCGCGTTTATCGGGCGCTTTCCCGTCAAAAACGCCATCGCCCTGCTGGGAAAAGCCAGCCCGGACTACATCGGTCTGCACATCAACCTGTATGAACCCATCGCCGCGCAGGCCATTGGCGTGACCCTTGCGGGCGGGGACGCAACCACGCTTTCTCTTTCAAAAGATGAGGTTAAGCGCATCGAAGAAACCCTAAACGCCCTGCCGCCAGCGATGCGCAAAGCCCGCCTGACCGACGCCGCGCAGGACCTTTGCCGCGTCTTTCGCATGGAGAGCCAAACCTCGCGCGATTACCTTATCCGCTTTGCCGAGAGCCTCGCGCCGCGCATCGACGCCGCGCTGGAGGGCGGGGGACTTTCGGGGGTGTTTTGGGCGTGAGGGAACAGAAAGCAACTATGTTAATTCGCAAGAATAATCGCTTGTGGGCATCATGTAATATATGGTAAAGTGGGTAATAGAAGGATGAATATCGTGTCATATCTTTCGCATCGAAATTTCGCGATAAGTACATCAAGCCGATAGAGGCAGTTGCGGAGTTGAATAAGGAAAGAAGGAGTTAGCAAATGGAGATTGATATTAAGAAATTAGCAAAGATTGTATTGATTATATTCGCATTTGTGAGTGTACTTGCGATTCTTGGGCAAATAGCCATCAATGTTGTGTATACGATTGGTGCAAAAAACAGTATTAATCCAAATACCTATTTTGAAGCAAAGGATTTGCTGAATTATTTTGGGTTAATAATGTCGGTAATTTCGACAGCGATATTTGGTTATATAACGTATACGGTCACAGAAAAGGCAACACAGATTAGTAAAGATGCAAAGAATGCAAGTGTGAAGGCGAATGAGATAAACGAAAAGTTTCTGATGTATGAAAAAGAAAAGTATATACCTCAGATTGATGTTATTCTCTTGACGGAAGAAGAATATAAGGAACAAAGAGAAGTTTGCAGAAAACCAATACGATTTGGAACAATGAAAAACAATTTAGACACGAGTGAGATTTCGTATTGTATTATTGGAGATTATAGTGGATATAATTTTTTAGCGATAAATCTTACTGATAATTATATTCATAGAATAGAATTAAAGAAAATTAAGGTATCTGAGATAGACAATAAGGGAAATGAAAAGAAGGTTTTGGTGGATAGTATTTCTGATACACGAATTAATGATTCTAATACATACCTTCGGCGAAGAGAAGAGAGATACTTGGAGATTATGGGGGACGCATTTGAATTTGCTTCGTTTGACTATCGAAAATATGAAATAACTTTCAAGTTGTGTTCTGGGAATATAGCTATTGAAGAAAACATTTCATTCGAAGTTCAGAACGTAAAGGATTTCTATTTTCAAAGAAATAAAAGCATCAAAATACATGATCTAATGTAACTATAAAATAGTTGCAATGTTAAAGAGGATATCATATAATATGAGCAGAAATGAAAAGCTAATTGAAAAACTGCAATCGAAGCCGAAAGATTTCACCTATGACGAGCTGAAAAAGCTTTTAGGCGGTCTAGGCTTTATCGAAGACACAAAAGGCAAGTCATCCGGCTCGCGCGTGGCATTCTATCATGAGCAAACCAAGAGGATTATTTGGCTTCATAAACCGCATCCGGGGAATGAGTTGAAACGCTATCAGATTGACCTTGTGCTGGAAGTTTTAAAAGAAATGGGAGTGATTTAAGTGAAAAACATACTTGAACATGATGGGTATTATGCCAAAATTGAATATAGTGATGAGGACAACTGCTTTTTTGGAACAATCGTCGATATCAATGATTCGATTAGCTTTGAGGGGCAGAACATCAAAGAGCTGAAAGCCGCCTTTGCTGAAGCGGTGGAGGATTATTTGGATATGTGCAAACGCATCGGCAAAGAACCGGAGAAAAGCTATAAGGGAAGCTTTAATGTGCGCATCGACCCCGACCTGCACAAGAAAGCGGTATTGCTGGCGGCGTCCCGTGGTGTATCGCTGAACCATGTGATTGAACTCGCGATTGAGCATGAGGTGCAAAAGAAAGCACAGTAAAGTATTTTACTGCATGGATGGGAATTCAAACGCTGGAATCCGGCGTCTGTATCTGATAAAATAACCTTAAGCGGGGAAATACTTTTTTGGAGGCGAAACAGATGAAAATCGTCGTATTATATGATTCGGTGTTCGGCAACACCAAACTGGTGGCCGAGGAAATTGCCAAAGCGGCGGGAAAAGGCGCCAAGCTGGTCAGCGCGGCCGATTTTAAAGCCGAGGACATTGCGGACGCGGACTTGATCGTGGTGGGTTCGCCCACGCGCGCGTTTAACCCCACGCCGGGCATGGCGGGTGTGCTGAAAACATTGCCTAGCCTTGCGGGCAAAAAGGCGCTGGTGTTCGATACGCGGTCGGACAAGGCCGACCTCAACTCCAAGGCGTTTAACTTCTTTGAAAAAACCTTTGGGTACGCCGCCGAGAAGATGGCCAAAGCCTTGAAGAAAAAAGGCGCGGTGCTGGCCGATCTGCCGGCCGGATTCTTTGTGGCCGATGCCGAAGGGCCGATGAAGGAAGGCGAGCTGAAGCGCGCCGCCGAATGGGCCAAAGCGAATATTAAATAGAAATAAGAAAACAAAAGGAGCAGGCGATTGGCCCGCTCCGTTTTTTTTATGTTTAGAAGATGTTGTGCCCGGATTTGCCGGAAGATTTTTTTCTGCCGCCTTTACGCACAATCACCTTTCGCCGGTTGGCGGCGGCCACGAGCAGCAGCAGGCAAAGCACGATGATGCCGATGATGATGCCGAGCGTGACATAGACCTTCTTGCTGGTGGATGCCTTGGCGATGGATATCGGTTCGGACACCTTGGGGGAGCTGACGGCGGCGCTGTCGCCCGAATCTGCTTCACCGAAGTCGTCGGGCAGATTGCCCACCGCGAGAAGAATCGCGTCGGCGGTCATCATGCGCATATCGCCGTTTTCATCCTTGCCGAAGGCGGTGAAGATGTAGGTGGTCTCTTCCACGGGGCTTAAGGAAACCGTCATGCCCGCCGTCTGACCCACACCGATTTTTGACCATCCGCCGTAATCCGTGCCGTTCTGGTCGTAGACGTGCACGGTGGAAAGCGCGGTGGCGCTGTTGTTTTTAAGGAAAAGCTTTAAGTCGTAGGCGCTGTCCTCTTCCACCATAGCGGTCAGCACACCGGGCACCAGCTCGGCGCCCGCCAAAACCGTGCCGGTCGGCTGTTTGGCCT
>CALMFG010000143.1 GCA_937863465.1 uncultured Clostridia bacterium
AGATATCGCCCAATCCGTTCGGCGAATCACTGCTGGCGGTCATCGTGGTTTTAACCATGATGATTCTTCCGACCATGATAGCCATTGCCGAAAACGCCATTGCATCGACTCCGCAGGAATACCGACAGGCGTCCTATGCGCTGGGCGCATCCAAGGTGTACACCACCATGCATGTTTTAATCCCCGCCGCACGCCGGGGTATACTCGTGGGTGTCATTCTGGGCGTGGGCCGGGCGATTGGCGAAGCCATGGCGGTGGTTCTGGTGGCGGGCAACGTAGCCGGCGGACTGCCGACCTCGATTTTCGACCCGATTCGGCCGCTGACGACCAACGTGGTGCTGGAGATGAGCTATGCCTCGGGACTGCATGAAGAGATGCTGTTCTCAACGGGCAGTGTACTGCTGATTCTCATCATCATTATCAATGTCATTTTGAGCAGACTAACGAAGAGGATGGGCCAGTACTGATGAAATCGAAAAGGAAGAAACAGGACGTTGTATTCCGCTCGCTGATGATTTTCTGCGCCGGACTGGTCATCGTGTTTTTGGGGCTGGTCTTGGGGTACATCATCGTTCAGGGCGCGGGACTGATTGACAAACATTTTCTCACCGGCGACTTTGACGCCGAAACCAAGTATGTCAATATCGTGACCGGCGGCGACGGCCTTCTGGCCGATGTCGATGTGATCACCTATGATAAATCGGATTATATCGCGATAACAAAAATCAACAAGAATTCACCCTTGCGGGATGCGATTTCCACCGACGGTCAGCTCTACCCGCTGCGGGTGGGGGACATCTTAAGAAAGATTGATTCGACCAACACCGTGGATATGACGGTGGACGAATATCAGACGCTGAACGCTTCTCTGCCGGACAATTCGACCGTGAGGCTGAAGATTACCCGACCGGGGGAAGGCATCTTTCCGTTGGCCATGAACACGCTCTATATTATCGGGCTGTCTTTGCTGTTTGCGCTGCCCATGGCGATTTTCTCGGCCATCTACCTCGCCGAGTACGCTAAGCCCGGAACGGGGCTGGAGATTATCCGCTTTGCGACCAGCTCGCTCGCGGGTATCCCGTCCATCATCTTCGGACTCTTCGGTATGCTGGCGTTCGTCAAGGTGTTCAACCTCGGCTATTCCCTGCTGGCCGGTGCGCTGACGCTTTCCATTGTGCTTCTGCCCACCATCATCGGGCAAACCGAGGAAGCGATTAAGCGCGTGCCGCTGACGCTGAAAGAAGGGTCTTTGGCGCTGGGCGCCACCAAACTACAGACGATATTCAAAATTATGCTGCCCAATTCAATATCGGGCATTCTGGTCGGCGTACTTTTGGGCGTGGGGCGTATTGTGGCCGAAAGCGCCGCATTGCTGCTGACGGCGGGTACCGCCGCGGCTCTCGCAACCAACGTATACAAGAGCGCGTCCACGCTGACGGTGAAGGCCTACGCGGTGGCCAAGGAAACGGGCAATGTCAAACTGGCCAGCGCCATCGGTCTGGTCGCCATTGTGCTGATTATCATCGTCAACGCGTTTGCCAAGATTGTTGAGCGATTTGACAAAATGAAGGGAAAAATTTAGGAGACATTATGGTCAAAGAGATGGATACAAACAAGAAAATGAGCGTCTCAGGCTTGAATTTCTATTATGATGACTTTTTGGCATTGAAGAATCTTGACCTGGAGATATTGAAAAATGAAGTGCTGGCTTTCATCGGCCCTTCGGGATGCGGAAAATCCACCATGTTGCGGTCCTTAAACCGCATCAACGACCTCATCAAAGGCGCGCGCGTGGAGGGCCTCATCACACTGGACGGTGAGGACATCTATGCCCCGGGGTACGACGTCATCGAGCTTCGCCGCAAGGTGGGCATGGTTTTCCAGAAGCCCAACCCGTTTCCGATGAGCATCTACGACAACATCGCCTACGGCCCGCGGTTGAACGGCATCCGCAACAAAAGCACCTTGGACGGGATTGTGGAGAAGAGCTTGAAGCAGGCCGCGCTGTGGGATGAGGTGAAGGAAAAGCTGCCGGACAACGGCCTCAGCCTATCGGGCGGACAGCAGCAGCGGTTGTGCATCGCGCGCGTGCTGGCTGTGGAACCCGAAGTGATTCTGATGGACGAACCGACCAGTGCGCTGGACCCCATCGCCACCCTGAAGATTGAGGACTTGATTTTTGAGCTGAAAAAGCAATATACTATAGTCATCGTGACGCATAATATGCAGCAGGCTGCAAGAATATCCGACAAGACCGCATTTTTCCTGCTGGGAGAACTGATTGAGCTGGACAGAACCACCAAGCTGTTTGAGCGGCCGCGGGACAAACGCACCGAAGACTATATCACCGGAAGATTCGGTTAATTTAAGGAGAATGAAATATGGGAGCGAGATTATCGTTTGAAGAGGAAATGGGACTGCTGCATGAGCAGTTTACAAATATGTTGTCGTTGACCGAAAACGCGATTGACAAAGCCATTGTGGCGCTGAAAACACAGGATGCCGCACTGGCGAAAGAGATTATTGAAGGTGACGATGAGATTGACAAGGCCGAACGCAAGATTGAAAAGTCGTGTCTGGAGATTATGGTGCGCCAGAACCCGATTGCGAGTGACCTCCGACGTGTAACCAGCATCTTTAAGCTGATTACCGACCTGGAGCGCATCGCCGACCACGCCGAGGACATCTCGGAAATCGTCATTCGGATTAAAGACCAGAAGTACTTAAAACCGCTGGTCGATCTGCCGAACATGGCCAATAAAGCGCGCGGCATGGTGACCAAGGTCATCCGCTCATATCTCCAGCGGGATGTGGACATGGCCTACGAAGTCTGCGCCGAGGACAACGCGGTGGACGAGATGAACCACAAGATTACGAACGACCTGATTGAGATGATTAAGGGGAATCCGGCCAGCGCCGAACAGGCGGTTGCGCTGATTTCCATCACCAAGTATTTTGAGCGCATCGCCGACCACGCGACCAACATCGCCGAATGGGTGGTGTATAACGAAACCGGTAAGCACAAGCATATCGGTTGATGATAGGGCAAGGGTTAATGGACAATAAACGCATCTATATCATTGAGGACGACCAAAACATCTGCGATCTTCTGGTGTATAAACTGCAGGGGTCCGGCTTTGACGCGAAAGGATTTGGCACGGGAGAGCAGGGACTTTCGGCCGTCATTGATTCGCCGCCGGATGTTTTGCTTTTGGACCTCATGCTGCCCGGCATGGACGGCTATGAAATCTGCCGGAGAATCCGTGAGAACGAAACAACCCGCGACGTGTACATCATCATGCTGACCGCCAGAGGCGAAGAGGGCGACCGGATTTTGGGCCTTGAAATCGGCGCGGATGATTATATGGTCAAGCCCTTCTCGGTACGCGAAGTGGTGGCCAAGGTACGCGCGGCGCTCCGCCGTATGGGGCGGTCGCAGACCGAAAATAAGTTCGACCGCATTGAAGCGGGGAATCTGGTGATTATTCCGGACAAGCGCGAAGCCTACAAAAACGGTGAGCTTTTGGACTTAAAGAAAAAAGAGTTTGATTTACTATATTATCTGATGCAGAACGCCGGACGCGTGATGTCCCGCGAACAGCTTTTGGACGATATCTGGGGCTATGACTTTGCGGGCGAAACACGAACAGTGGATGTCCACGTCTCCCAGCTTCGCGTCAAGATTGAAGACGACCCCGAAGCGCCGCGGTACATCAAAACGCTTCGCGCGGTGGGCTATAAGTTCAGCGATTTGAAAAAAGGGGATTGATATGCGCAAAAAAGCGTTCTGGTATCTGTTTTTTACATCCTTGATTGCCGTGGTATTCACTGCGGCAGCCGCAATCACCATCTCGCATCAGTCGGCGCTGAAAGAAGCCGAGCTGGCGGCCAAAGCTATGGCCAAGGTCATCATCAGCGAGATGGGCGACGACAGCGCTACTTTTGACGAGACCGCAAAGACGCTGGGCGCCGCGCTGGCATACGAAACCTATACACCCTACCGCATCACCATCATCGCGCCCGACGGCGTGGTTCTGGGCGATTCCCGGGCGGATATTAAAATCATGGAAAATCATGCCGACCGGCCCGAGGTGATTCAGGCGATGGCCGAAGGTACCGGCGTTTCCCGCCGCGATTCGGACACGGTCAAAATCAATATGCTCTATGTGGCGGTGAAGGACGAGATAAGCGGTCGGGTTGTGCGCGTGGCGTTGCCGCTGACCGAAATTCGCCGGATGGATTCCCGCTTGTACCTGGGCGGTGTTTTTAGCATCATCGGCGGTATCCTGCTCTCTGCCTTAGCGGCCAGAGTGTTTGCCGGACGGTTCTCCAAACCCATCGGTCAGCTGGCCGAGGCAGTGCAGGCGATTGCCGCAGGTGACATGAATCAACGCGTGCAGGTGACCACGAAAACCGAGATGGACGGCCTGGCCAATGCGTTTAACGATATGGCCGGGCGGCTGGACGGAACACTTCACCAATTGCGGCACAAGAACGCGGAATTTGACGCCGTGCTCTCCAGCATGCAAAACGGGCTGATTGCCATTGACCTGAACCTTGAAATTCTCTATATCAACCCCGAAGCCCAGCGGCTGTTCTCCTATGTGCCCAAGGAGGCGGGAGAAAAACTGCCCATGTCGGTCATCGTCTACCAAAGGCCCATCATCGAAGGCGTCCTCAGCTGTCTGGATACTTTAGAGACCAAACTGGTTGAGATTAAGATGGGAACGGACGAGATTAAGGATTATCGTGTACTGATTTCGCCCATGCAGTACAAGGGCAAGGTTTCGGGCGCCATCATCCTGTTTGACGATGTGACGCACCTCCTTAAGCTGGAACGCCTGCGGAGCGATTTTGTGGCCAATGTGTCGCATGAGCTTCGCACGCCGCTGACATCCATCAAAGGATATGCCGAAACGCTGAAGGAAGAGGGAATTAAGGACACCGCAAATGCCCATCGGTTTTTGGAGATCATCGATATTGAAGCCGACCGCTTGAACAACCTCATCAACGACCTGATGGAGCTGTCGGAGATTGAGAACACAAACGAAGACGTGAATATTTCGCGCCATTCGTTGACGAGCATCATCGGGGAAGTGACCGACCTCATCGCCATCAGCGCCGAGAAAAAAGGCGTGACATTGGATGTGGTTCAGTCGGACG
>CALMFG010000144.1 GCA_937863465.1 uncultured Clostridia bacterium
ATATCACCCGGTCTGCGCGGGAGGATGCGATAAGGAATGTTTACGCCATTGGCCTTCTCAAAGGCGGTCAAAACGTCCAGAACCGAATAGCCGACGCCGGTGCCCAGGTTATAGGCTTCAGCGCCCTGAAGGCTTTCCAGTTTTTCCAGGGCTTTCAGGTGACCAATCGCCAGATCTACCACATGGATATAATCCCGGACGCCTGTGCCATCGTGCGTTTCGTAATCGTTGCCGAAAATGCCCAAAAATTCGCGTTTACCCACCGCCACCTGAGTGATGTACGGCATCAGATTGTTGGGTATCCCGCTCGGGTTTTCACCGATCAGTCCGCTCTCATGCGCACCGATGGGGTTGAAGTACCTTAAAATTGCAACCGACCAGACGCTGTCCGACACACAGAGGTCGAGTAAAATCTGTTCAATCATCATCTTGGTCCAGCCGTACGGATTGGTAGCCGACAGCGGCAGATCCTCGGTGAGCGGAGAGATATTGTTCATACCATAAACCGTGGCCGAAGAGGAGAATACCAGCTTGGTGACGCCGTACTTTTTCATCGTTTCCAGAAGCATCAACGTGCCGGTGATGTTGTTGTGGTAGTAACGCAAAGGTATGCTGACCGATTCGCCGACTGCCTTGAGCCCGGCAAAGTGGATGACTGCGTCAATGCTGTTCTCCAAAAAAACCTTTGCCAAAATATCGGTATCCAGCAAATCCCCTTCGACGAAAACGGCATGCTTGCCTGTGATTGTATGGATGCGGTCTAATACGCGCTTGTCCGAATTGGAAAGGTTATCGAGTATGATGACGTTGTAACCATGATTTAAAAGTTCAACGCAGGTATGCGACCCAATATATCCAGCGCCGCCGGTAACCAAAATATTTTTCATAGTGTATCCTCATTAAAAGTATTAGCCTCATTATAAAGCAAGATGGACGGAATCTCAAGCCAAAGCCGCTGTATTTACACGGAGGACATGGTTTGTTCGCTGGCGATTGTTTTCGGAAAATGGTATAATCTATAAAAAAGTTTAAAGCTTTCGTAAAGGGGTTGTCCGCCATGAAAAAAAGAACTCTGGCCAACCGGCGTGATTTGGGGTTTATCGCTCTGCTGCTGGTTTTGTCGCTGATACTATACTCTGTCCATCTCTTAATCTTTCATGATCTGTACCATATCGAGTTCTACGCGCTGGAGGATTTAGCGTTTGTCCCGATTGAAGTGCTGATGGTGTCGCTGATTTTAAATCGGATGCTGGAAGCCAACGAGCGAAAGAAGAAGATGTCCAAGCTGTATATGGTCATTGAAACCTTTTTTTCGATACTGGGGAGCGATTTGCTTCGGATTTTTGCCACCAATGACAAAAATCTCGGGAACATTCAGGAGGAACTGAACGCCAAACTCAGCTGGGACGAAAAAGACATCAAGCGTCTGATGAACGTCAAAAAGGATTATCATCCAATGATGACTTTTGATGTGGACAATATGCGAAAGATTGACGGGATGCTTCGTGAGAACCGCATGAATATGGTGCGCATGCTGGAAAACCCCGCACTGTTGGAGCATGAGACCTTCACAGAACTTCTCATGGCGGTGTTCCACTTAAGCGAGGAGCTTAAGATGCGGAAAGATTTGAGCCATCTGCCCAAAGCCGATCGGGCGCACATCACCGAGGACGCCAAACGCGCGTATATTCTGCTGGGGATTGAGTGGGTGGATTACATATCGCATATGCGAAGCCATTTCCCGTACTTGTACAGCCTGGCGATACGCGTCAATCCGTTTAAAGAGAATCCCGAAGTGATGATTCAGGATGAAAACTAGAGGTTAAGATGGAAAATTTATTGTATGCGATAATGATTTTGCTGGGCGTCAATGTGCTGATGGGCGCGGTTCTGTTGATTAAAGCCTTTACCAAACAACAGGGCGACGGCAAGGTTTACTTTGATCTAATTCAAAACCATTTGAAGTCTCAGAGACGGGAAACCGCCGAGCAGGACGCCGAGAACCGCAAGGAGCAGGTCAGCCTGTTTTCCCAGTTTAACAGCAACAATATTAAAGCGCTCAGCGAGATATCCAGAATGAGCTCGGAACGCATGGATCGGCTGAACCAGACGGTTGAAAGCTCGCTGAAAAACATTCAGCAGAGCAACGACAAGAAACTGGACGATATGCGCAAAACCGTGGATGAAAAGCTCAGCGATACGCTGGAAAAACGTCTGACCCAGTCCTTTAACCAGGTCAGCGAACAGTTGATGCAGGTGTACAAAAGCATGGGTGAAGTCAAGATTCTGGCCAACGGGGTGGGCGAACTTAATAACGTCCTGAAAAACGTGAAAACACGCGGACTCTGGGGCGAGGTTCAGCTGGAACTCTTAATTCAGGATATGCTGACCGAAAAACAGTATGTCAAGAATTTTCAGGTAGGGTCTGGGACGGTGGAATTCGCCATCAAGATGCCGGGGCGGCAGGATGTGCCGCTGTATTTGCCCATCGACTCCAAATTCCCGATGGAGGACTACAGCCGGCTGATTGACGCTCAGAGCGCCAACGATTATGTGACTTTGGACGCCAGCCGAAAAGCCCTGCACCGGCGAATTGAGGAAGAAGGAAAGAAGATTCACGATAAATATATTGTACCGCCCAAAACCACCGAATTCGCGATTATGTTTCTGCCGATTGAAGGCCTGTACGCCGAAGCGATTCAGGCGGGCCTGCTCGAGAAACTGCAGAATCAGTACCGCGTGGTGGTGACCGGGCCTGCAACGCTGTCTGCGCTCCTAAACGCCCTTCAGATGGGCTTTAAAACGCTGGCCATTGAAGAACACTCGGTGAAGATTTGGAACACGCTGGGCGAGATTAAGAAGGGATTCGGTGTTTTTGCCGAAACACTGGAAAAAACCAAGAACTCGCTGAACGCCGCGCAGAACCATCTGGAAAAAGCCAGTGCCAATACACGGAACATCCGCGCCAAGCTGAAACGCGTGGATACGCTGGACGAACCCGAACAGGTCAGTTTGCTAGATGATCCGGATGCTTTTGAAGAAAGCGAAGACATCGGCGATGCGGATGCGTAAGCCAGAACAGAGGGATTAGATCAATGAAGAGAATTGACCCGCTGGTATTAATCTTGGGAACCCTATTAATTGGCGGGCTTTTAATATCATGTGCGAAAGGCGCAGACAATACCATGGCAAAACCGAATGAAACGAGCACAAACCCGACTGCAACGATGACGCAGGCGGAAAGAAACCATGAGAATAAAGCCATCATCGGCATGCATGTGATGATATTCAATGATATTGACGCCGATGCCCTGGCGTCCAGCCTGCCCCTGCTGGCTGAAAAGGGCATCAACCTGATGATTGTCGAAGTGGGGTATAGTTACCAGTATCAAAGCCACCCCGAGTTGGGCGACCCGGGAGCGCTTTCTTTTGACGCGGCGCGCATGTTAGCGGAAAAGGCCAGAGAATATGGTGTTGAAATAGTCCCAGAGTTCAACTGCCTCGGACATCAATCCTGGCAGGAGAACACCAACGCGCTGCTTTCGGTCTATCCCGAACTGGACGAAACGCACGGGAAATATCCGAATAACGCGGGTATATACTGCCGCAGCTGGTGCCCGCTGAATGAAAACGTAAACCCCATCATTTTCGACCTCATTGATGAGCTGATGGACGCGTTTGAAGCCGATTCTTTTCATGTCGGGATGGACGAGGTGTTCATTATTGCGGATGAAGACTGCCCGCGATGCGGCGGGAAGGATCCAGGCGAAGTATACGCCAAACAGGTGAACGATTTATATCAACACATCACAGTGGAGAAGGGCGCGACGATGTATATGTGGGCCGACAGACTGCTGGACGGCGCCGCGCTGGACGAGGCTTATTCCGAATGGGAATCATCCTACAACGGGACATACACAGCGATTGATCGGATACCCAAGGATATCATCCTGTGCGATTGGCACTATGAAGCGCGGGACGATTATCCCTCCATATCATATCTTCTGGATGCCGGTTTTCAGGTGCTGACAGCCAGCTGGAAGGATTCGGACGCCGCAGAAAAACTGATAACCGCGACCCTTGACGCGAAAAAAGAAAATAAACGGGCCATCGGGCATATCTATACCACATGGGGAGAGATTGGTTTGGGTGACCTGGCTGACTGGAACCCGATGCAAAAGACAATCAATCTTCTAAAATAAAATCATTTAAGACGTTTAGCAATTTCTAAACGGTTTATATTAAAAATATCAATAAGTACTCAAAATAAATAAGCACGCTTTCATCAGCGTGCTTCACTATTATTTAAAGATTATTCTTTATCGTGCGTCACGGTTCCGTCGCCCGTGATGGGGATGGCATCGCCCAGATACCGCGGAGCGGGTTTCAGGATTTCAACCTCGGTAAAGGCTTTAACTCGGGCCAGGAATTCTCTAACGCGATTCTTGATGACAATACGCGCAACAAAATTGGTCTGGTCGGCCCGCACACCGACGGCATCAATGCCGTTCTTTCGCGCAATGTACACGGCACGGTACAGGTGAAAGCTCTGCGTGACGATGATGATATGATCGCACTGGAACACCTCTCTGGCGCGTACCATGCTGTCATAGGTGGAAAAACCCGCATGGTCCAAGAAAATATCCTCGGCGGGAATGTCATAGGTCTCGGCATAATCCATCATGGCGTTGACTTCGTCATAATCGACGCGGCCGTGGTCACCGGAGAGAAGGAGCTTATCGGCAAGACCGTTCTGGTACAGCAAAACGGCATAATCGACCCGATCCTGCAAACCATAGCTCAGTGTGCCGTTAGGCGCCACCTTGGCGCCGAGCGCCAATGCCGCCTGATAGCTGTCCTCGGGGACATCTTCAATATCGTAGATGTAGGGCGTGGCGTAGGCGACGATGTAAAGATTGATGCCGACGCAGATGACTGCGGTGGCCAGGGCCAACAAAAAAAGGATTTTGAAAAAAGTTAGAATGCGATTTTTCTTCGGGTTTTTCATCGATTTCTTCATGCGTAAAAGTATAATCCAAAGATACAAAAATCACCAAGGATAAAGTGCGAATGTTAACATTATGTTTAAATATGTAAAATTCCCATAAAGTTGACGCATAAGTATATAATAAAGTATAATAATTATGTCTTTAAGCTGGCAGAGCAGGAGGCACCGGAACTTTGACATTAGAAGATTACAGCGACGAAAGCGATTTCAATTTTAATCCAAACGAAAAATCTGCAGACAGTAACCAGACGCAAGCTTTAAGGAAACTGATCAAAGACGATCACATGCCTGCGGCCATATCCGACATGCCATATCGAAATATGCGGGACGAGACGGTCGTCACTTTGGCGCACGATTTTGACGTCAACGCGCTGGAATATATCCTCAATAAATATCGGAATTTCGTGCGCGCCAAAGCCAGATCGTATTTTCTCATCGGTGCTGACCATGACGATATCCTTCAGGAAGGCATGATTGGCCTTTATAAAGCGATACGCGATTTTAAGCCTGACAAACAGAATTCTTTTCGTGCGTTTGCCGAGCTCTGCATCACGCGGCAGATTATCACGGCGATTAAAAGCGCCACGCGGCAGAAGCACCAGCCATTGAATTCCTATGTGTCGCTAAACCGGCCGGTCTACGATGAAGAATCTGAACGCACTATGATCGATGTAATCTCTGAAAACAAGGGGCTGAACCCGGAGGAGATTATTATCGACCGCGAAGAGCTGAATATTATCGAGCAGAAAATCAGCAAAATTCTGTCCAAGCTGGAGCTTAAGGTACTGAACGCCTATGTGGACGGCAAATCATATACCGAGATTGCCAACGAGCTGGGGCGCGATGTGAAATCGATCGATAACGCGTTACAGCGCATCAAGACCAAGATTGATAAACACAGCATCATATAGAGCGGCTATCAGCCGTTGATGCCCGCAAATTTAACTGAAAAAACGTTGCATGAGGGAAGCCCTTATGCTATAATACGCGATGGAATGTCACATCGGCGTTGATTTTAAAGACTCGTGACCGCTAATATGCGGTTTTTCTTTAGAAGAAGATGCGCTGAGAGGAAAAACGAGGAGGTATTTTTGACATGTCTGTAATTTCAATGAAACAGCTCTTAGAAGCAGGTGTACACTTTGGGCACCAAACCAGAAGATGGAACCCAAAGATGAAGAAGTACATTTTTACGGAACGCAAGGATATTTATATCATCGACTTGCAGAAAACCGTAAAAAAAGCCGAAGAAGCCTATTTTTTTATGCGTGACGCAGCCGCAGAGGGCAAAACCGTTCTGTTTGTCGGCACCAAAAAGCAGGCTCAGGAAGCAGTGGAAACCGAAGCGGTTCGCTGTGGTATGTACTTCGTCAGCCAGAGATGGCTGGGCGGCATGCTGACCAATTTCAAAACCATCAAAAACAGAATTAAGCGCATGGAACAGATTGAACGCATGGAAGCTGACGGCGAATTTGATCTGCTGCCCAAAAAGGAAGTTATCAAACTGCGCGGCGAACACGAAAAGCTGAACAAAAACTTGTCCGGTATTCGTGATATGCGCGATATCCCGGGCGTGATGTTCGTGGTAGACCCCAAGAAGGAACACATCGCAATCGCCGAAGCCAGAAACTTAGGGATTCCGATTGTCGCCATCGTGGACACCAACTGCGATCCGGATGAAGTGGATTATGTTATCCCCGGCAATGACGACGCAATCGGCGCTGTCAAACTGATTACCGCCAAGATGGCAGATGCTGTTTTGGAAGGCAGACAGGGCGAACAGCTGGTCGCTTCGGTCAAACCCGCAAGCGCGGATGATTCCGAAGAGATTTCCGAAGATATGGATGTCGCTTTTGAAGAAGAAGAGACCGAATCCAAAAAGCCGGCAAAGAAAGCCGCAAAAAAAGTTGAAGTAGAAGAAGACAGCGAAGAAGACGATGAAGTAGAAGACTAAGCTTTATCCAAGATCGTTGATTAACAAATTTTGAGCTATTGGAGGTATATATAAATGATTTCTGCACAAGCCGTTAAAGAGCTGCGCGAAGTAACCGGCGCAGGTATGATGGACTGCAAAAAGGCGTTGGTCGAGACCGACGGCAATATAGAAAAAGCGATGGATTATCTTCGCGAAAAAGGATTAGCTGCTGCCGCCAAAAAAGCCGGAAGAATCGCGGCCGAAGGCGTGGTGAACGCTTATATCAGCGCGGACAAAAAGACCGGTGTTCTGGTTGAAGTCAACTGCGAAACCGACTTTGTGGCCAAGACACCCGAATTCCAGGGATTTGTTTCCGAAATTGCTGAGATTGCCAGCCAAGGCAGCCCGGCGGATGTTGAAGCTCTGCTGGCCATGACCAAAGGCGGCAAAACAGTTAAAGACATGATTAGTGAAAAAGTGGCGACGATCGGCGAAAATATTTCCTTAAGGCGCTTTGCGGCGGTTAAAACGGACGGCGCTCTGGACGCATACATTCACATGGGCGGCAAAATCGGCGTTCTCGTTGAATTTAAATGCCCAGAAGGCGCGGCAAAAGACGCGAATTTTAATGCGTTTATGCACGACGTGGCCATGCAGATTGCAGCGGCCAGCCCGAAATATGTTTACCAGACCGAAGTGCCGGGTGAAGAGATTGAGCATGAAAAAGAAGTGCTCCGTGCACAGGCGCTGAACGAAGGCAAGCCCGAAAACATCGTGGATAAAATGGTTCTGGGACGTATCAGCAAGTATTATTCCATCGTTTGTCTGGTCGATCAGATATTCGTTAAAGACGATACCAAGAAGATTAAAGATGTTGTGGCCGAGCAAGGCAAGGCATTGGGCGGCGAAGTCAGCATCGTGAAGTTCACCCGATATGAGATGGGTGAAGGCCTGCAGAAGCGGGAAGATGACTTTGTGGCCGAAGTCATGAATCAGGCCGGAAAGTAAGACATGGTTTAAGGGAAGCACAATTTTCTGTGTTTCCCTTTTTTTATCAAAACGAAACATTTTTAAATCACGGGAGAGCATAACATGACCGAAAAACCGATATATCAACGCGTTGTATTAAAACTTTCAGGAGAGGCCTTAAGCGGTAAGGACGGCAGCAATTTTGATTTTGATGTCATCAATCAGGTGGCGCATCAGATTAAAAAAGCGACCGAAATGGGCGTTCAGGTCGCGATTGTGCTGGGCGGGGGGAACCTGTGGCGCGGCAGACAAGGCGTGGATATGGATCGGGCGACGGCCGACTATATGGGTATGCTGGCCACCACCATCAATGCGCTGGCCATGCAGGACCGTCTGGAAGCCATCGGCCTCACTGTGCGTGTGCAGACCGCTATCGAGATGCGGCAGATTGCCGAACCGTATATTCGCAGAAAAGCCGTATGCCATCTGGAAAAAGGCTATGTGGTCATCTTCGCCTGCGGCACCGGCAATCCCTACTTTTCAACCGACACTGCAGCGGCCTTACGCGCGGCCGAGATGGAAGCGGATATGATTCTGTTGGCCAAAAACGTCAACGGCGTTTACACCGCCGATCCGAACGTGGACAAAAACGCGAAGAAATACGCGTCCATCAGCTATATTGACTTTATCAATCAAGGGCTGACGGTGATGGATACCACGGCGGTTTCGCTCTGCATGGACAACCGAATTCCGATCATCGTCTTCGGCCTTAAAGAAGAGGACGCGATTCATAATGTTTTAATCGGCAAAAAGTCAGGTACACGCATCAATCACTGTGATACAGCCTTAGAATCCGAATAAGATGAACAAACTATAAAAGCAATGACTTAAGGTATTGAAAAAAAGCGGTTCATTAGATAGAATATCGGTATATAAAATTTATTTTTAGGAGATTTTATGAATATCAGAGTGACGCATGAAGCGCTGAAAGCGGCGATAGAGAAAATGGACAAAACCATTTCCGTTTTAACCAGCGAACTGGTTCATATTCGGGCCGGCAGAGCCAACCCGCAATTGCTGGATAATATCAAAGTCGATTGTTACGGCTCCATGATGCCGATTAACCAGATTGGCAACATCACGGCACCCGAACCGCGAATGCTGTTGGTTTCGGTCTGGGACGCCACCTTGATAAACGAAGTGGAAAAAGCAATTATGAAATCCGATCTTGGCATCAACCCTTCCAATGACGGCAAAGTCATTCGTCTGGTGATGCCTGAACCGACGGAAGAGCGCAGAAAAGAACTTTTCAAGGTGGTCAAGACTTTTGGCGAAGACGCCAAAGTAGCCTTGCGTTCCATTCGCCGCGATGCGATCGACCATTTCAAGAAGGATCAGAAAGAGGGTCTGATTACCGAAGACGACCTGAAAGATCTGGAGAAAGAGATTCAGGACATCATCGACGAGCATACCAAAACGATTGACAAGATGATGAAGGATAAAGAAGCGGAGATCATGGCGGTCTAGTGCGGTCTTTGTTGGGGCTGGAACTGGAAAAAGCATTGAAGGCTGCGGAAGAATCGGGGCTTAAACCTGAAATTGTCCGATATCGTGCCAAAGCCGGTGATGCGCCTGCCGATACGGAGATTGTCATCCGCCAAAGACAAAAAGAAGATCGGCTGGAACTGGTGGTGTCTGCGTTTAAGACAAAGCTTTTCTAAAAAAATAATCTCCCAAGGTGTTTGCCTTGGGATTGTTTATTCATGGTGGTAAATAACTTGGGTTTTGTAGAGACATTTTTAAGAAAAAAGAATAAGGGCGACAGACAGGTTTACGCCGATTTGAAACTGGCGGTGACGCCCGTCCATGTCGCGTGCATTATGGACGGCAACGGTCGCTGGGCCAAGGCCAAAGGCCTGCCGCGTGCGGCTGGACACCGCGAGGGTATGGAGCGCGTCAAGGACATCGTTCGGATGAGCAGTGATATCGGCATTCAGGTGCTGACGCTGTACGCCTTTTCCACCGAGAACTGGAAACGCCCGAAAAGCGAAGTCGGCGTGCTCATGAACCTGCTGGTCGAATATTTGCGTTCCGAGTTGGATGAACTGCACAAAGAAAACGTCAAGCTGTTCACGCTGGGGGATATTTCGCGCTTGCCCGAAATGGCTTTGAAGGAAGTCGAAGCGGCCAAGGAAAAAACCAAAAACAACACAGGTATGATTCTAAATATCGCACTGAACTATGGCTCACGTCTGGAGATTACCCAGGCGGTACAGAAAATAGCAAGCCAGGTGAAAAACGGGAAGATAAAAGCCGAGGATATCAGCGAAACCACCGTTTCCGATTATCTGTACACGGCAGGTCAGCCTGACCCGGATTTGGTCATTCGCACCAGCGGTGAAGAGCGGATATCGAATTTCCTGCTTTACCAGATTGCCTACGCCGAATTCATATTCGTCAAGGAAGCCTGGCCGGACTTCACATTTGATCGATACCGCGACGCGCTGATGATCTATCAGAATCGTCACCGCAGATTTGGGGGGCTTTAAATGGCAGAAAAGAAATCATCACTGATTATTCGAAGTCTGGTGGCCATTCCGCTGATTCTTCTGCTGGTCATGGCGCTGTTTTTCCCCAACTGGTTTTTGCGCGGCATCATCTATGTGGTCTCGCTCTTTTCACAGTACGAGATTATCCGCGCGGCAAACCGCAAAATTCCGCATATGAATCACCATCTGCCGTTTATACTCACAGCGGTGGTTTCTCCAATCTATCTGTTTTTTGGATGGAAGTATGTGGTGCTCACCTACGGCATCGGTGTGTTTTGGATGATTACCGAAGCGATTTTTAACAAGCGTCGGGATATGAATACCCTGATGCTGGGCATTTTCACGCTCATCTATCCGTCGATATTCTTTACAGCGATGTTCGGCCTTGCCATGTTTAGGGATGTGCAGCTGCGCGTACTGTTGATACTCATCGCAGTGGTTACTGCCGTCGCGACGGACACGTTCGCCTATTTCTTTGGTACGGCGTTTGGAAAACATAAATTGATTCCGCGCATCAGCCCGAACAAATCGGTGGAAGGCGCGGTGGCTGGGTATATTGGGGGCTATGCGGTGCTCATTCTGCTGGGCTATATCTACAGTTCCGCGACGGGTTTTGAAATCAACCCGATTCATTTTATCATTATGGGTGCTGTTCTGCCTGCGGCGGCCGAGGTCGGCGACCTGGTGGCTTCCATGGTCAAGCGCTACTTCGGTATCAAGGATTTTGGCAATATGTTCCCAGGGCACGGCGGCGTTTTGGACCGTTTTGACAGTTCATCGTTTATCTGTCCCATGATTTATCTGTATTTTACGCTGGTTTACGGAAGTTTGATTATATAGCCATGAAGAAGATTACAATATTAGGATCTACCGGTTCCATCGGCACACAGACGCTGGACGTGATTGATCAGAACAAAAATGAATACTGTGTATCCGGCCTTTCGTGCGAGAACAATGTGGATTTGCTGATCGACCAGGCTAATCAGTACAAACCCGAAGCGGTGTGCCTTTCGGGCGCCGAGCATTCAGACAAACTGGAAGCGAATATCCCCGAAAACACTAGAATTTTTTATGGACAGCAAGGCCTGATTGAACTGGCGACACAAGTGCCGGCGGACACCGTATTGATTTCGGTGGTGGGTATCGCCGGACTTCTGGCGCTGGAGGCCTGCATCAAAAATGATATCCGCGTGGCGCTGGCCAACAAAGAGGCTTTGGTCTGCGGAGGCCGTGTGGTACGAAATCTGCTGAACCAAAAGGGTGCCAAACTCTATCCGGTGGATTCCGAGCTTTCTGCGATTTTTCAGTGCTTGAGGAACGGCTTTGACACTGAATCCGTCAATCGACTGATTCTGACCGCTTCCGGCGGCCCTTTCCGTGATTGGGAAAAAGCCGAGATTGAGCAGGCGACACCCGAACAGGCGTTAAAGCACCCCAACTGGAATATGGGCGCCAAGGTGACTATCGACAGCGCGACGCTGATGAACAAAGGCTTGGAGTGCATGGAAACGCGATGGCTTTTTGATATGCCGCCCGAAAAAATCGATGTGCTGGTTCATGAGAAAAGCATCGTGCACAGCATGGTGGAATATACCGACGGCAGTGTGATGGCGCAGTTGGGCGTCACCGATATGCGCCAGCCCATCCAGTATGCGCTGGGCTTTCCCAAGCGTTTTGGCGCACCGGCTGGGTTTTTGGATTTCACATCGCTGAATCTCACGTTTAAAAAGCCAAAAGCGGAGAATTTCCCGTGTCTGGGACTGGCGTTTGAAGCGTTGAAAGACGACGGCGGGTCTTCGGAGGTGGTGCTGAACGCGGCCAACGAAATTGCGGTCAGCCGATTCTTAAAAGGTGATTTTCTGCTGGGCGGCATCCCTAAGCTGGTGGAAAAGGCAATGAACCATTTTGGTGGGCAGAAACTCACCGATACGGGCGCGATTATTGGGATGGACAGGGAAGTACGGGCTTTTGCCCTGACGCTGTAGAATATTTGGAGGCATCATGTTTGGAACGATTTTAGGATATGTCGGCGCTGTGCTGGTGTTGGCGTTTATGATAATGGCGCACGAACTCGGTCATTTTTTGGCCGGACGCGCGTTGGGATTTAAAATTGACAAGTTTGCGATCGGCTTTGGGCCCAAGCTGGTGAAATGGGATAGAAAAGGCACCGAGTTTTCCATTCGTGTTTTCCCAATCGGCGGTTTTTGCCTGTTCCACGGCGAAGACGAGAACAACGCCGACCCGGAAGCGTTCAATAACCAAAAGGCATGGAAACGGCTGATTACTATTATGGCAGGCGCTTTGGCTAACCTGATTACGGCCGTGTTTTTAGCCATCGCCATTCTCACTTTCTACGGTGACGCTGAGCCGGTGGTTCAGAGCGTCAACGCGGGCTCTCCGGCCGAAGCTTACGGCATTCAGGCGGGCGATGTCATCCGAAACTTTGAAGGACAGGATA
This sequence comes from uncultured Clostridia bacterium, assembly GCA_937863465.1. Taxonomy (GTDB): domain Bacteria; phylum Bacillota; class Clostridia; order Christensenellales; family CALMFG01; genus CALMFG01. The sequence continues at coordinate 12,900 of CALMFG010000144.1, forward strand.
TCGACTTTGCCATCGAAATGTCGATGGCGTTGGCAAAATCAAACGATGAAGTCAATCTGGACATCACGGTGGAAAGAGACGGCGAACTGATTCAGTTTGATATTCCGCGTCAGTATGATGAAGCCGAAGGGCGGTATCTGGCCGGTTTCTCGTTTACTCAGGAGCCGGTGGATTACACGTTCGGGCAATCGATTGGGCTCAGCTTTAAATGGCTGTATATGATTACCATGCAGACCTATCAGTTTATCGGCGGCCTGTTTACCGGACAATCCAGTACGCAGGACGTGGGCGGCATACTGATGGTGACCGACACGATTCAGGAGGCGTTCCATATTTCACTCGGCGTGGTTCTGGAAATCATCGCGCTCCTCAGCATCAACCTCGCGGTGGTCAATATGCTGCCTTTCCCGGCGCTGGACGGCGGGCGCGCAGTATTCATTGTCATCGAGGCGATTTTCAAAAAGCCCGTCAATCGTGATGTGGAAGGCGCGATTCACGCGGTGGGGATGATTCTGCTGTTTGGGCTGATGTTCTATCTCATCTATCAGGACGCCATCCGTATGTGGTTTGGAGGCTGATGCCATGTCTAAAACCATCCATATCGGTCGAGTGACGATTGGCGGCGGAAACCCTGTCGCTATCCAATCCATGACCAACACAAAAACGTCGGATATCACAACGACTTCTGCGCAGATTGCCGCTCTGGAAAAAGCGGGATGCGAGATGGTGCGGCTTTCCGCGCCTGACGAGAACAGTGCCAGAGCTTTTAAGGCGCTGAAATCCAAAACGAATATCCCGCTCATTGCCGATGTGCATTTTGATTATAAGCTGGCTGTTCTGGCCATTGAAAACGGCGCGGATAAAATAAGGATTAACCCCGGAAACATCGGGGATGATGTTAAGGTGAAAGCCGTGGTGGATGCGGCTAAGGCGGCGCGCATCCCGATTCGCGTGGGCGTCAACGGCGGTTCGCTGGAAAAAGAGATTCTGTTTAAGTACGGCAACTCGGCCGAAGGACTGACGGCTTCGGCGATTAATAATGTTCGAAGGCTGGAGAAGATGGGATTTGACGATATAGTCGTTTCCATTAAATCCTCGTCCGTCAAAAAGACCATCGATGCCAACCGCAAGCTGGCCGAAGCGGTGGAATACCCCATCCATATTGGCGTGACCGAAGCGGGGACATACGAGAACGCGCTGGTCAAATCATCGGCCGCATTGGCGCCTTTGCTTTTGGAAGGCATCGGAGATACCATCCGCGTCTCCATCTCAGGCGACCCGGTACGTGAAATTTTTGCCGCCAAGAAGATTCTAAATCTCATCGGCCTTCGAAAATTCGGCGTGGAGATTATTGCATGTCCCACCTGCGCACGGACGGATATCGACGTGGAGAAGCTGGCGAATGATATTGAAATGGCGCTGATTGATTTTGAAAAACCGCTGACTGTGGCGGTGATGGGATGCGCGGTGAATGGTCCCGGCGAAGCGAAGGAAGCGGATATCGGCGTAGCGGGCGGCAACGGAGAAGGCTTGATTTTTGTGCATGGCGAAAAGGTTCTAAAAGTCCGTGAAACGGATTTACTGGAAACACTGATTCAGTATATCCGAGAAAATTTTTAAAAGACATCAAGGCTGTCCCCTGAAGGACAGTCTTTTTTTTAATCGGTCAGCGTTTTTTGGGTATAATCCCGTCCGCACGCGAAGAATTCGGGCACTTCCTGTGCCAGCGCATAGACATCAGCGGCGCGGATATCGAGACCGACAAACGGGTCATTTTCCAGCCCGACCGAACTGTGGAAAAGGTTGACCTGACTGTTTTTTGAAAAATGCGACAACAGATGGGCTGAATCCTTTTTATAGGCCAGAACCTTGATATTTTCAGGCGAGTGTGCGTCGGCATATTGGGCCGTCTCGCGCGTGATGCCGAGTAGTATATAGATAAGGATGCGCTGGATACGCGTTTGGGTGTAGCGCTTGGTCTTGATTCTTCGGACCAGATCGTCATAGTCCTTGGCGGATTCGGCAGCGGATTTAATTCGGTTTTCGAGACCTTCCGAGACATCGGGGATGTTCGCGATGGCTTCGGCAGGCATCATTCGGACGGCATACAGCATCTCCTTAAAGAAATGCTGAGAAGAAACGGGAATAAAGTCGCTGTCCAGCAAGTCGGCAAAGATATGGAAAGCGGGTTCGGGCATATTGGCCAGGATGGATTCATCCAGCCCTTTTTTTAAGAGATGCTTTCGAATGGCTGTGGCGCTGGAGAGCGAAAGCGAAAGGGATTCTTCGTTATAATTGTCGCCTTTTCGGCGAATGACTGTCGGCGTGATTTCGGAGTTTAGTCGGCTTAGGGCATTTAAATACTCTAGACCCAAAATGGCGTTGGATCCGGTCATCAGGATGCTGACCTCGGGGTTGCAGAGGTATTCCTGCATGGCCATACTGCGGGATGCGGGATAGGAGATGCCCTGGTCGAGATAGGTCTTCAGCTGCTCTTTATAGCGGCTGGGTTCATTAATCAGAATATCTGAAAGGGTTTTGAGCTGATGAATGTCATCGGTTTCGGAGCCGAACGACAGAACATCGATACCGAGATTCTGCAAAATGCGCACAGCTCCGCAGGCAAAACCCTCGGCTGAGCGCAGGGCATAGATGGCCGGAAGTTCCAAAACCAGGTCGGCGCCGCAGCGAACCGCGGCTTGCGCCCGATGCCATTTATCAAAGATGGCGGGTTCGCCGCGCTGAACAAAATCGCCGCTCATCAGGCAGACCACATGGTCGCATTCGGAGATTTCACGCGTTTTTTGGATGTGGTAGGCGTGTCCGGCGTGGAAAGGGTTATATTCGGCAATTATTGCGCATATTCTCATATTTTCACCTTTTCAAATGCGGTTAAACTATGTATAATGGACATGTTTGTTTAAGGACATCTATATAATTAAGTATATCAAATTATTTATATGATAAGAAGCGAATTTTTAAACGCGACTGAAGGGAGCGACAAATTACTATGGCATTGATGGACGATATTAAAGCCAAGGCAAAAGCCGACATGAAACGCATCTGCCTGCCCGAGGGCACAGAGGAAAGAACGATTAAGGCGGCTGAACTCATATCTAAAGAGGGCATCGCGGATGTGATTCTCTTAGGAAACGAAGCGGAGATTAAAAAACTTTCGGCGGGATTGGATTACAGCCGAGTCACTATCGTAGACCCCGAGAAAGATGCACGACTCCAAGCATACGCCAATGCTTTCTACGAGATGAGAAAGAGCAAGGGTGTCACACCCGAAGCGGCACTGGCGACGATGAAAGACACCCTGTATTTTGCAGTGATGATGATTAAACAGGGCGAAGCGGACGGCATGGTAGCCGGCGCCATCAACACCACAGGCAACACCCTAAGACCCGCACTTCAGATTATCAAAACAGCACCGGGCATCTCGGTGGTTTCCTCATCCTTCATCATGGAAGTTGATAAAAAAGAATACGGACAGAACGGCGTCTTAATTTTTGCCGACTGTGCGGTAAATATTGACCCGACAGCCGAACAGCTGGCGGCGATTGCGATTTCTTCGGCGGAGACAGCCAAAACACTGGCGGGTATGGACCCCAAGGTGGCCATGCTTTCGTTCTCTACCAAGGGCAGTGCCAAGCACGAGCTGGTTGATAAAGTGGTTCAGGCGACCGAACTGGTCAAGACGCTGGCTCCCAGTCTGAACGTGGACGGCGAACTGCAGGCCGACGCGGCTTTGGTCGCTTCGGTAGGCAAGCTGAAATCACCCGGTAGCCCGGTGGCTGGCGAAGCAAATGTTCTGGTCTTCCCGGATCTGCAGGCCGGCAACATCGGCTACAAACTGGTACAGCGGCTGGCCGGAGCCGAAGCCATCGGCCCCATCTGTCAGGGACTGGCCAAACCGGTGAACGATTTAAGCCGCGGATGCGACGTGGACGATATCGTCAGTGTGGTGGCGATCACAGCGGTTCAAGCGCAGAATATGGCGTAATGTAAATAAAAGCTTACCAGCTTAACATATCGAAAGGGTAATGAAAAATGAAAGTTTTAGTTGTAAACGCGGGCTCATCATCGTTAAAATATAAACTCATCAACATGAACGGTGAATCTGTGCTGGCAAAAGGGATTGTCGAAAGAATTGGGTTTGACGGAACGGTTTTAAAACACGAAGGAAAAGACGGCCAGAAAATTGAGATCGATAAAGAGATGAAGGACCACACCGACGCATTTAAACTGGTTGTGGAAGCGCTGACCGATTCCAATTACGGCGTCATCAAATCGATGGACGAAATCAAAGCGGTGGGACATCGTGTTCTGCACGGCGGTGAAAAATATGCGGGTTCATTCATCATCAATGACGACGTCATCGCGGCGATTGAGGAATGCGCGGTTTTCGGTCCACTGCACAACCCCGCCAACCTGATGGGTATTCGTGCATGCCAGAAGATTATGCCGAATGTGCCGATGGTTGCGGTGTTTGATACCGCATTTCATCAGACCATGCCGAAAAAGGCATATATCTACGGCTTGCCCTACGAAGCGTATTCCGAAATGAAGATTCGGCGCTATGGTTTCCACGGCACATCACACGCCTATGTATCCAAACGCGCGGCCGAAATGGTGGGGAAAAAGCCTGAGGAAGTCAAGATTGTCAGCTGCCATCTGGGCAACGGCGCTTCGATTGCCGCTGTGGACCACGGCAAATGCGTGGATACTTCGATGGGCCTCACACCTTTGGAAGGCCTCATCATGGGCACACGCTGTGGCAGCATTGATCCGGCCATCGTTGAATTCCTGATGAAGGAAAAAGGCATGACCATCAATGAAGTCACCAACTATATGAATAAGCAATCGGGCGTCTACGGCATCTCGGGCATCAGCTCGGACTTCCGTGACATCTGGAAAGCTTGGGACACCGAAAAGAACGAGAGAGCCAAGCTGGCTCTGGACGCTTTTTGCTATAACGTAAAGAAATACATCGGCGCGTACGCCGCGGCTATGGGCGGAATCGATGTCATCGCCATCACGGCAGGCATCGGAGAAAACGACCCGCGTATCCGCAAGATGATTATCGAAGGTTTGGAATTCCTCGGCGCGGTGATGGACGACGAAAAGAACAGCGTTCGCGGTCAAGAGAGTATTCTTTCGGCAGACGATTCCAAGGTGAAGATTGTCTGTGTGTCAACAGATGAAGAGCTGAAAATCGCGCAGGAAACCAAGGCGCTGTGCCTCTAAAAAAGGATTGACATCTTTCCGAAAGGAAATTATAATTTATGCTGTTGCTCTAAAAAAGCAATAATTCCTTTTATGGCAGCATAATGATGAAGATTGATCTTTCCAAAACTAAAGATTTGCTGGGTGAATCGTTCCCGTTCGAATGTTCCGAAGCCTTTTCGGAGTTTGAATACAGCGGAATGTCCTACAACTTTTTGGAGCCGGTAAGCGTCAACGGCGCATATCTGCCCGAAGAGGACGGTGTTATGGTGACCGCTGAGGTAAAAACGGTGTTATCCGCGCTGTGTGCCAGATGCTTGAATGATGCACGCGTGAATATTTCGCTTTCCCTGTCCGAGACCTTCTCTGGCTCGGGAGAGGACGATGTTTACGAATATACTGGCGATGTGCTGGTGCTGGACCGTGCGGTATTGGACAATATCATTCTGAACATTCCTTTGCACGTACTGTGCAAAGAGGACTGCAAAGGGCTTTGCCCGCATTGTGGCAAGGATTTGAATCTGGAAACCTGTGATTGTGAAATAGAGACAAAAAAAGCGAACAGCCCATTTGCGGCATTGGATGGCCTGTTTCGGGACTAAGCTTTTAAGGAGGTGCAAGCGTATGGCGGTACCAAAGAGAAGAACCTCAAAACAAAGAAAACGCACGAGAAGTGCAAACTGGAAGCTGTCTTTGCCGGGAATCAGCGAATGTCCGCAGTGCAAGTCGCCTGTGTTGTCACACAGGGCATGCAAAAATTGCGGTTATTATAACGGCGTTAAGGTCATTCCTGACAAAGTTAAAAAAGCGGCCGAATAGAGAAGGGTACCTTAAGGGCACATGATTATTTGTGCCTTTTTCTCTTGCAAAAGATTAGCCTATCTAATATACTTTTAGCTAGTGTATATTTTAAACAAAAGGTGATTAAATTTTGCGAATTTGTGTAGATGCCATGGGCGGGGACAATGCCCCCGGAGCAGTGATTGAGGGCGTAGCCGCCGCGGTAAAGGATTTCGATGATATCACGTTGGTGTTAACCGGCAAAAAGGAAGTCATCGAAGCCGAACTAGCGAAGCATTCGGTCGATTTAAAACGTGTTGAGATTGTCGATTGCCGCGAGGTGATTGAGATGACCGACAAAGCGGTGGACTCAATCAAAAAGAAAAAAGATGCATCCATGGTACGCGGTTTTGAACTGGTTCGGGACGGCGACTGCGATGTATTTTTAACAGCGGGGCATTCGGGCGCTTTGGTGGCCGGAGCTACGTTGATTGTACGGCGCATCAAGGGCGTATCCAGACCGGCTTTCTGCCCGGTTCTGCCCACGCGCACCGGCAGCGTTCTGCTGCTGGACAGCGGCGCCAATGTGGACTGCAAACCGTTCTATCTGGCCCAATGGGGGGTTATCGGTTCGGTTTATATGCGCTGCGTCATGGACGTCAAAAATCCGCGGGTCGGGCTGATCAATAACGGTTCCGAACCCGGAAAAGGCAACGCGCAGACTATGGAAGCTTTTCAGCTGATGGCGCAGGAAAAACACATCAACTTTAAAGGCAATGTGGAAGGCCGGGAAATTCTCTCGGGAGACTATGACGTGGTGGTGGCGGACGGATTTGTCGGCAATGTGGCGCTGAAGCTCATTGAGGGCATGGCCAAGACCATGACCGGCATGCTGAAGGATGAACTGACCAAAGGGTTCTTCACCAAGATCGGGGCGCTGATGGCCAAACCCGGATTCAAACGCTTTAAAGCCAGACTCGATTACTCGGAGCTGGGCGGCGCACTGCTTTTGGGCGTCAACGGCGGGGTTATCAAGGTACATGGTTCGGCCGACGCCAAGACATTCCGGTCGGGCATTCGACAGGCAAGAAAGTTTATTATTTCTGGTGTGGTTGAAAACATCAAGAATGATATACAGAGCATTACCGAATAAACTTTTAGCTTATTTCGCGGAGGTGAAAGAAAAAGATTATGGTATTTGAAAAAATCAGAAAGCTTTTGGCTGACCAATTGGAGATTGAGGAGAACAAAATTACTCTTGAATCCAACCTGGTGGACGACTTGAACGCCGATTCACTCGATATCGTAGAGCTGATTATGGATGTTGAACAGGAATATGACATCACCATTCCAGACGAAGATTTACCTTCGGTAGTCACCGTAAAGGATATCGTAAGCTATATCGAATCTCAAGTAAAGTAAAACCAACCAAGTTATTTGAAGAAGCCTCATATCTTTTGGGGCTTCGTTTCTTTAAAAAACTTTTCGCAGCATTAAAGATATTGTCTTCGTAAAGAGAATTTTATCGATAGTATGCTTAATCCTGCGCATTTAACTAATACGGATGAGTGAATATAAAAAACTGGAAGATACGCTGGGGTATCATTTTAATGATTTAAGTCTGCTCGAAAGAGCGTTGACGCATTCCAGCCTGTCAAAAGAAGAGAATAACGAACGTTTGGAGTTTCTGGGCGATGCTGTCCTGGATTTGATTATTTCCGAGCATCTGTTTACCTTAAAAAGGGATTTTCACGAAGGAAGACTGACCAAGACCCGTGCGGCGATTGTAACGGAGAAGTCGCTGTATGAAGTGGCCAGGCATATCAAGATTGCCGGTTTTTTAAAGCTGGGCAAAGGCGAGGAACAGGGCGGCGGCCGGGCCAAAGCGTCGATTCTGGCGGACACCATTGAAGCGACTATCGGCGCGATCTATCTGGACAGCGGATTTGAAAACACCAAAGACGTGGTCTTACGGTTGTTTACTGCCAATATCGAATCCGTGCTCTCGGGCGGCGGCTTCAAGGATTATAAAACACGCATTCAAGAATATTTTCATAAGGTACCAAACACCAAAATCACCTATATCGTTTACAAGCAAAAAGGACCGCCGCACAGCCGGACATTCTATGTGAACTTCATCGTGAACGGCACGGTGTTTACCAGCGGATCGGGAAAAACGAAAAAAGAAGCAGAACAGATGGCAGCGAAAAAAGCACTCAAAATTGTGCCTAAAAAATTTAGACAGGAGTGATGAATATATGTTGGATTTTAGTAAAGTAAAAGCGGTGGATGAAGCGGTCTATACGGCCATGATGGACGAGCTCAACCGCCAGGAGACGCACATTGAATTGATCGCGTCCGAAAACTTTGTTTCGGAGGCGGTGATGAACGCGATGGGATCACACCTGACCAATAAATATGCGGAAGGGTACCCGGGAAAACGCTACTACGGCGGATGCGAATTTGTGGATGTGGCCGAAAATTTAGCGATTGAACGCGCCAAGGAACTGTTCGGGGCCGAACACGTCAACGTACAGCCCCATTCAGGCGCACAGGCCAATACCGCGGTGTATTTTGCCATGCTGAAAGCCGGCGATACGCTGATGGGCATGGATTTGTCCCATGGCGGACACCTGACGCACGGCATGAAGATCAACTACTCGGGCACCTACTTTAATATTGTGCCTTATCATGTGACCGAAGACACGCAGACCATCGATTATGATGAAGTGAGACGTTTGGCTTTGGAGCACAAACCGAAGATGATTGTGGCTGGCGCATCGGCCTACCCCAGAACCATCGACTTTAAGAAATTCAGCGAAATCGCTAAGGAAGTCGGCGCTTACCTGATGGTCGATATGGCGCATATCGCGGGGCTGGTCGCGGCGGGTGAGCATCCTTCGCCTGTGCCGTATGCTGATTTCGTCACCACCACCACACACAAGACCTTGCGCGGACCCCGAGGCGGCATGATTCTCTGTAAAGAGGAATATGCCAAAGCGATTGATAAAGCGATTTTCCCGGGAACGCAGGGCGGACCTTTGATGCACGTCATCGCGGCAAAAGCTGTCAGCTTTAAAGAGGCGCTGGGCCCGGACTTTAAGGCCTATCAAAAACAGATTGTTAGAAATGCCTCGGCATTAGCCAAAGCGCTGATGGACAACGGCCTGAATCTGGTTTCGGGCGGAACAGATAATCATCTGATGCTGGTGGACCTTAACAGCAATGACGTAACCGGAAAAGAAGTGGAAACTTGGCTGGACGAAGCGAACATCACCTGCAACAAAAACACAATTCCCTTTGAAACCAAGAGCCCGATGGTCACCAGCGGCATCCGTCTGGGAACACCGGCAGTCACCACGCGCGGCATGAAGGAACCCGAAATGGTCAAGATTGCCGAATTCATTGCCAGAGTTGTGAAAAGCAAGGGCGCGGAAAATGCGGCTGTGAAAGCGGATGTTTTAAAGCTTTGTGCAGCGTTTCCGCTGTATAAGTAATCGTTAAAAATAATCCGGCGTCGATACCCTCGTGCGGTATCGGCGCTTTTTATTTAGGCTTTGAAATTAAACCAATCTGTAAATAATCTGCATACCGCTTAACCCTCAAAAAAAATTATGCTATAATGCGTTAGCGCTAAAAATAGCGGATGGAGAAGATATGGCGAAAAAAAGAGGCATTATTAAAAACAGACCGGCACTCATCACGGTCATCGTAGTATTCATTCTCATCGCGCTGATGATTATGACATCGGGCGAACAGAATATGAGCGGCGGCGAATCGGTCATTGGCTCCATTTTGATGCCCGTACAAAGCGGTATCTATTCGGTCACCGACTCCATCGGGAATTTTCTTGAGCGTGTTTTTGCGCCCAGTGACCTGCGCGTGGAAAACAAAGCACTGCGAGAGCAGATTGCGCAATATAAAAACGATTTAAGCACCATGGAAGAATTGAGGCAGGAAAACGAGCGATTAAAAACCCTGCTGGTTTATAAGGAAGACCAAGTGGACTTTACGACCGTCACGGCCAGAGTCACGGGAAGGGATTCCAGCAATTATTTCAGCATTTTTACCATCAATCGAGGCGTTCTGGACGGGGTCCAGAAGGATATGCCGGTCATCACCGAAGACGGTCTGGTCGGCAGAATCATCGAAACCGGCGCCAACTGGTCCAAGGTGATGAGTATTATTGATTATGACAGCGGGGTGGCGGCCATCGTTGAACTAACGCGTGATAACGGCGTGGTACAGGGAACGACGCTGACCAACACGTCCGACCCACTGCTCGAGATGGCGTATCTGCCGTTTGACGCCGATATTCTGCCGGGCTACCGCGTCATCACGTCGGGTCTCGGTGGTGTATATCCGAAAGGCTTGATTATCGGCGATACGGTCGAAATTACCCGAACCGGAGAAAACAGCGATGAAGTAGCTTATGTCAAGCCGGCGGTCGATTTTCTGCATCTGGAGGAAGTCATGGTGATTACCCAATTTACAGCCGAGGAGACCGATATTGAAACCGAACCTCAGGCATCACCTTCGCCTTCGCCGTCACCCAGTCCGTCCAGTTCGTCTGGTGCGGAGGAATAGCCGATGAAACTTTTTGTGATGGGCGCTTTGATTATCATCAACGTCATCCTGTCCGGGTCGGTATTTTCCCAGATATATATGTTTGGGATTGCCCCGGATATTCTGATATGCTTCACCGCATCGATCATCGCAATTGAAAAGCGCGTCAACGGCGTGGTGTTTGCCATGGCGGGCGGACTTCTGATGGATATTGTCTACGGCCCGAGCATCGGGTTTTATACCCTCCAATTTTTCATCGCGGCCATCGCGATGCACTATGTTGCCATCAGAATTTATACGGTCAATTTTTACGCGGCGGCATTTTTAGCAGCCATCGGCGTTGTGGTGAAAGAAATCGTTGCCATGATTATTGTATTCTTCATGGGACGTCCGTTTTCGGCGATGTATGTTTTAGTGCGCTACGCCATCCCGGCTGCAATCACCACCGGCGCGCTCACGCTGCTGACCGAACTATTCATGAAGTGGCTGTACCGATATAAATTTATGACCAGAAAAGCGACGACGGAGTTTTTGGATAATCTTTGATGAAAAAGAAACATTCTTTACAAAACCGATACAAGATTTTAGGCGTTATTCTATTCGCCATGTTTATGGTGCTGATTTTTACGTTGGCCAAACTGACCATTGTGGACGGAGAAAAGTATCTGGAGCTTTCCGAAAACAGAAAGCATAAGACTGTCGCCGTACAGGGAACACGCGGTTCTATCATGGACCGAAACGGATTGCCGCTGGCGTATGATGAAAAGTCGTTCAACGTCTCGGTGGTAAAAGATCCGACGATTAACTCCACTGCGGCGCGCGCATATTACACGGACATCTTCATCAAAACCATCGATATTGTCGAATCCCACGGCGGTTCAATTATCGACTCATTTGTCATCAATAAGGATGAAGTGGGCAACTTTTATTTCGATTTTGGCATTGAGAACGCCGAAGCAAAGAAAAAGCGTGAAGAATCCTGGCGTACCAACATGTTCGTCGGCACCGAGCGCACCCCCGAAGAAATCTATGTTGAGCTTCGCGCTCGTTTTCTGATTCCCGAAGAATATACGTATGAAGAAGCGCGTAAACTGCTCTCCATCTGGCAGGAAGTTCAGCTTTCATCCTACCGCGCCTATGTGCCGGTCACCATCGCATCGGACGTCGATTTCTATACCGTTTCAGAGATTGAGACCCGAGGAAACGAACTGGAAGGCGTCACGATTGAAGAGGATACCGTCCGAACCTATGTTCAGGGCGACGTGGCCGCGCATACCATTGGCTATTTGGGAAAAATCACTACCGAAGAATCTGCCGAGGAATATGCGGCGAAGGGATATGACCTTGACAATCTGGTCGGCATTGCCGGCATAGAGGCCGCAATGGAAGACGTTTTGACCGGTAACAGCACCGAGCGGCAGGGTACTCAGGAAGTGGAGGTCAACAGCCGCGGCGCGATTACCAAGGTGCTGACGTCTACGCCGGCCAGTCAGGGCAACTCGGTAATGCTGACATTGGATATCGGCCTTCAGATGGCGGTTGAGGATTCTCTGGCCAACCGAATCCCCGAGATTGAAGAATATGAGCATCAGGTGATTCGAAACCGACCCTGGCGGTATGTTGAATATATCGCTAACGACGATTCGGAGAATCAGGTGGATATTGACGGAACCAAATATGATATCGAATTTGCCAATTCGGGCGCGGCAGTGGTCATGGATGTCAACACCGGCGAAATTCTGGCCATCGCATCCTATCCCAGCTATGACCTGAACCTGTTTACAGGCGGTATCAGTGACGAAAACTATCAGGCACTGGCCAATGACCCGGCGGCGCCGCTGTTTAATAAAGCGGTATACACCAAAATTGCACCGGGGTCGGTTTTTAAGCTGGCCACCGCGCTGGGCGCACTGATGAACCCGGACAGCGGCATTACGCTGAATACGCGAATTGACGACCTGGGCAAATACACCAAATACGTTATTCACGGAAAATCCAAACAGTGCTGGGTGGCTCCGAATTTCTATCTGCATGTGAATCAGGATCTTTCCGACGGATTGATGAACTCCTGCAACTATTACTTTTTCACGATAGCTGACGCCACGGGTAATGATAACGTTGTGAAATGGGCGCAGGAATTCGGGCTGGATTCCTCAACCGGTATTGAGTTGGTCGGCGAACCCGTGGGACAGGTCGGCAACCAAACCGTGCTGTACGACAACACCAAATCGGTATATGAACAGGCCACATCCATCCCGTATCTGGTACACCGTCTGATACGCTCTCAGCTTCGCGAAATTGCGGCGTACCGCGGCGTGGAATATACGGACGATGAAATTTTCAATACAGCATCCAAACTGCTTAAGGTCGCGGGCTCGGGCACCACACAGACCGGCCCGGCGATTCGTAAGATTCTGTCTGAAGAGATGAATATCCCCGAAACCATGTCGCATCAGCGGCTGTGGGACAAGGCCATCGCGTCCATCCTGACCGAGCTGCAGTGGAACCCGGATATGACGCTGGCGACTGCGATTGGCCAGGGAGTTACATCGGTAACCCCGCTGGAACTGGTGCGCTATGTCGCGGCGGCGGCCAATAACGGAACGGTCTATAACCTGCATCTGGTCAGTAAAATCGTTTCGCCCGAAGGAGAAGTCATCGAAGAAATTGAGCCGTCTGTTTTCAATGAGATGACCGATGTGCCGCAGGCGGTTTGGGACGAAATTCATCAGGGCATGCGAGACGTTGTTCAGAAAGGCACGGCGGCGACTTACTTTGCCGATTATGAATATATTGATGAAATTGCCGGAAAGACCGGCACAGCCGAGACCAACGTCATCGACATCGAAAACTCGGCCTGGTTTATCGCGTATGCACCATATGATGACCCGGAAATTGCGATATGCGTCATGATACCGCAGGGTTATTCGGGCGGTCTGGCCGCTTTGGTGGCACAGGACATCGTCACATACTATCTGGATAAGAAAAAAGAAGCGGCGCCGGAAACCGTGCCGGAAATTAACGAACCGATAGTCCGGTAAACTATATGTTGTGGGCGATCGCTTGCAGAATATACAAAATACGTGTAGAATAATTAAAAGAACATCGATTTCGGAGGAAATTTCTTGGATATAAATGTCGTATCGATCAAAGGCAGAGGAAACGGGCTGATTGAAATCCGCTTTGCACAGGATATCGCGTATCAGCAGATTCGCGAAGGTTTTGTTGACAAGCTTTCTGCGTCCAAATCCTTTTTTCAGGGCTCCAACCCCAAGGTGATTATCTGGGGACGGGAGATGAATAAAGCACAGAAATGGGACATCCGCAACCTGCTGGCGATGGACTATGATATCACCAACGTTAAATTTGAAGACGAACTGGATGAAGAAGAGCGGGAGCTGATTCATGATTCCGAAATCGGCGAACCCAACCATACACCTATCCGCAAAGTCAGCGATTTGTCGGTAAAAACATTTCTCGGCAATGAAGACGGCTTTGAGAAGGTGATGGAGGAAGAGGAGCGGTCTCAGCGCGAGAACGCCAAAGTCTACGACCATTCTATCTTCATCTACAGTTCAATTCGTGCGGGACAGCGCATTGAGGTGGACGGAGACATCACGGTTATCGGGGATATCAATGACGGCGCCGAAGTGTTCGCCACCGGCAGTGTAGCCGTGATGGGGGCTTTGCGCGGACTGGTTCATGCGGGATCATCGGGTTCCGAAAAGGCCGTCGTTTCGGCTCTGATTCTTTCGCCCAAACAGATGCGGATTGGGACGCATATTGCGGCTTTCCCCGAAGGACAAACGGGCAGAATGCCCGAAATCGCGCGCGTCATCAACGATAAAATTCTGGTTTCACCGCTTCTCGGGCGCGGAACACGTTAAAAGCCGAGATTTTTCCGCCAGAAAATTGATTCTTTTTTTTCATCAACGATGTGTAAACTTTTAAACACAAAACAAGATTTTAAATAAAAAGACGGTATAATCGAAAGCGATGGTTCGCCGTCTCTTTTTATATCCTTTAAGAAAGATTTTTTATGAAAAACAGATTTATCGATTTTAAACTCTTTAAATATCTGGACTGGCCCCTGATTGTGATGCTGTTCGGTATCGTGACCATCGGGATATTTGCCGTGGCCAACGCAACCGCTTCGCTGTTCACCGGCGAAGAGAATACGATATCCGAAATTGTCGCCAATCTGGACGTCAGCACCATCCGGCTGCAAATCCTCTGGTTTCTAATCGGCTTGACGGCAATGATTATCATGACCATACCCGACTACACATCCATCTGTGATTTTTATATCTGGATATATGGAGTTAATATCCTTATACTGATTGCTGTGGTTTTGTTGTCTTCCGAAACCCGT
>CALMFG010000145.1 GCA_937863465.1 uncultured Clostridia bacterium
GCGCGGCTGTGCCGGTGTTGCCAGTGGTCACGACATCGGCGGCCGTCAGTCCTGCATTGGTGGCTGTAAGCGTGACCGCATCATTGATGGCATCCAGCAGGTCATCCGGCTGCACGCCGCCGCCCACGGTGGTTTTCACGGTGCGGGAAAGGACTTCCACAATCTGCTTGATTTGCCTGCCCAGCTTGTCCGCCATGCTTTCGGCTTCTTCCGGCATAACGCTGTTCTGATTCGTAAAGTCAGTGTCTTGTTCATAAGGCACGTTGCTGGTGATGACGATTTTCCATCCGGCCGTGTGTGCGCTGGCAGGGGTGATGGTGCCGCCGCCATCCACGCCCACATTGTTCACCGTGTAGTTCGTGTCCACCACAAGGGTCGTTTCCACGTTCGGCGTCACCGATGTGTTGACCAGAGTTACCAGAAGATGGTTTTTATTCTCCACCGTCCAGTCGTACACAAGCGGCACGATGCTTCCTGTCAGCGTGTGTTCTTTACGGAATGGTGTGCTTGGTACGGTCATGGCTTTTCAATTTCCCTTGTGTGTTAAGGTAGCATCATTTCTTCTGATAAACCAGATAGTCCATCAGTCCGGCATCGCCTGATTCAGCTTCCCGTTCCATCCCGCGCAGGATGCTTTTGGTCATGGATGAAGGCACGGGCATAAACACGCCTACGGCATCGGTCGCGGTACGGGCGCGGGAATACCAGTTGATGTCTTCAAGGTCTTTTTCATCTGTTAAAAGTGCAAGAGAATCATCAAGTGTCACGCCTATAAATTTCCCTAATGCAGCAAGTTGTGCTGTAAGGGAATCTTGTGGGGTGAAGCCCTGCATACTGCTGGCGACAGTTCTAAGATATGGTACAGTTCCTGATGCTTGATAAAACAATAAAGACCCCATCCCAATAGCACCTTCTCGTAAGGTTATTTCATCATCTTCATCTTCATCCCAGTCCAGTTGCCCCATCAGGTATGCGGACAAAAGACCTTCTATCAAAACGGACAGGGTAATGGTTGCGCCATAATCAACGCCGCTAATTTGCTTGTTTTCAAACTTATATTTTGCATTTTTAATAATGTTGTATTTAGCATTGAAATACGAATAAAGAACAGTTCCAGCCTTAACAAGCTCATTTCTTTGCACCAACGAATGAAGGGTTCCTCTTTCAATCCCAGCCTGGTCTGAAACAAGGCCAGATGCTTGTAAGCGGGAAACAGCAAGGTCAGCAATTCTCACTGCATCAGCATCATCGTATCCATCATCATTAGCTTTTTCATAGGCTCCAAGCCATGTCACCATGTCTGTGAGTGCTTGCACTTTTTGCATTGGATATAACATCAACGCAGCAACTTTTTCGCGTTTATATTTTCCTGTGCGCGTATAGTAATTTAAAGCATCAGCGGCGTCTCTGGTTAAAGAAAAACGGCGTTCCTGCATGTATAATGATTTTTCCTGTATCTCTGCGGCGGTCGTTGTCGGTAGTCGTGAAGAAAATTTTGCCAGTCCCTGTATAACATATTTGACGCCAATATCTGGGTCTGCCATTGCCTGCACTATACCTGAAAGCTGCAATATCGCAGTCAGTGGTTTTAATGCCAATTTTCCAACTGCATAATTACTTCTTAGAGTCCTCATCCAACCACCGTTAATAATGGCGGCCGTGCCAGTGCCTACGGTGACATCCTGCAACCATAAATCCAGCATCATCTTGTATTCCGCGCCCAGATTTTTGTGCAGTACATCCTGCACTTCCGCCTTGCGGACAACCTTTGCCACGTTCTCAATCGTTTCCGACATCGTGATGATGCCAACCTGTTCCGCCACATGGTCGCCGATAACATCAAGGTCAAGGCGTATCGCCTGCCCAGATGATTCCACGCGCTCAATCTGTGATCCGCGCTTGGTCGCCGGCCGCGCCCCTTTTCCGATGGTCATTTCCTTGAACGCATCTTTCAGGTCGTTCGCCTGCGTGCGGAAACTGCGGCGGCTGTCGTACATGATTCGCATATACCCGCCGCGCACCGTCACTTCCTGACCATCAGCCGTGGTGAAAACTTCATCCGGCAAGCCTTCCAGCTTTTCCGGCGCATATCCGAAACGCCGCGCTTCGATGGCGGATGTTTCAGGCCAATAGGAATCGAAAAGGTCACGGACTTCCATGACAAAATTCCAGTCCTTGGCACGCATCTTTGAAAGCAGGTCGCGCACAAAGTCATCGTCCCAACCCTCGTTTTCTTCATAAAAATCCATCAGCTTGTCGCGGTTGTCCTGCGTCGATGTGTAATGAAGGGCAATGCTTATCAAGTGTTCGCGGGTGATTTCCTTGCCGTTGCGGTTCGCCACTACCTGATTCATGGTCTTACGTTCATCGCCATAGTATCTGTCAAGCAACGCCCTGACCTTCAAGCCTTCTTCCCGCAGGCGGATATTCTGGGCGATAACGGCACGCTGGATGGGTTCAAAAATCGTGCGTGTCCAGATTCCGAAATTATCCCCGCCATCCATCTTGACCATAATCTGCTGAATTTTTGTGCTAACTGCATCAATCCCGCCTACAATTCTTCCCATTGTCGCCTTAAAGCCCTGGTCATCGGTCAGCTTGTGGGTGATGGGATTGGTGTGCTGGTCGGCTGTCGCAACCATTTCGGCGGTCACGGCTTCAAGGTCGCGCTGTTGCCCTTCCATGATGTATTTGCGCTTGTTTCGCCCCTGCGTTTCAAGGTTTACCACAAGGTCGCGCAACCCGCGAAACTCGTTCATGGTCAGGTCACGGTAGTGGGTTTTACCATCCGCCGCCAGCAGTTCGGGCGGCATCATCAGGGCTGCGCCTTCATCTTCTTCCTGCGCCTTTATCCAGTCGTTCAGGGCTTTCAGTTCCAAGCGCAGGCGTTTGGCATCGGACAGGCGCGGGTTCAAATTATATTTATCAAGGATGTCCCAGATTTTCTGGTGGTAGGCTGGGTCAATCTTCACCGCACGGGCATTGCCCTTGGCAGGCTGTTTGTCCAGCTTTTTGAATTTATCCAGTGCGCGGGTGGTTTCCTCCTGCGCCGCCTTTGACAAGCGGTAAAGGTGCTTGTTCAGGATTTCCTGCCGCTTCCACGATGCCGCGCCCTTGACGACCGTCTGTTTGCCATCCTTGCCCTTCACGGTGCGGTCTTCATACTGCTTCGCCTGCATTGCCTTCCCGTATTCACGGGTGGCGCGAAGGGCAGCGCGGTAGTATTTGTCCGGCTTTATCGCTTGGTCAACGGTGAGGGTTCCCAGCGCGATTTCCGCCGCCTTTGCAAAGTCGCCATCGGATGGGTACGCTGCGCCTGTTCGTTCGGATAGGGCTTTCAATTCAACCTGCGCCGCCTTGGTGTCTTCCGCCATCACCATCGCAAGGGCTTCGGCTTCAATGGTGCCATCGTTCAGCATATCGCCGTGCTTGGCAATCATGCGGTCTTCGGTCTGTTTCTGCACCGCCGCCTTGTAGGGGTCGAGTCCCTTCATAGCGTTCAGCATTTCCAGCGCGTTGCGGAATCCGAACATATCCGCCACAAGGCGTGGGTCGGTGCCGCCTTCTGTTGTGCGGATCCCACGGGGCAGATATTTCAGTTCCTGCTTGCCCAGCGGATTGATGGGGCTGGCATCATCAAAAACCTTCACAATCGCTGCTTCATTCAGCTTGTGTTCCGGCATCTGGTCTGAAACGGGGTCGCCCGAAAAATCTGTGCCTGTCTGTAAAAACTGGATGGCTTTGTAAACGGGCTGGGCTTGCAGTTCGGCTTCCACTTCCGCCTGCACCCGCGCCGATTCTTCCTTCCACCATTCAGTGTTTTTACGCCGCGCCTGCCGGATGGCTTTGCGGAAAAGTTTATCCTTGGCGTTCCGCAGGGCATCCGCCTTGCGTTTCAGATAGTCTTCGCGCTGCGCGGGGGAAAGCATTTCCAGTGTCGCCTGGTCTGCGGTGACAAGCGGATTGGAACGCAGGGCATCAATTTCATCGTTCGTCGCCAGCAGGCGGTCAAAGATGTCCTTCATTTCTGGGGACACGTTCACATTCAACTGCCGGATGCTGCGGTACAGATTCGCTAGCCATAGTTTGAAGCGGTCAAACGTGCCGCGCAGTTCCGCGCTGGGGGCTTCGCCCTTATACAGATAGGCTTCAAAGCCCCGTGCGAATTGCTCATGCTGGTTGGTCTTGATGTCGGCGGCGGATGACACGCCCATCCATTGCAGGGTGCCGTTCCACATATCCTTGATGTCCTGCGGCGCATCGGGCTGGCTGGCAATCTCTGCGAAAATATCAAGGAAAACGTGTCCGGTTTCGTGCAGAAGCGTCGACTCATCTGCGCCTGCAAACAATTTTACGATGGTCTGCCCACGGTCGGTGAATTGCGTCACGCCCCGTTCATCCTGATAATACATCCCCGACTGTTGGGATTCGTATTCCTCGCGGTATCGCTTATTGGCGCGGTCAATCGCGGCGTCGATTTCCTCCGCCGTGGCGGTTTCAATATCAAGCCCTTCTTCGTTCAGGGCATCAATCAGTTGCTGTTCGGCTTCCTCAAAGGATTCCAGTTGCATTTCTTCATCGCTGCGGATGTAGTCGCCAAAGGTTTCATCGCGAAGTTTGTCCAGCAGTTCGTTCGTGCTGACATAGCCGTTCAGGTCTTCATCGCGGCTGAAAATCCCCGATGTGCCAAGGTCTGATTCAAGTTCATCAACCGGAATGCCATCAATGTCGCCCAGCGGTCGCTGGCTGTTGATGTTGCCGCTGTCCTTACGGAATAGGCGCGGGTGGCTTTTGGGCGTGATGCCGATGGCGGCAAGGTCGCCTGTGATTGGTGCGCCCCTTGCAATACCGCCGCGCTTTATCAGCGCGTTAATCAGAGGGGTCGGCGTTGCCTTTGCACGCTTCGGCTTGATGATGCCAAAAAATCCAGCCTTGGATGCACGCTTTTTGTCGGCGGCTTTCTGGGAATTCCTTTTCGCCTTCACCTTGGCGCGTATCTTGTCATAGTAAGCACTGCCCGTTCCAACCCTGCGCGGCAAGGGTGGGCGGTATCCTTCAAGCTGAAAGTTCGTTCCAAAGCGGCGTTCAAAAACCCGCATGGCGGCATCGCCACCGCGCTTGGACAGGGTGCGTGCGAACGCGCCATAAAGGGCGGCTTCACTGGCGGCGGCTTCCGGTGCCCGCGCCTTCTCGCCCATCAGTTCACGGTTCATCAGGTTGTCCCGAATCTGCCGTTCAATCCGTTCATCCATAGTCAAGTCCTGCGCGGCTTCAAAGCGTGCGCCCCATTCTTCCTGCGCCTGCCGGATGGACTGTTGGATAAAGGCGTTCAGGTCGTCGGGATTCTGCAAGTCCCAGCCCTGCAAGGCAGGGTCAACATCGGGGTCAATCTTCACGAAGTCGGTCATAAAGTCGTAGGCGTTTTTAGGCGCGGTGGCGATAGCGTGCAGGAATTCATCCAGCGGGATGGAAATATCCGTGCCGGCCGCATCCGCCTGTTCAAACTGTTCCCGCGCCGATGGCGCAAGATTAAAGAATTCTTCGGGGTCAATGCCGGATTGGAAAAACTGCTGGACAACGGTGCCATCCAGCGTGATTTTCTTGCCTTCCTCGTTTCCGGCTTTCAGGACTTCGCGCATCTTTTCAGGGTCACGCGCTTGCAGCTTTGATGCCTGCACCTGTTCCTTGGCGGATTGCACGCTTTCCTTCGCCGCCGCCTGCGCCTGCTGTTCCTGCGCCGCCTGCCTGCCGCCCTTGCCGCTGGTGATGCCCAGTATCAGGGCACGGGAAATTGCGCCCACGGCACCCGCTTCCCCTGCCTGCTGTTGCATCCCTTTCAGGAATTCCACATCCTCGTTATAAATTCCATATTCAATGGTGTCCTGCAAAAAGCCTTCCAGCGTTTCCTGCGCGGCTTCCGCGCCGCCTGCGGCTGTGACATCAATCACCCGATTCGCCCACTTGTTCTGCAAGGCTTTGGGCAGTTGCCCCATCAGCTTGTCCAGCCCTGGCACGCCCTTCAAAAGAACGCCCAGTTCCACGCGCTCGGTGGCGAATGTCGCCGCGCCGCCCAGACCCTGCGCCAGAAGGCGTTTTTCTGGGTCTGTGATGCCTTCCGCATCAAGCCTGTCGGTTTGTTGCTGTGCGCCCTGCCCGATGGTCAGCGCGGCATTCCCTGCCCCGCCTGTCAGCCAGTAGGTCAGCACCTGTCCGGCAACCTGTCCCACGCCGCTACTGATATTGGTTGCGGTCGTCTGGCGTTCTTCGGGCGGGCCCACGAATTTGCCCACATCCTGAACAACCTGACCCGTGGGTTGCGCCGCGATTCCGAAAAGTCCGGTGTAAAGGCGCAACATCTGAAAATTTCTGTCCATCGCCATATAGCGGTTTTTCTCGCTCATGCCTTTCAGCACCTGCGATGCGCTGGCGGACAGGGATCCCAGACCTTCAAGCCCCTGCCCCAGCGAAGTGATGGCACCTGATGGGAAGGCGCGGACGGTATCCAGCACCCCAGTCAGGGCAGGCACATCATCGTGAACGATTTTGGCATTGTCCTGATTGTCCAGCCATGAATCGAAAGCGGGATAATTTGTGACGATGCTTTTGACAAGGGCGGAATCAATTTTGCCTTCCTTGCGGTAGGATTCAATGTCTGCCGCCACGAAGTCGGCCGGCACGTTCGCGGTGCGCCCCAGCTTCACGGCTTCGGCGTGCTGGTCTGGGTTGGTGTCGGCGGCGGTCAGGATGTTCTGGCGCAGCGTATCTTCACGATTCACTGTGTCGTTCTTGATAAAATCGGCAACGGCGGATGGGGTCAGGTCATCATTCATCTTTAATCAGTCCGGCTTGTTTCATCTTCACAAAGGCTGTCAGCACGCTGGTTTCGGTTGGTTCCCGCCCAGCTTCCAGCAGTCCCTGTTCAATGGTGGCGCGGACAGTCACAGGCACATCCGCAATGGTCATGTCATTATAGCCAAAAGTCCCTGCGGTGCGGAATAGGGTCAGATATTCGGATGCGAATTTTGTCAGGTCTTCCTTGGTCGGCTTTTTCCCAGATTCGAGATACGCCTGCGCCTTATACAGGACATAGTTTTTCATCGCCGCAACCTTCGGCTTGTTCGCCTTGGCTTCGGGGTCGGCGTTCTTCTGGCTGCGGAAATAATAGGCAACGATTCCATCCACCATGTCGGATGTGTATTTGTTGTCCGGCTTGCCCAGTTCTGCCTGCTTTTTCTGATACGCCTGCTTGTCGGCATAGGTCAGACCCACCGCATATTTGGGATCGTTCAGGTCAAGGGCGAAAAACTGGCTGGTGGGCATGGCATCCAGTTCCGCTGTCACGGCGGGGTCGGACACGCCCTTATAGGCGGTGATGTCAATGCCCAGCGCGGTTGCGCGTGCGCGAAGCGTGGAAGGCACCTTTGTCCAGTCGCCCCCGTTATCGGACACAATCTGGTTCACCTGGTCTTGGACATCATCCTTTTCCGCCTTTTCAATCGCATCCTTCTGTTTGCGGTCGTTGTCGTACAGGGCAATCAGTTCCGCGCCTGCGCCCTTGTAGCGTTTTTCCAGTTCGCTGGCGGTCGCCTGAATGCTGCTGGCATCGTATGCCGCGCCTGTCTGTGTGCGAAGTTTTTGCAGGCGGTTTACCCATCCATCATAATATCCGGCATATTCTGGGTCTGCCTTCAATCGCTGGTATTCTTTCAGACGCATATCCAGCACTTCATCGGGCGTGGCTCCGCCCTTGATGGCTTCCACAACCTTTTTGGCAAAGTCGATGCGGTGGTTCACCACGGTGTCCATCGCAATCAGGCGCATATTTTCCGGCAGGTCATCCAGCTTGTTGGCATCCCAGAAGTCGCGCCCGTAAATCTCCACCGCGCCTTGGCGGGTCGGGTTCTTCTGAAATTCTGGGAAGGAATTGGAATTGATGCCGTAAATCGCGGTGCCGCCGTTCGGCTCCTGCGCCACGGTTGCGCCGCCTTCCTGTTCATCAATGATGAAATTGATGATGGATTCTTTGTCGCCCATTGCCGCCCTGCCGCCGCTGTATGCAAGGAACGCCGCCGCCTTTGGCACCGCCGCCTGCAACTGCTTTTCGATTTTCAGCGCGGTGTCAAAGTCGTTCATCTGCCCACGGGAACGGGCTTCGTTGTAAACGCGCTGCGCGACGATGATTTTCTGCGGGTCATCGGTGGCAATCATCGCCTGAATCTGCGTGCCGCGCATGGTGGCATAGGCTTTGGATTTTTCCTGCGCCAGCTTCTGTTCGCCCCATCCCTCGCTGGTGGCTCGTGATTGCAGCAGTTTAAAAGTGTCATCCGCCTTTTTCTGAAACTCCTTGTCGTCCATGTAGTTCAGGGCGATGTCGTTCATGTTGGTTTCCAGCGCGGCGTTCAACGTGTCGTTTTTGAACACGGTGTATTCCTGCAACTGGTGTCGTTTCGCCAGGTCTTGATAACGCTGGTC
>CALMFG010000146.1 GCA_937863465.1 uncultured Clostridia bacterium
GAGGAAATCCAGCGCCGCTTTAGCGATCTCGGTTTTCTCCTCCTTGTTTTTTGCATACTTTTCTTTAAAGCTGGGTTCGAGCAAATCATTGACCACCACCGCCCCGCCGTATCCCTTTTTGGCGATACCCTTCTCTTCCAGAAACATCAGATCTTTTCGAATGGTCTCGGAAGAAACATTAAACAGTTCAGACAGTTCGGCGACTTTGATTTCGCCTTCGGCCAGCAATTTTTTTTCAATAAACAGACGGCGTTCGTTGATCAGCGTATTGTTCATCAGCTCATGTTCTCTTTCTTTGTAAAATATCAGTTTCACTACTCGCCTTCATTATATGAAGCATTAAGGTTGGCGTCAAGGCTTTCAATACCAACTTTATTGAATCGTTTCACTGATTAATCGCTTTTCTGCGCGTTTTTGTCCTCATATATTGGTATTTAGGCTTTAAATATCAACTCGTTTTTAAATTTTCCATTGCATTTATTCAACCTTTCATATATGATGATGCCAAAGAGACGAAAGCGATGATGATTCTATGTCGAAACCAAGCTGGCTCACCATAAAATCCTATCCGCAGGCAGCCGAGGAAGTGCAGGCACTTCTCGCTTCGCTGAACCTCAATACCGTTTGCAGCGGCGCGGCCTGCCCCAACATGGGCGAATGCTTCAAAACGCGCACGGCGACGTTTATGATTTTGGGGGCCAATTGTACGCGAAACTGCCGTTTTTGCAATGTATCCAAACAGCCCGTCTTGCCGCCCGACCCCGAAGAACCCGGGAATGTCGCCAAAGCCGCAGTCGCGCTGAATCTTCATCATATTGTGGTCACCAGCGTTACGCGGGACGATTTGCCGGACGGCGGAGCCTCTCAGTTTGTCGCCACCATCCGCACCTTGAAAACCGCATTGCCCGAAAGCACCATCGAAGTTCTGATACCCGATTTTAAAGGCGACCCCCATGCGCTTCACGCCGTGCTGGATGCTGGGCCAGATATTCTAAACCACAATATCGAAACGGTCTCCGAGCTATACTCGGCTGTCCGTCCCATGGCCGACTACCGACAATCTCTGGACGTACTGAAAAACGCCAGACAGTACGCGCCCAAAATTCATACTAAAAGCGGATTAATGGTCGGTTTCGGAGAAACAGCCGAACAGATTGCACGGGTGATGGATGATTTGCGCCGTGTGGATTGCGATGCCTTTACTATCGGTCAATACTTGCGTCCATCCAAATCGCATATCGCTGTGGCGGAATATGTTTCGCCTGAGCAGTTTAAGGTATATGAAATCCTGGCGTTTCAAAAAGGCTTTAAGTACGTGGCCAGCGGACCTTTTGTCCGTTCGTCCTATCACGCCGCCGAATGCATGTCGGCGTTAAACGAATAGCCAAATCGTCATATTTGGAGAAATCATTATGGTATATATCGACCACCCGTCCACCAACGCCAACTTCAATTTTGCTTTGGAAAAATATGCGATGGAGGCACTGGATATCGCCGACGAATATTTCATGTTCTGGCGCACCGCCCCCACGCTGATGATTGGTCGATTCCAAAACACGCTGGCCGAAATCAATATGGATTTCGCACAAAAGCACCATATCAATATCGTGCGCCGTATCTCGGGCGGCGGGACCATCTACACCGACATGGGCGGATGGCAATTCTCTTTTATCAGTAGAAAACCCGATAATCAGACCATTGATTTCTCCCGTTATACTGAACCCATCATACAGGCTCTGTCTTCCATCGGCGTCAGCGCCTGTCTCTCCGGCCGTAATGACCTACTGATTGACGGCAAGAAGTTTTCGGGCAACGCGCAATATAAACCCACCCGCGCCAGTCTGCATCACGGCTCCATACTGTTCCATACCGATTTAGACAAACTGCTTCCGGCGCTGAATGTGGAC